>NZ_JBVJHR010000029.1:0-124073 GCF_055586705.1 Sphaerisporangium sp. NPDC049457 | reverse complement strand
CGGGTTGGCGGGTCTGTTGTCCGGCACGTACAGGTGCATACGCAGGTTGCCGGGGTTGGCGCCGAAGTTGGTCACCTCGGTCAGCGTGGCCGCGGTGGCCTGATGCGGGAACACCAGCGCGACGAGGGCGTACAGCAGCACTGCGCTCGCACTGGCCAATAAGGCGGTGAACCGTTTCATCCGCTCTCCTCTGCTGGGTGTGCGGTGCTCGTCTCCGCACGACGGCTGCGGGCCCGGCGCCGAGGATCGCCACAGGCCGGGCTCGGCGGATGCAAGGTAGGCGTGGCCGCGAACGGCGGTCAAGGCGACCGCGGAAGCCGCCGGGCCAGGCAGGTGAGGAACGGTGTCTTTGAGCTGCTTATCAAGCTACTTGTTATCAAGCCGCTTTGTATCATCCGCGAAACTTACACGCGGCGGCCGCACGGTATGGTCTTCCGGTGACCGCCCGCCGACCCTCCCGCGCCTCCCAGTCGGCCCCGCCCGCACCACGTCTGAGCTACTTGGTGTTCCGGCTGGAGCGCCGCATCCGGGCCCGCCTGGACGAGGCGCTCTCCCTGCACGATGTCACCACCCCCGCCTACATGGCGCTCAGCGAGCTGCGCATGCGCGAGGGGTTGTCCTCGGCGGAGCTCGCGCGCATCGCCTTCGTGACGCCGCAGGCCATGAACCTCGTCATACGCGACCTGGAACGGCGCGAGCTGATCCGCCGCGACCCGCATCCGGACGGCGGCAGGGTGCTGTGCGCCCGCCTCACCCGCAAGGGCCGGTCCCTGCTCGAACGCTGCGACCGCTCGCTCGACACCATCGAGACGGCCATGCTCGCCGAGGTCGACGACACGACCGGCAAGACCCTGGTGGAGGGGCTCACCCTGTGCGCGCGCGCACTGCATCCCGAGGCGCACGCGTGAACCTTTCACGCGGTACGCACACGTGGGTGCGCCGCCGCGGCGGCGCACCCACGAGGCGCGACCTCTAGGGGGTGAGCTGGTGCCGCGGGGTGGCGGCGTGGTCGGCCACCGCCAGCAGTCGCCGTCCGGCGTGCTCGGGCCGGACGTTCGGGGTGTCGGCCGTCATGCCACCGGCCGGCCGGCGGGTGAACGCCGTGATCGCGGCCTCGTCGATCGTGACGCCCAGGCCCGGGGAGTCTCCGAGGACGAACGCGCCGTCCTCGATGGACAGGTCGACGGACACCCCGATCGGCGGCCGCAGGTCCTGCAGCTCGCTGACCATGTGGTTCGGGACCGACGTGGCCGCGTGCAGCAGGGCGATCGGGGTGGTGCCGATCGGGCTGACCGGCAGGTCGTGGGCGTGCGCCAGGGTGGACACCCGCAGGAAGTGGGTGATCCCCCAGACGGCGGCCGTCTGGACGACGTCGACGGCCCCCGCGGCCATCAGCGGCCGGAACTGTTCGAGCCCGGTGAGGTTCTCGCCCGTGGCGACCGAGGCGCGGATCCCGCGGCCGACGATGGCCAGGCCTTCGGCGTCCCACCGCCGGACGGGCTCCTCGATCCAGGTGAGATCGAGGGTGCGCTCGATCTCACAGACGTGCCTGACCGCCTGTTTGCGCGTCCATGCCTCGTTGACGTCGAGCATCAGGCTCGGCCGCGAGCCGTGCGCGGCCTCGGTCAGGACATCCCGGACCAGCGTCAGGCGGCGCAGGTCGCGTTCGACGTCGAGGCCGCCCTTGAGCTTGGCGGCCCGCAGGCCGTGCCGCGCGTAGACCTCGTAGGTCGAGACGAGCTCGTCGTCGGTCAGGCCGATGTCCAGGCCGGACGCGTAGGCGGGGACCCGCCGGTCGCGGCCGCCCAGCAGACGCCAGAGCGGTTCGCCGGCGGCCTGCGCCTTGATGTCCCACAAGGCGGTGTCGAGCGCGCCGATGGTGCCGAACACGGCGCCCGCGTGGCCCGCCTTGAAGGTCTGCCGCAGCATGCGGTCGTAGAGCGCGGGCACGCCGCGCGGGTCTTCGCCGTCGATGGCGGCGAAGATGGCGTCGAGTTCCACGTGCGGACCGATGCCGACGCCGGTGATGCCTTCGTCGGTGTCGACCAGAATGATCGGCACCGAGACGTTCCCGTCGGTGTAGACGCCGTTGGCGTCGCCGACGGGGCGGCCCCATTCATGCACCGTCGTCAGAGTCCGATACCCCGAGATCCGCATGTCAGCCCTTCGTGGAGCCGGCGGTGACACCGTCGGCGATCTGACGTTGAAGGAAGAGATAGAGCAGCAGGACGGGCACCGCGGCGATCAGGACTCCGGAGGCGAAGGTTGGGATGTCATCGGAGTACTGCCCGCGCAACGAGGTGACCCCGACCATGAGGGTGCGATGCTCCGCCGACGGCATCATCACCAGGGCGATGAGCACGTCGTTCCAGCAGAACAGGGCGTCCAGGATGCCGACCGACAGCAGGGCCGGGGCTCCCAGCGGGATCATGATCCGCCGGTAGACGCCGTAGGTCGTGTTCCCGTCGATCCTGGCCGCGTGGACGATCTCCGCGGGGATCGTCCGGTAGTGGCTGGTCATCAGGAAGATGGTGAACGGCAGGAACTGCGCGACGTAGGCCAGGATCAGCCCCGGATAGGTGTCGATGAGACCGGTGTCCGCCATCACCCGGGCGAGCGGCACCATGATCACCTGGAAGGGGATGAACAGCGCCGCGAGGCAGCCCAGGAAGAGCATCTTGGACCCGCGGAACCGCAGCTGGCTGAGCGCGAAGCCGGCCATCGACCCGATGAGCAGCAACAGCACCACCGAGCACGTCACCACGACGACCGAGTTGAAGAAGTACCGCGCCATGCCGACGCTGTTCCACGCCGCGGAGATGTTCTCCGCGTGCGGGGAGCTCGCCGGGGAGAACCGGTCGAGGATGTACTCCCGCCGCGTCTTCATGGAGACGTTGGCGGTGAACACCAGGGGGTAGATCGTCGCGAGCGCGAGGATCGCCATCGGGACGGCGGCCACCCATTTGCCCAGGCTCCTGGTAGGCATCAGTCCTCCCTCCCCGCGCGGCGCAGCACGCTCATCTGCGCGAGCCCCACGACGAGCATGATAAGGAAGAGGACCGTGGACGCGGCCGAGGCGAGCGCCGGACTGTTCATCTTGCCCTGCTGGGTCCAGATGTAGAACTCCGGCAGATAGGTCGATCCCTCCGGGCCGCCGGCGGTCATGACGTAGAGCAGGCCGAACATGGAGGTCAGCATCCCGATCATGGTGGTCACGAAGACGAACTGGATGGTGCGGGACAGGCCGGGGATGATGACATGCCAGATGATCTGGGGGAGCGTCGCGCCGTCCACCCGGGCGGCGTCCAGGAGCGCCGAGTCCAGGGTGGAGAACCCGGCGAGGAACACCACCAGGGACATGCCGAACGTCGCCCAGATGTGCACGCCCACGACCGTGAACATGGCCACGTCCGGATCGCCGAGCCAGTCGATCGGGCCGATGCCGATCGACCCGAGGACGGCGTTGAACGGGCCGTCGATGGCGAGGATCAGGTTGAAGATGGCGCCGACGATCACCGGTGAGAGCACGGCCGGGAAGAAGTAGACGCCGCGGAAGACCCGGTTGCCCGGCACGCGCAGGTAGATGAACGTCGCGAGCAGGCCGGGGAAGGCGACCGCCAAGGGAAGCAGCACCACCAGCAGGCCCACGTTCCCGAGCGCGGTGCGGAACAGCGGGTCTTCGAGCAGGGCGGCGTAGTTGGCCAGGCCGACCGCCGTCCCGTTGAGCTCGCCGTCCCCCGTGAAGGAGAAGTTGACGCCGAGGAGCAGCGGCCACAGCCGCAGCAGCACGATGATCAGAACGGCCGGCGCCATCAGGACCAGGGGCGCGAAGCGCTCGGCCGACCCCCGTCCACGGGCATTGCCCCGCGAGTGCGTGCCGATGCCGCCGTGGCGCGCCCGCCGTTCGAGTTTCGCCCCGTCGGCCCGCCCGGCACCGGCCGGGCGGGCCAACGGAGATGAACGTCCAACCGGCACGCGATCAGCCCGTTCGGTCGGAAGCGGCCAGCTGCTTCACCGCCTCGTCGACGCTCGCCGATCCGCTGAGGAGCTTCTGGGACAGCCTGCCCATCAGGTCCAGAGTCTTGGACGACAGCGCGACGTGCAGCGCGGGCTTGCCGGACTTCAGCTGCGACACGATGGTGCCGACGGCCGGAGGCGCCTGCGACACGTCGATCGTCGTGTCGGAGGCGATGGCGCCGGCGTCGGAGTAGAAGGCGTTCAACGCCTCGGTCGTCGTCAGAGACCGCACCAGGTCGGCCGCCGACTTGGGGTCCTTCGTCCACTTCGCCACCGCGTAACCGATGCCTCCGTCGTACGGGAGGGACGGCTCGGCGCCGCTGGTGACGACCGGGGCGCGCATGACGCCGACCTTGTCGCCGAGGAACTCGCCGAAGTCCTTCCAGTGCCCCACGTCGGACATCAGGCCGATGACGTGGGCCGCCTTGCCCGAGTCGAAGACCGAGAAGGAGTCGTTGAACATCGCGGTCGAGTTGGCCCCGTCGTTGTTGAAGCCCTTGTCGTTGACGTCCTTCCAGAGCTTGAAGACCTGCTTGACGTTGGGGGAGTTCCAGTCGCGCTTGCCGGCGATCCAGTCGTCGTACTCCTGGGGCGTGAGGATGCCCGAGGCGAGGCCCGAGAGCCAGAACTGGATGCCGAAGCCCTCCTTGTTGCCGAGCGCGAAGCACTTGGCGCCGGCCTTCTTGATGGCGGCGCAGTCGCTCATCAGCTCGTCCCACGTCGTGGGCGGCTTCTCGGGGTCGAGCCCCGCCTTCTGGTAGAGCGTCTTGTTGTAGTAGATGGGGTGGCCCTGCAACGTCACCGGCGCGGCGTAGGTCTTGCCGTCCTTGCTGAACGCCTCCCAGCCGGCCAGGCGCTGCTTGTCGTCGGTCACGTACTCGTCCAGCGGGAGGAGCGCGTCCACGCGGTCGCGGATCTGCCCGCCTCCGTTGAAGAGCATGACGTCGGGGCCCTTGCCCGACTGGATGGCCGCGCCGAGCAGGGTGTAGTACTGCTCGAACGGCTGGGCCACGAACTCGACGGTGACGTCGGGATGCTTCTTGGCGAAGTCGGCCTTGGCCTTCTCGATATAGGTGGCGGCGGCCTTGTCGCCGGACTTCCAGTCCCAGACCACGAGTTTGCTCTTGGCGGCGCCGGCGGAGGATCCCGTCTCGGACCCCGACTGTGAGCCCGTCGGCGCGGCGCTGCCGCAGCCGGCCAGGGCCAAGCCCGCGATCAGGGCGACCGACCATAAAGTGTGCTGCTTCATTTGCTGTTCACTCTCCAGAGGGCGGCCAGCCTCCCCGGCCGTCTTTCGCGAAACGTAACTCGTATGACGTCTGACGTCAATACACATGACGTATACTGGCGCCGTCGGCGCTGCCTTCGGCAGGCCCACCGGAGGGGGATATGACGGCATCGCAGGAATCGCCCGGCCGCGTCTCGACGCCACCCGCATGGGTGCGACGGCCGGCCAGTTTGGCAAAGGCGGTGACGGCCGAACTGGTTGAGCGCATCGTCCGCGGGGAGCACCCTTCCGGCACGCCGCTCCCTCCCGAGCCCGCGCTGTGCCAGGCGTTCTCGGTGAGCCGCACCGTCGTGCGCGAGGCCGTGAAGGTCTTGCAGGAGAAGGGTCTCGTCCAGGTCCGCCAGGGGGCGGGCACCATGGTCACCCCGCCGACGATGTGGGACATGCTCGACGAACTCGTCCTCGCGGCGACCATCGCCGAGGACGAGAGCCTTGCGATACTCGACGACCTCGTCGTCACGCGGCGCATCCTTGAGTCCGACATGGCCAACCTCGCCGCCCGCGTGGCGGACGAGGACACCGTCGAGCGGCTGCGCGCGCTGGTCGACCGCATGGACGAGTGCGTGGACGACCCGGCCACCTACGCCGACCACGACCGCGCCTTCCATGACACGATCATGCAGGTGTCCGGGAACCGCATCGCCCGTGGGGTGGTGCGGTCGCTGGAGAAGCAGGTCGTCAACACCGCCCGCTACATGGGCCGCACCGAGCGGGCCCTGTGCGTGGCGTCGAACGCCGGCCACCGCCGCGTCTACGAACGCATCGCCGCCCATGACCCCGACGGCGCCGCCGAGGCGATGTTCACGCACATCACCGAGGCCTGGCTCGTCCGCCGCAGCGCACCCGGCGCCCCTGTGCGCCTGCAGCGATAGCGCCGCCGTGCTCTCACCCGATGGCGGGCCGCCCCGGCCCGCGGGCACGGGCGGCCCGCCACGGGGCTCCTTGGCAGGGGCGCCCGCCGGCGGCTCATCCCGGAAGCAGCGGCAGCAGGGCGTTGAGGCGTCCGGACGCGAAGCCCGACAGGTCGAGCGAGCAGAATGTGAAGCCGGCGCCGCGGACGGCGGCGTCGATGCGCTCGCGCAGCTCGGCCGCCCGGGGGACCTCCGCGGCGGGAACCTCGACGCGGGCGAGCGCGCCCCCGGTGTGGGCGCGCACCCGGCACACCGGGAAGCCGAGGTCGCGCAGGGCGGCCTCGGCCGTCTCCACCTTGCGCAGCACCTCGGGGGTCACGGGGTCGCCGTAGGTCACCCGGGAGGCCAGGCAGGGCGCGGCGGGCTTGCCGGCCGTCGCCAGGCCCAGCTCGCGGCTGACCTCGCGGACGCCGGCCTTGGTCAGCCCGGCGTCGACCAGCGGAGAGACGGCGCCGCGTTCGGCCGCCGCCCGCCGGCCGGGCCGGTGGTCGCCGAGGTCGTCGAGGTTGGTGCCGAGCGCGATGCGGGCCCCCATGGCGGTCGCCAGCGGGGTCAGCGCGTCGAAGAGCGCCGACTTGCAGTGGTAGCAGCGGTCGGAGCCGTTGGCCGCGTACTCGGGCCGCTCCGCCTCGTCGGTGCAGACCTCCAGGTGCGGCAGGCCGTGGTGCCGCGCGAACTCGCGCGCGGCCGACCGCTCGGAGGCCGCCAGGCTGGGGGAGACCGCGGTGACGGCCAATGCCCTCGTGCCGAGCACGCGGTGCGCGGCATAGGCGAGCAGCGCCGAGTCCACGCCGCCCGAGTAGGCGACGACCAGCGCGGTCTCCTCGCGCAGCCGCTCACTGAGCCGCGTCATCGCGTCGTTCATCGAAGTCTCCTTCTCGGTGTCTGTTTCGGGGTCCGCTTCGGGGTCTGCCTCGGTGTCCGCGGAAGCGGGCGGCCACGGCGTCCCGGCGTTCCGGAGGAGCGCGGCGGCGGAGAGGCAGGCCGCGTATGCGCCGATTGACCCGATGAATATGCCTCGGACAGTATGGCTCCTGCCTTCTGAGGGTCAAGCTGGCTGGTTCGACGGGCGCCAGGTGAATCTGGCTTTACTTCGACCCGATGAATCTGCCAAGCTCCCACACCACCTATCCCTACGCCTAATGGAGGAAAGCGGATCGTGAAGCTGTTGCGTGTCGGGCCGGTCGGGGGTGAGCGGCCGTGCGTCATGGGGCCGGAGGGCCGGGTGCTGGATCTGTCGTCGTTGACGGCGGACATCGACGGCGCGTTCCTGGCGGGGGGAGGAATCGAGCGCGTGCGGACGGCCCTGGCGGAGGGACGGCTGCCGGAGGCCGGGCCGTACGAGCGGGTCGGCGCGCCGGTGGCCCGGCCGGGGAAGATCGTGTGCATCGGGCTCAACTACTCCGACCACGCCGAGGAGACCGGGGCCGCGCCTCCTTCCGAGCCGGTGGTGTTCATGAAGGCGCCGAACACGCTGGTCGGTCCCGATGACGAGGTGCTGGTGCCGCGCCGCAGTGTGAAGACCGACTACGAGGTCGAGCTGGCGATCATCCTGGGGCGCGAGGCGCGTTACCTCGCCTCGCCCGAGGAGGCGGCGGAGGTGATCGCGGGGTACGCGATCTCCAACGACGTGTCCGAGCGCGAGTTCCAGATCGAGCGCGGCGGCCAGTGGGACAAGGGCAAGTCGTGTGAGACGTTCAACCCGCTGGGGCCCTGGCTGGTCACCCCGGACGAGGTCGGCGACCCGCAGGCGCTCGGCCTGCGGCTGTGGGTCGACGGCGATCTGCGGCAGAACGGCAACACCAAGAACCAGATCTTCGGCGTGCACCACGTGATCTGGTACCTCAGCCAGTTCATGGTGCTGGAGGCCGGCGACGTGGTGAACACCGGCACCCCGGCGGGCGTGGCGCTCGGCCGCGGCCCCCGCGCGTACCTGCGCGCGGGCGAGGTGGTCGAGCTGGAGATCGACGGCCTGGGCCGCCAGCGCCAGCGGATGGGCCAGGCGTGAGAGCCGGCGAGGCACGTCCCGCGCGACGGGCCGCCAGGGTGGACGGACGCCGTCCCGAGCACGAATGCGCACAGGAGGAACGATGAGCGAGCCGGCGGGCAAGGGCGGCGGCGAGTTCGACGGGGCGGTCGCCGTCGTCACCGGTGGCGCCTCGGGCATCGGCCAGGCGGTCGCCGAGGAACTGGCCGCGCGTGGCGCCCAGGTCGCGGTCCTTGACCTCAAGGACACCGAGTTCGTCTGCGACGTGACCGACGACACGACCGTGCGGCGCGCGATCACGGCGGTGGCCGAACGGTTCGGCCGCATCGACGTGCTGGTGAACAACGCGGGCATCGGCGCCCAGGGCACCGTGGCCGACAACGACGACGCCGAATGGCTGCGCGTCTTCGACCTCAACGTGGTCGGCATCGCCCGCGTCACCCGGGCGGCCCTGCCGTACCTGCGGCGGTCCCCGCAGGCGGCGATCGTCAACACCTGTTCGATCGCCGCCACCGCCGGGCTGCCGCAGCGGGCGCTGTACTCGGCGTCCAAGGGCGCGGTGCTCGCGCTGACCCGGGCGATGGCGGCCGACCACATCCGCGAGGGCATCCGCGTCAACTGCGTCACCCCCGGCACCGTGGACACCCCGTGGATCGCGCGGCTGCTCGACGCCGCCCCCGATCCGGCGGCCGAGCGGGCCGCGCTGAGCGCCCGCCAGCCGCACGGCCGCCTGGTCAGCGCGCAGGAGGTCGCCAAGGCCGTCGCGTACCTGGCCGGTCCGGCCTCCGGCTCCACCGTCGGCATCGAGCTGCCCGTGGACGGCGGCATGGCCGGCCTGCGCCTCCGGCCGGCGGCGTCGTGACGGCCGGCCTCGGGCTCTACGGGCTCGGCACCGCGCCGCTCGGCGGGCTGTTCGCCCCGGTCGGCGAAGACGAGGCGCACGAGGCGCTCGCCGCAGCGTGGGAGTCGGGCATCCGCTACTTCGACACCGCGCCGCACTACGGCGCCGGTCTCGCCGAGGAGCGGCTCGGACGCTTCCTGCGCGGCCTGCCGGGTGACGCGGGGCGGCAGGCGGTCGTGTCCACGAAGGTGGGCCGCGTCCTGGTGCCGGGTCAGGGCGAGGAGGACGGCTTCCCGGGCCGCGGCGGCCACGTGCGGGTGCGCGACTACAGCCGCGACGGCGTCCTGCGCTCGCTGGAGGACAGCCTGGCGCGCACCGGGCTCGACCGGTTCGACCTGGTGTTCATCCACGACCCGGACGACCACTGGGAGCAGGCCGCGGGCGAGGCGTACCCGGCGCTGGCCGAGCTGCGCGACCAGGGCGTCGTCGGCGCGATCGGCGCCGGGATGAACCAGGCCGAGATGCTCACCCGCTTCGTCCGGGAGACCGACATGGACGCGGTCCTCGTCGCGGGGCGCTACACGCTGCTCGACCGGTCCGCCGCCGCCGAACTGCTGCCGGCGTGCGAGCGGCGCGGCGTCGCCGTCATCGCGGGCGGGGTGTTCAACAGCGGCGTCCTGGCCGGCGGGACGACCTACGACTACGACGCGGCCCCGCCCGAGGTGCTCGCGCGGGCGCGTGAGCTGGGACGGCTCTGCTCGTCGTACGGCGTGCCGCTGCCGGCGGCCGCGCTGCGGTTCCCGCACCGGCATCCGGCCGTCACCACGGTGCTGATCGGCGCGCGCAGCGCGGCCGAGGTCCGCGAGGACCTCGACCTGGCGGCCGCCGACGTGCCGGAGGAGCTCTGGAAGGAGCTGGAACATGCGGGTTGACCTCGCCTACGGCGCGGACGGGCTCGTCGTGGACCTGCCGGACGACCGGACCACGGTCATCACGCCGGTCACCCGCGAGGCCGCCCCGGACGAGGCGGCCGAGCTGCGGCGGGCCCTGCGCGAACCGGTGGCGGGGCCGCCGCTGCGCGAGCGGGTGCGCCCCGGCCAGACGGTGGCGATCTCGGCCTGCGACGGCACCAGGCCGCAGCCTCGGCACCTGATGATCCCGGCGATCCTCGCCGAGCTGGACGGGGTGACCGACCTCGCCGACGTCGTGATCCTGGTCGCCACCGGCACCCACCGCGGCAACACCGCCGAGGAGCTGCGCGCGATGTTCGGCGACGAGGTCGTGGACGCCGTGCGCATCGTCAACCACGACTCCCGCGACCGCTCGTCGCTGCGCTGGATGGGCCGCCACGGCAAGGACGTCCCGGTGTGGCTCAACCGCGAGTGGGCCGAGGCGGACGTGCGGATCACGACCGGGTTCGTGGAGCCGCACTTCTTCGCCGGGTTCTCCGGCGGGCCCAAGCTGGTCGCCCCCGGGCTCGCCGCCCTGGAGACCGTGCTCACCCTGCACGACGCGGCCCGCATCGGCGACCCGCGCGCCACCTGGGGCGTCATCGACGGCAACCCGGTGCACGACGACGTGCGCGCCATCGCCGCCGCGACCGGCGTCACCTTCGCCCTCGACGTCGTGCTGAACCGCGAGCAGCGCATCGTGCGGGCGTTCGGCGGCGACCTGGCGCCGATGCACGCCGCCGCCACCGAGGCCGCTCGCGCGGTGGCGATGCGGCCGGTCGCCGAGCCCTTCGACGTGGTGGTGACGACCAACGCCGGGTTCCCGCTCGACCAGAACCTCTACCAGTCGGTGAAGGGCATGAGCGCCGCCGCCCAGGTCGTGCGGCCGGGAGGGACCATCGTCTGCGCCGCCGAGTGCCGGGACGGGTTCCCCGACCACGGCTCCTACCGCGAGGTGCTCACCTCGGCGGCCTCGCCCGACGAGCTGTTCCAGGAGATCTCGCGCCGCGCCGAGACCGTGCCCGACCAGTGGCAGGTGCAGATCCAGGCGCGCATCCAGCGGTCCGCCCGCGTCGTCATGCACACCTCGTACCTGACCGACGCCGACCTGGCGGACGCCCATCTGGAGCAGACCGGCGACATCGCCGCCACCGTGCGCGACCTGCCCGGCCGGGTCTGCGTCCTGCCGGAGGGGCCGATGACCATTCCCTACCTCACCGCATGAGCGGCTCGTTCGACCTGGGGTACGCGCGCGTCGACCTCGACCGGGAGGCGCGCCAGGGACTGCCCGAGATCGTCTACGGTCCGGGCAAGCGGGCGGCCGAGATCGCCGGCATCGTGACCGCGCTGCTCGACCGGAACACCGGGCCCGTCCTGGTGACCCGGGTGGAGCCCGACGCCGCCGCGACCGTGCTCACGCTCGTCCCCGGCGGCGGGTACGACCGGGAGGCCCGGCTGCTGGTCTGGCGGGAGGCGCGGCCGATCGGGCACACGGTGGCCGTGGTCACCGCGGGCACGGCGGACGGCCCCGTGGCGGCCGAGGCCGCGGCCGTCGCCTCCGTCCTGGGCCTTTCGACCACGGTGGTCAGGGACGTGGGAGTGGCGGGGCTGCACCGGGTGCTCGACGCGACCGGCGAACTGCGCGCGGCCGACAGCGTGATCGTCATCGCCGGGATGGAGGGCGCGCTGGCCAGCGTGGTGGGCGGCCTGGTCGAGACGCCGGTGATCGCGGTGCCCACCTCCACCGGTTACGGCGCCGCGCTGGAGGGCGTGACGGCGCTGCTCGCCATGCTCAGCTCGTGCGCGGCCGGGATCACCGTGGTCAACATCGACTCCGGGTTCGGGGCGGCGCTCGCCGCCTACCGGCTCACGAGGAGGCCGAGGTGATCCTCTACATCAACCCGTTCACCGGCCTGGCCGGCGACATGCTGCTCGGCGCCCTGCTGGACGCCGGCGCCTCCGCCGACGCCGTACGCCGCGCCGTCGCCCTGACCGGGCTGACCGGCTGGCGGCTGGAGGCCGAACGCGTGCGCACCGGCGCGCTGACCGCGGTCCGCGTCCGCGTCGAGGTGGACGACGACGCCACCGAGCGGCCCGCGTCGACGCTGATCGAGATGGCGGCGCGCACCGGCCTGCCGGTCGCCGAGAAGGCACTGGCCGCGATCGCCGAGGTGGAGGGCGCGCTGCACGGCGTGCCGGCCGCCGAGGTGCACCTGCACGAGCTCGGCGGGCACGACACGCTGGTCGACATCGTCGGCTGCGCGGCGGCGCTCCGCGACCTCGGCGTGACGCGCGTCCACTGCGCGCCCCTGCCGCTGGGGGAGGGCACCGTGCGCACCCGGCACGGCGTGCTTCCCGTGCCGGCTCCCGCCACGATCGCCCTGCTGCGCGGGGCGCTGGTGCGGGGAGGCGCGGCGGGGGAGGCCGTCACCCCGACGGGGGCCGCCCTCCTCCACGCCATCGGCGCGGTCTACGGGCCGGTCCCCGAGATGGAACTGCGCGCCACGGGGTACGGGGCGGGGAGCCGGGAGCTGCCGGACCGGCCCAACGTGACCGTGGCCATGCTCGGACGTCCCGCCGACCGGCACGGCGGGCACGAGCCGCAGGTCGTTCTGGAGACGAACCTGGACGACGTGACCGGAGAGGTTCTCGGGCACGTCATCGAGCGCGCCCTGGCCGCGGGCGCGGCCGACGCGTGGGTCACGCCGGCGGTCATGAAGAAGGGCCGTCCCGCGCACGTCCTGCACGTGCTCACCACGTCCGAGCTGGCCGGCACCCTGCAGGACCTGGTCTTCGCCGAGACCGGGAGCCTCGGCCTGCGCCGCACCGTGGTGGACAAGGTCGCGCTGCCCCGGCACGTCGAGACCGTGCTGCTGCACGGCCGGCCGGTGCGGATGAAGCGCGGACCGTGGGGCGTCAAGCCCGAGCACGACGACCTGGCCGAGCTTGCCGCGAGCACTGGCAGACCGCTGAGAGAACTGGCACGAGAGGCCCTTAACGCACTATGACCCGTATTGATGCTCATCACCACATGTGGGAGCTGGCCCGGCGTCCGCAGGCCTGGCTTGACGGTGCGAAGATGACCCCCATCCGGCGGGACTTCACCCTCGCCGACCACGCCTCCGAGGCGGGGCGGGCGGGCATCGGCCGCTCCGTGCTCGTGCAGGTCCTGAACGACGCCCAGGAGACGCGCGAGTTCCTCGCGCTGGCGGAGAAGTCGGACACCGTCGCGGCGGTGGTGGGCTGGGCCGACCTGACCCGCCCCGACCTCGCCGACGAGCTGGCCGCGCTGGCCGCCTCGCCCGGCGGGCAGCTGCTGCGCGGCATACGGCACCTCGTCCAGGCCGAACCCGATCCCCGCTGGCTCGCCCGGGACGAGGTCCGTGCCGGGCTGAGGCGGGTGGCGGCGGCCGGGCTCACCTACGACCTGCTCGTCGCGCCGCATCAGCTCCCTGCCGCGATCGAGACCGTGCGCGCCGTCCCCGAGCTGGGCTTCGTCCTGGACCACCTGGCCAAACCGCCGGTCGCCTCCAGCGAGCTCGAACCGTGGGCCGGGCTGATCCGCGAGCTGGCCGCCGAGCCCAACGTGACGGCCAAGCTGTCCGGCCTGATCACCGAAGCGGCCTGGGACGACTGGGACGCCGAAGCCCTGCGGCCGTACGCCGGCGTCGCCCTTGAGACCTTCGGCCCCGGACGTCTCATGTTCGGCTCCGACTGGCCGGTCTGCCTGCTCGCGGGCGCCCTGCCGGCCTGGACCGGCACGGTGGAGACGCTGCTCGGCGACGCCGGGCTGTCGGCCGCCGAGCGTGACGAGGTCTTCCAGGGGACGGCGACCCGGGTCTACCGCCTGGACGGGTGAGCGCGGCCGCGGCGGTCAGCCCGGCGCGGAGAACAGGCGCTGCTGGATCTCCCTGCGGTAGTCGTCCAGCGTGTTGTCGATGTGGGTGGCCGCGGCGTGGGCGGCCGCCTCGGGGTCGCCGGCGCGGATGGCCTGGTGGATGGCATCGTGCTCCTCGACCGCCTTGGCCGCGTGCCCGCCGATCGAGCCGCGCAGCCCGATGATGTTGGACTGGGACTGCAGCCGGCGGACCTCGCGCACCGCCACCTCCAGGAACATGTTGTGCGACGCCTTGGCGATGCCGGCGTGGAAGGCGTCGTCGCCCTCGATGAACATGTCCTCGCGTCCGGTCCGGAACCCCTGGCGGCACACCTCGGCCGCCGCCTCGATGGCTCCGAGCTCGGCGGGGGTGGCGCGGCGGGCGGCCAGCCGGCAGGTCTCCATCTCCTGCGCCCGGCGGAACTCGAAGAGCATGTACACGTGGTCCAGGTCGGTGGGGAGGAAGAAGGACGCCCACCGCGCCGCGCCGAGCGTCCCCTCGTCGTCGGACACGTACAGGCCGCGGCCCTTCTGGGCCCGCACCCGGCCGATCGCCGAAAGTATCTTCACGGCCTCGCGTACGACGGTGCGGCTGGTGCCCAGTTGCCGGGCCAGTTCGTTCTCGGTGGGCATGCGGTCCCCGGGGCGCAGCCGCAGCCGCGCGATCAGCTCCAGCACCTGCTCGGCGGCCACCTCGTAGCCCGGCCGGTAGCCGCCCTCGCCTGGAGTCCCGGTCACGATGCCCCTCCTTGTGATGCCTGGCAGAAGTATGGCTCATCGACCGGTCCGTGCGCCGCGCGCGGATTAGTGCGACACCCCGCGGCCGCACGCCGGCCGCCGTGGACGCGGCCGGCGGCATCCGATTCCGAGTTCCACGGAACGCCGCGTTTCCGGGCCGCCAATTGTGACCGCGCCCGGTATTCGGAGTGGCGTGGAAGTCATCGGCCGGCGCCGCGGCATGGCGGCCGCCGGGTGGACGGCGCGCGTCCCATCGGGTGAATATATGGGCGCGAGAACGAATCTCATCCATTGCCTGATTCGCGCGGATGTCCAGCTGAAAGTTTCAGACTCACCCGCGAGATCGGCGTCCCCTCCGCGCCGCTCCGGCGCCCAGCTCAGCAGGGTCGCCGCGGCGTGCGAGGGCGCCCGGGAAAGGGGCATGCGCCTTGACCCGTTCCTGGACATGGGGTTGGCTCCGCGCTGGGCGGTGTCCGTGGCCGCCCCGCCGCACATCGCAGAATCGTGTGCGACCGCCCACGCCATCGGTGATGCCTTTCGGCACCGTCGAATGTGAGCGCTAACAAATCTGGCGGGCGTAATTCGGCCAGGTCAACCCTCCTTCGAACGCGAGCGCAGGGTGAGCGGTTACCGCTCCGGAAAGGTGATCATGAGAATCACGTTACCGCGTCCGGTGAATCTCGCCTCCAGGCGAGGTCTCCTCTGGGTGCTGAGCCTGATCTGCCTTATGGCGGTATTTCCCGCTACATCGGCGCGGGCGGATAATCCGATCGTCCAGACCGTTTACACCGCCGATCCGGCGCCGCTGGTGTACAACGGCCGGCTGTACCTGTACACGGGACACGACGAGGACGGCTCGACGTATTTCACCATGAAGGATTGGCGGGTCTGGTCGACCGTCGACATGGTGAACTGGACCGACCACGGTTCGCCGCTCAGCGTGGCCACTTTCAGCTGGGCGAAGTCCGACGCGTGGGCGGGTCAGACGATCTACCGGAACGGCAAGTTCTACTGGTATGTCCCGACGACCAACCGGTCGACCGGGCGGATGGCCATCGGGGTGGCGGTCTCTGACAGTCCCACCGGGCCGTTCAGGGACGCCATCGGGCGTCCGCTGGTGGAGAACGGTGAGATCGACCCCACGGTGTTCATCGACGACAACGGGCAGGCCTATCTGTACTGGGGCAACCCGCACCTGTCGTATGTGAAGCTGAACACCGACATGATCTCCTATTCGGGCGGTGTGTCGCAGATCCAGCTCACCACCGCCGGGTTCGGCTCCCGAAGCGGCGACGCGAACCGGCCGACCCTCTTCGAGGAGGGGCCGTGGGTCTACAAGCGCGACGGCCTGTACTACCTCGTGTTCGCGGCGAAGTGCTGTTCGGAGTTCATCGCCTACTCGACGGGCACCAGCCCCACCGGTCCGTGGACCTACCGGGGGACGATCATGCCGACCCAGGGCGGCAGCTTCACCAACCACCCGGGCGTCGTCGACTACAAGGGCGGGTCGTACTTCTTCTACCACAACGGCGCTCTGCCGGGCGGCGGCGGCTACACGCGTTCCGTCGCGGTGGAGAAGTTCTCCTACCGGAGCGACGGCACCATCCCGACGATCAACATGACCACGACCGGGGCGCCGCAGGTGGGCACCCTGGACCCCTACGTCCGCCAGGAGGCCGAGACGATCGCCTGGGAGTCGGGGGTGGAGACCGAGGCCGCCAGTGAGGGCGGCATGAACATCGGGTGGATAGAGAACGGGGACTACGTCAAGGTCAAGGGGGTCGCGTTCGGTTCCGGGGCGACGTCCTTCAGCGCTCGCGTCGCCTCGGCCAACAGCGGCGGGCGGATCGAGCTGCGCCTGGACGGCGCCAACGGCACGCTGGTGGGAACGTGCACCGTGCCGGGCACCGGTGGCTGGCAGACGTGGACGACCGTCTCCTGCGGGGTGAACGGCGCGACGGGAACCCACGATCTGTACTTCAAGTACACCGGCGGGAGCGGCACCCTGTTCAACGTGAACTGGTGGCAGTTCAGCGGCTCGGGCGACCCCACGCCGACGCCCACCCCGACCCCCACGCCCACTCCCACCCCGACGCCGACTCCCACCCCCACACCCACGCCGACGCCGACCCCCACGCCGACCCCGACTCCCACGTCGGGCGGCGCCTGCGACGCGACCTACCACACCACCAACTCCTGGTCCGGCGGCTTCCAGGGCGAGGTCACGGTGACGGCCGGCGCCTCGGCGATCAGAGGCTGGACGGTCCGATGGACCCTGGGCAACGGCCAGACGATCAGCCAGGTCTGGAACGGCACGCTGAGCACCAGCGGTTCGACGGTGTCGGTGAGCAACGCCTCCTACAACGGCTCGCTCCAGCCGTCGGCCTCGACGACGTTCGGCTTCCTCGCCAACGGCACCGCCTCCACGCCGTCGCTGACCTGCACCGGCTCCTGACGGCGCCGCCGTTCTGAGCAGGGACGCCGCCCTGGCGAGGGGCGCCGCCTGACGGGTGCGGCCTGTGCGGGACGACCGCGTACGCGGGAACCCCGCACAGGCCGGCCGGCAGGGACGACGACGAGGTCAGAGGTTGCGGAGGACCGAGACCACGATGCCCAGGACGACGGCGTCGTCACCGTCGATGACGTCGTAGGCGGGGTTGCGCGGTTCGAGACGGACGTGCCCGTCGCGCCTGCGGTACACCTTGACGGTGGCCTCGCCGTCGATCATCGCGGCGACGATCTGGCCCGAGTGCGCCTCGGGCTGCCGCCGCACCACGACGATGTCGCCGTCGCAGATCGCGGCGTCGATCATCGAATCGCCCCGCACCCGGAGACCGAACACCTCGCCGCGCCCGGTGAGGTCGCGGGGCAGGGTCAGCATGTCGTCCACCTGCTGGTCGGCCGGGATGGGCACGCCCGCGGCGATCTCTCCGACGACGGGCACGCTCACCAGGTCGCCGGCCTGCCGTGCCGCCGGGGGCCGCAGGAACGGGCGCACGTCGACCGGCCGCGTCGTGGTCGCGCCACGGCTGAGGAAGCCGTTCTCCTCCAGGCTCCTCAGGTGCCTGGACACCGATGAGGACGACCGCAGCCCGACCGCGTCGCCGATCTCGCGCGTGCTCGGCGGATACCCGTACCTGACCACCCAGTCCCGGATCGCGGCCAGGATCCGCTGCTGGCGCCGCGGCAGGGCGGAGAAGTCCAGGTGGTCGAACGCGTCGGGATCGTCGTAAGAGGTCACCCCCGGAATGCTAGACGCGCGGGCCCCGGCCGTCGCCCTTCATCCACCCTTCATCGTGCCGGCATCGTGCGCGCCGCCGAGCCCCGCGAGCCGGGAGGAGGGGCCGCGGGGCCGGGATGCCGGGGGCGGGGGCGACCGGGGGCCGAAGGCCGGAGGCCGGGGGCCGGGGCCGGAGGAGTTCAGGGACGGCGGTCGCGGCGGACCAGGGCGAGCGCCGGGAGGATCACGGCGGCGGTGAGGAGGAAGGTGGGGGTGTATCCGATGGAGGTGATGACCAGCCCGGCGCCGAGCGCGCCGGCGGCCATGCCGAGATCGTAGGCGGCGTTCCAGATCGCGCTGACCGCGCTCTCGCCGCCGGCCGGCACGCGGGCGTACATCAGCGCCAGCGTCGCGTTCTGCAGCATGCCGAACCCGACGCCGAACACCAGCGCCCCGCCGATCACCGCCGGCGGTGCGCCGGTCGCGGCGAGCGCCGCCAAGCCCGCGGCGGACAGCACCAGTCCGGGCGCGAGCAGACGCGCCGAGCCGTGGCGGTCGCCGAGCCGTCCGGCGAACCAGCGGGCCAGGGTGGACGCCGCGGGCTGGACGAGCAACGCGGTCGCGGCCACCCAGGCCGGCTGGTGGGAGGTGGCGAGCGGCAGGAAGGTGACCAGCACCCCGACCGCCGCGGTGGACGCCGCGAAGATGGTCGCGGGTCGCGTCAGGGCCGGGTTGCGCAGGCCGCTGAGCACGCCGTGGTGGTTCCCGGCCCGTGCCGCCGGGGTGCGTCGCGGCAGGCCGGGCACCGACAGCAGGGTCAGCAGCGTGGCCACCGTCGTCACGACGAACACGGGGGTGTAGCCCCAGTGGGCCGCCGCCCACACGCCGGCGGGCAGCGCGAGCAGGCTGGACACCCCGCTGACGGTCCCGACGAGCGCGAGGCCCTCGCCGCGCCGGTCCGCCGGGATGAGCAGGGCGGTGACGGCGCCGCCGGCCACGACGGCTATCGCGAAACCCGACCCGCGCACCAGACTGACCACGATGATCACCCACATGCTGTCGCTCCACGTCAGGACGACGGTCGGCGCGCCGAGCAGGACCAGCCCGAGGGTCAGCGACCACCGGTAGCCGAGCCGGAGGACCAGCCGCGGGGTCACCAGCTCGAACGCCACGGTGGCCAGCAGCAGCGCGACCGTCGCCAGCCCCGCGCCGCTGTCGGAACCGGCCTGCTCGGCGAACAGCGGCACGACCGACAGCGGCAGGTAGAAGCCGATCGAGGCGCCGACGATGGAGACGAAGCGCAGCAGGAGTGCCCGGGACACGAGCCCGGTCGAAGCCGGCCGGATCTGGAGATCAGTGGTCATGACAAGAACGGTATGGGCCGACCGGCCCGGTGATAAGGTCCGGTTCCATGCCTGTGGAGTGGGCCGGTTCGGGGCCAGAGCTGCTCGTCACGATCGACAGGCGCAGCGGCGCGGGGCTCCGCTCGCAGCTCGAGGACCAGATGCGCGACGCCATCCGCCGCGGCCGGCTGGCCGGCGGCGAGCGGCTGCCGTCCTCGCGTGAGCTCGCCCGTGCGCTGGGGCTGTCCCGCGGTCTGGTCCAGGACTGTTACGCGCAGTTGCGGGCCGAGGGCTACCTGACCAGCCGCCCCGGATCCGCCACGCGCGTGGCGGCGGCCGCGGTGGCCCGCCCGCACGCGCCGCCGTCGGCGAGCCCGCCGGCCCGGCCCCGTCACGCGGTCGCCGACTTCCGGCATGGGGTGCCCGATCTGCGCCTCGCGCCGCGCGACGACTGGGCGTGGGCGGTCCGCGAGGTCTGCCGCACGGCCCCGAACTCCGTCTTCGACTACGGGGACCCCATCGGCGAGCCGTGGCCGCGGGAGGTGCTCGCCGCCTACCTGCGGCGGGTGCGGGCGGTCGCGGCCACCGCCGGCCAGGTGGTCATCTGCACGGGAATGGCGCAGGCGCTCGGGCTCGTGCTGCGGGTGCTCGCCGGCGAGGGCGTCGGCACGCTCGCCTTCGAGGATCCCGGGGCCGGCGGCTCGACGACCGAGCAGGCGGCCGCCGCCGGGATGGCCGCCGTGCCCGTCCCGGTGGACGCGGACGGGCTCGACGTCGCCGCGCTCGAACGCACCACGGCCCGGGCCGTGCTCGTGACCCCGGCCCACCAGTGGCCCACCGGCGTGGTGCTCGCCGGGCGCCGCCGGCAGGAGCTCATCGCGTGGGCACGGCGCCGCGGCGGCGTCATCATCGAGGACGACTACGACGCCGAGTTCCGATACGACCGCGATCCGGTCGGCTCACTGCAGGGGCTCGCGCCCGACTGCGTCGTCTCGCTCGGGACGGTCAGCAAGTCGCTCGCGCCGGCCCTGCGCCTCGGCTGGCTGGTCGCCCCCGAACGGCTGCTCCCCGCGCTGGCGCGCGGCAAGCTCGTCGCCGACCGCGGCAGCCCCGGCCTCGACCAGCTCGCGCTCGCCACGCTCATCGAGTCGGGCCGATACGACCGGCATCTGCGGCGCGCCCGCGCCGAGTACGCCGCCCGCCGGGCGGCCCTCCTCGCCGCCCTCGCCGTCCACGCCCCCGGCCTGCGCGTCACCGGCCTCGCCGCCGGATTCCACGCCGTCCTGCACCTGCCCGACGGCACCGACGAGGACGAGCTGATCGAGCGGGCCCGGCGGCGCGGCGTCGGCCTGTACGGCATGGCGCGGATGCACCGGGCGGCCGAGCCGGCCGGGCCGCGGCTGGTCCTCGGCTTCGGCGACACCCCTGAACGCGCCATCGAGGCCGGCGTCGCCGCCATCGCCGACCTGCTGCGCGGACGATGAGCGTCCCGGGCCGGAGGCATGGTCGACCCGGCCGGGCCGCCTGCGCGACCGGTTCGCGGGCGGTCGCCGGGGCGGCCGGGCTCAGGTGAGTTCCAGGCCGCCGTCGATGGTGATGACCTGGCCGGTGACCCAGGCGGCGGCGGGGTCGGCGAGGTGCACGATCCAGGCGGCCACCTCCTCGGGAGCGCCGCGGCGGCCGAGCGGGATGCGCGCGCTCTCTTCCTGCTTGATCTGCTCGACGACCGTCGCGGGCAGCCCGGCGGCGCTCAGCGCCTCGCTCTCGGTGGGCCCGGGGGCCAGCGCGTTGACGCGGACGCCGTCGCCGGCCAGCTCCAGCGCCCAGCTGCGGGTCAGCTGTTCCACGGCGGCCTTGGTGGCGGCGTAGTGCGCGCCGCCGGGCAGCGGGCGGTGGCCGTAGGTGCTGGAGACGTTGATGATCGTGCCGCGGGCGGCGCGCAGATGCGGCAGCGCGGCGTGGGCGAGCAGGCTGGGCGCGGTGACGTTGAGGGCCAGCAGCTCGGCGACGCGCCCGGCGTCGGTGTCGGCCAACGGCATGATCAGAGCGGCTCCGGCGTTGTTGACCAGCACGTCCAGGCGGCCCCATCGGCCGGCGGCCGCCTCGACGACCGCGTGCGGCGCGCCGTCGGCGGTGATGTCGGCCGGCAGGGCCGTGATGCCTGAGTGCTGGGCGGCGGTCTGGTGCAGGGCGTCGGCCCGGCGTCCGACGCCGAGTACGTGCGCGCCGGCGCGGGCGAGGGCGATCGCCGTGGCGCGGCCGATGCCGGATCCGGCTCCGGTCACGATCGCGACCTGGTCCCGCAGGCGGCCGGTGGGTTGAGCGGTCACATGCCCCTCCTTCGTTCGGTGTTCGTGGGACTCGGTGTGGCGGTTCACGAGACGAGTGGAATGCGGAGCACGAAGCGTGCGCCGCCGTCGGCCGCGTCCTCGACGTGCATCGTGCCGTGGTGGGCCGCGGCGATGTCACGGGCGATGGCCAGGCCCAGGCCCGCGCCTCCGTGGTCGCGGCTGCGGGCGGTGTCCAGGCGGACGAAGCGCTGGAAGACGCGCTCGCGGTCGGCCGGGCGGACGCCCTGCCCGTCGTCGGCCACGGCCAGTTCCGCATGGCCGCCCACGCGGCGCAGGTCCACCGCCAGCCGGTGCGCGGCGTGCCGCCGCGCGTTGTCCAGCAGGTTGGCGAGCAACCGTGCGATCTGCCAGGAGGCGGCCAGCACCGTGACCGCGGGCTCCAGGCTCAGCCGCACGTCACAGGTCTTGGCCCACCGGGCCGCCACCGTCTCGACCAGGCACGTCAGGTCCACCTCCTCCAGCCTTCCTGCGAGGTCGGCCTCGAGCGTGGACAGCAGGAGCAGGTCGTTGATGATGTTCTCCAGCCGGTCGAGGTCGTCCGTCAGATGGCGCAGCAGGTCGGACAGGTCGGCGTCGTCCGGATGCAGCTGGGCCTCCTCCACCTGCACGCGCAGCGCGGCGAGCGGCGTGCGCAGCTCGTGCGAGGCGTCGACGGCGAACTGACGCTGGCGATCGAGCAACTGCTCGGCGTACGTTCTAGCCCCTCGCACCTGCTCGTTCAGTTCCCGCACCTCCTGGGCGCGCGCGCACGGCGGGCCCGCCCGCGTCCGGTCGCGCTGAAGCAGCGCGCACACGTCCTCCGCGCCCTGGAGGTACAACATCACCGCCCCGGCGTGGTCATGGCCGGGGAAGTCGGGCACACGACGGCCCAGCAACTCCTCTCGCGGGCGTCCGCAGGCGTCGAGATATGCCTGGTTGACGGCCACGACGGTCATGTCCGGTGTCATGGCCAGGCAAGGGCTCGGAACGGCCGCGAACAGAGCGGCATAGTCGACGTCCGGTCTCATCCGGGTTTCCCCTTTTCTCATCAGGCGTCCCTTCCGAGCGCGCTCAGCAGGGCCAACGGATTCATCACTTCGAGCTGCAGGCGTTCTCCGTACACCGACCGGTCGTAGCGGCGGGCGGACCGGCGAGGGGGAGTCGCAGGACGAAGCTCGCGCCACCGGCCTCGGACTCCTCGGTGTGCAGGCTGCCGGTGTGGGCCAGGGCGATGTCGCGGGCGATCGCCAGGCCGAGGCCGGTGCCGGTGTGGTCGAGGTGGCGTGCGGCCGGGAGCCGGGTGAAGCGCTGGAAGATCAGTTCCCGTTCGGGCTCGGCGATGCCGTCTCCGTCGTCGGCGACCGTCAGCTCGGCGTGGTCGCCGTCGCGGCTCACCCGGACCTCGACCAGGTTCCTGGCGTGCCGCTGGGCGTTGTCCAGCAGGTTGGTGAGCAGCCGGCCGATCCGGATCGGGACGGCGTGGACGACGACCCCGGGTTCCAGCCGGAGCCGTACGTCGATCCGGTCGCGCCTGCGGGCGATCTCGCCGCGCACCGTCTCCGCGAGGTCGACGGCCAGTGGCGCCAGGGCCGGGCCGGTCTCCATCTCGGCGAGGACGTTCAGGTCGGTGATGATCGCGTCCAGCCGGTCGACGTCTCTCAGCGCCCGGACGAGCAGCTCGCAGAGATCGGTGTCGGCCGGATGCAGGCGGGCCTCCTCCAGCTCCGCGCGCAGCCCCGCCACCGCCGTGCGCAGCTCATGTGAGGCGTCGGAGGTGAACCGCCGCTTCTTCTGCAGTTCGCGCCGCAACTCGCGCAACTTGTCGGCGGGGGTGCGGATCGCCGGCCCGGCCCGCCCTTGACGAGGTGAGGGAGAGAATTCGTAATCGTGTGGAGGTGTCGGGGGTGCCGTCACAGCACATGCTCCTTCCGGTGCCTACGTTCCGTGCGAGATGTCACCTGGCGGTCATGCGGGGACGGACGCCGCGTGCCGTCGCCGCCCATGTCCGGTGCCGCCGCCGTCGCCGCATGGCCGGAGATCTCCCGGCTCCGCCGCGGCGTTCCGGGGCGGCGCGGCAGGTCCGCCGTCCGCTGCGATCCTTGTCGGGGTTCTCGCCGGTGGGACGTTCGCCGCGATGCGGTCACCAGCTCCGCAAGGCGGTCACCAGCTAAGACAGGACAGCCTCGCGAACTGTGACAACTCTTCGGTAAGCGCTTTCCGTATCGCCGGCGGCCATGGCCAGGCCGGACCGGCTCCGGTCCTTATCGGTCCTACCTGTGGGGATACGGTCACTACGGCATCTTCGCGGCCCTGGCGGCCGTCGGCGCCGGCTGGAGGTGGCGGTGGAGCGGACCGGCCGCCGTGGTGGCGGCGATCGCGGTCACCTGCGTCGTCCTGGTCGCCGTCACGAGCGACGGGCGCCGGAAGGCGTCGCCGGCACCTCGGTGATCTTGCCGGGGTTCATCATCCACTGCACCTGGTCGATGCCCTGCTCCGAGGCGCTGACCGTGACGATCGTCACCACCTTGCCGTCCCGGCACATCAGCGCGGAGGTCTGGCCGTTCATGGTCGCCCACTCCACGTCGATCCCGACCCAGAAGTGGCCCGAGAACGCCCTGATGAACTTCGCCACCCGCGTCACGCCCACGACGGGGAAACGAGAGGCGCGCACGGCGCCGCCGCCGTCGGAGTAGCTGATCACGTCCGCCGCGAGGAGCTCTTCCAGGGCGGTCAGATCGCCGGAGCGGGCCGCGGAGACGAAGGCGGTGAGCAGCCTGCGTTGTTCGCCCCCGGTCACCCGGGTCCTGCGCTTGTCGCGAACGTGCTTGCGCGCCCTGCTGACCAGCTGGCGTACCGTCGTCTCGTTGATCCCGATGATCTCGGCGATCTCCCGGTAGGGGTAGTCGAACGCCTCCCGCAGCACGTACGCCGCGCGTTCGGTGGGCGAGAGCCGCTCCAGCAGGAACAGGATGGCCAGCTCCAGAGCTTCGCCGCGTTCGGCGCCGAGGTGCGGATCGGCGCTGGTGTCGACGGGTTCCGGCAGCCACGGGCCGACGTAGGTCTCGCGGCGGACGCGTGCGGACTGGGCGGTGTTGATGGCCAGCCGCGTCGTCGCCGTCGCCAGGAACGCGGCCGGGTTGTCCACGTTGGCGCGGTCACAGCCCTGCCAGCGCAGCCACATCTCCTGCACCAGGTCTTCGGCCTCGGCGACGCTGCCCAGCATTCGGTACGCGATGCCGAACAAGCGCGGCCGCACGCTGGAGAACACCGCCACGGCCTGCTCGATCTCTCGCACACCGCCCGATTCGCCGTCTGACACCCTCATCGCCCCCTCGTCCGCCTTCCAGTATGCAAGTGCGGAAAAAAAGGGCATGACCCGCGGTTGGACGAGAGGGGCGACCCTGGCGTCCGCGCGGGCCTGGGGAAGAAATCTTCGCGAAGCTGTCACAGGCCGCAGGGCCGGCCGGTCTTAGCTGGCGACCGATCCCATGCCCCTCGCCCGTCCCTGGACGGGCGCCCCACCTCAGGACCCCGGCCGGCGGCCGCCGGACGGCGCGTGCCCGCGGCCGGCCCGCCGGGTCCACCGACGCCACACATGGAGGAAAGATGAGCACGCCGAACGGCGATGACGATTCCCTGTACGAGCTCGAGACCGAGGTGCGGGCGGAAGTGACCCTGATCGAGGCGAGCCACCCCGAGGACGTCATGGGTCTGCCGATCACCGACTGGCCGTTCGATCCGGTGGAGGCCCAGCGCGAGGAGATCGCCCTGCGGGGCCTGCTCGGCGCCGTGGAGGCGCTGGAGGGCGACTCGCGGCCCGGAGATCACCGCGGTTGACACGACCGCGCACCCGCACCGGGCTCGTCCGGCTCCGGTGGCGTCCACCTCGATGGACGCGATGCCATATCCAGCCGTAAGTCATTGAACAAAGGTGAGAGATCGTATGAAGTTCGCAGTCATTGGTGGAACCGGGCTGATCGGATCGCAGGTCGTCCGGATCCTGAACGCGGCCGGGCACGAGGCCGTACCGCACTCGCTGTCCACCGGGGTCGACATCCTCACCGGCGAGGGGGTGGACGAGGCGCTGGCAGGTGCCGACGTGGTCGTCAACCTGACCAACTCCCCGACCTTCGACGAGGCCTCCATCGCGTTCTTCCAGACCTCGATGGACAACCTGCTGGCCGCCGCCGGGCGGGCGGGCGCCGGGCATTTCGTCATCCTGTCCATCGTCGGCGTCGACCAGGTGCCCGAGCTCGACTACTACCGCGCCAAGGTCCTCCAGGAGGACCTCCTCAAGGCCGGGCCCGTGCCCTACTCCATCGTCCGCGCCACGCAGTTCATGGAGTTCGTCGACGCCGTCCTCTCCTGGACCGCCGACGAGGAGACCGTCCGCCTTCCCAGCACCCCCATCCAGCCGATCGCCGCGGCCGACGTCGCAGCCGCGGTCGCCGACGTCGCGGCGGGAACTCCGCTGGGCGGCGTCCTCGACGTCGGGGGGCCCGACACCTATCCGCTGGACGAGCTGGGCCGCGTCACCCTCGCCTTCAAGGACGACAAGCGCTCGGTGACCACCGACGAGACCGCCGGCATGTTCGCCGTCGTCCGCGGCGACGTCCTCACCACCAAGGCCGGCGCCCGCGTCGCCCCCACCCACTACGCCGACTGGCTGCGCAAGTAGGTCCGCGGCGCGGTACGCCGCACGCTCGCCCCGGCCGGACGCGGCCGGGGCGAGCGGGGCGCCGAGCATGCGATCAGGTGCGGGTCCAGCGCTGGTTGGCTCCGCCGTTGCAGGACCAGATGGTCAGCTTGGTGCCGTTGGCGGTGGCGTTGTTCGGCACGTCCAGGCACTTGTTGGCGCCGACGGCGGTGATGCTGCCGTCGGAGTTGAACCGCCACTTCTGGTTGTTCTGGCCGTTGCAGTCCCAGATGATGACGTTGGCGCCGTTGGCGGTGCCGCCGTTGTACACGTCCAGGCACTTGCTGCCGTAGACGCGAAGCTCGCCGCTCGCGGTGGGCGTCCACTGCTGGTTGGCCTGGCCGTTGCAGTCCCAGATCTGCGCCGCGGCCCCGTTGGCCTGCGAGGCGCCCGACACGTCGAGACACCGGCCAGAACTCGCGCTCTTGATCGCCCCGGTGCCCTGGGTGGGCGTGGGCGTCGGGGACGGCGTGCCCGCGGTGCCGGTGACGGTGAGCAGGACGGCCTCACGGGCGGGGACGGTGACGGTGTAACCGCCGGTGAAGGTGCCAGCGTCGGTTCCCGTCCACAGGTTGCGCACGGTGGCCGCGCCGGTGAGGCCGATGTCGGACCAGCGGGCGGTGATGGAGGCCGCGGAGGTGGTGCGGTTGAGCAGCAGTACGGCCCGCCGCCCGTCCCCGGACAGGACCTTGCTGTACACCTGGCGGCCGGACTGGTCCTCGGCCACCTTCACGCCCTGCCGGCCGAGGGAGTCCTGGTCGACGGCCAGCACCTCGCGGTTGGTCAGGATCGCCCTGGTCTCGGCGCTCATCGTGGCGAGGTTGTTGCCGGCCAGCAGCGGCGCGCCCGAGATCGCCCACAGGCCCATGTGGGTGCGGTTCTGGGCGGCGGTGAAGTTCGGCATGCCGACGATGAGCATGTCCGGGTCGTTGTAGCGGCCCACGCTCTGGGCGCTCGGGTGCTGGGCGGAGTCGAAGTTGGCCAGCACGCGGTCCATCGACGCGCTCTGACCCCAGTAGATGATGTCGCCGCTGGTGCGCCACATGGTGGACATGGCCGGCGCCCAGTCCCACGGGCTCTGGTTGCCCCAGTTGCAGATCGACAGCACCATCGGCCGCCCGGTCTGCGCGGTGGCCCTGGCGATCGCGTCGCTGATCGCCTGGTAGGTGCGCCGCGAGTCCAGGCCCTCGGCGTTGCCGCCGCACCAGTCGACCTTGACGAAGTCGAAGCCCCACTGCGAGAACTGCAGGAAGTCCTGGTCGTAGTGGCCCTCGCTGCCGCTGCCCGGCGCCGCCGGCCGTCCGGTGGGGTAGTAGTAGCCGCATCCGTCCCGGCCGGCGTCGGTGTAGATGCCGGCCTTCAACCCCTTGCTGTGGATGTAGTCGGCGATCGCCTTCATCCCGCCGGGCCACTCCCTGGTGTCCACCGTGATGTTGCCGGCGGAGTCCCGGGTGCCCTGCCACCAGCCCTCGTCGATGTTGACGTACTCGTAGCCGGCGTCCTTCATCCCCGAGGACACCATCGCGTCCGCCTGGGCCTTGATGACGTTGTAGTCGATCTGGGCCGCGAAGGTGTTCCAGGACGCCCAGCCCATCGGCGGCGTCGTCACCGGCGACGCGGCGGCGGCGGCGTCCGCCCGCGCCGCGTGCTCCGTGCCCTCTGCGTCCTTCGTACCGTCTGTGTGCGCCATGTTCGCCATGTTCGTCATGATCGCCGTTTTCGGGGTGTCCGCGGCGTTCGCCGTGTCCGCGAGAGCCCACCCCGCCGATGCCACCGTGAGGACCGCCAGCTGTGCGGCGAGGAGCAGCCGCAGCCCGGAGCGGGCCGGACGAGGCCGGGCGCTCGTGACGGTGACGGAGGACGGTGGCCGTGCGGATCTGCGTAGTCGCATCCGTAGCTCCTTCGGGTAACGGGATCTGCCGAGGGCCCGCTGGCATTGTTAGCGCTAACAAACTTCTGCCGCCGAACCTCGCGGCGAATTCGGGGGAGGGGCTGGCGGCGGAGGTGATGGCGGCTGCGCGAGCAAATACGACGGGACCTGCGCTCGTCAATGCTCCCGGCGCCGCCGTTCCGGCGCCGCCCGCCGGGCCGTCGCGCGCCATCTGCGCCGACGCCGCACGGCCGCACCGCGCGGAAGGGGCCCGGTGATGAAACGTTCATCACGGCGGCGGCCTCCCGGCGCGGCGCACGACCGGCGCACCCCCGCCGGAGATCCTCCGGACGGGGCCGAGCCGAGCGGCACGGACACCTCGCCGTGCCCGTGCCGCTCGGCTCGCCGCGCCTCCGGCTTCCCCGGCCTCGCTCAGACGGTGATGCTCCACGTGTCGAGGAAGCCGGTGTCGAGCCGGTAGTCGTCGGTCACCTGCAGCGTCCAGGTGCCCGAGGCCGACTGGCTGACGGGGACCGAGTAGGTGCGGGTGCCGTAGGAGGTGCACGACGTGCCGCCGCTGCTGTCGATCGTGTAGTACGTCCCGTTCGGGCCGCGCAGGCGGATGCGCAGGTCCTCGGCGCAGGTGTGCGAGATCGTCACGCTGACCCGGACCGGCGACACGGCGGCGCCGGTCGCGGTCGAGGTGACCGGGCTGTTGATCGTCGACAGGTCGTTGATCGCGTAGTCGGTGCCGTTGGTGAACGTCCGGCTCCCGCCGGTGCCGGTGACCGTCAGCGTCCAGGTCGTGGCGCGGGTCGCGGTCTCACCGGCGCCGGTGATGGTGATGGCGTAGGTGCCGCCCGGCGTCGACGCCGAGGTGGCGAGGGTGAGCGTCGCGGAGCCGCCCGAGGTCACCGAGGCCGGGTCGAAGGCGGCCGTGGCGCCGCTCGGCAGCCCGGACGCCGTGAGGCCCACCGTCTGCGCGGCGCCCGACGTCGTCGTGGTGGTGATCGTGGTCGTGGCCGTCTGGCCCGCCTGTACCGAGCCGGAGGCGGGGGCGGCGGCGATCGAGAAGTCCCTGCCGGTGGGGGTGCCCACGGCCTGGGTCCAGATCGCGTAGGCCAGGGCGTCGCCCGCCCGGTCCAGGATGGTGTCGTTGATGTTGGCCGTGGTGTCGCACGAGCGGTGATAGCACGAGTCGTACGCCCGGCCGGCCGTGCCGCCCCACTTGGCGGCCTGCGACGAGGTCTTGGTGGCACTGGCGCCGGCCGCGACGCCGGAGGTGGCGATGCCCGCGTTGCGGAACGAGGCGTCGTCGGAGCGGTTGGCGCCCTCGGTGTTCTCCTCCGGTTGCAGGCCGAGGCCGGTGTAGAACGCGCGCAGGTCGGCGGCGGCCGCGGTGGTGATGTTGTTGATGAAGTAGCCGCCGTTGGGGGAGCCGACCATGTCGAAGTTCAGGTACTGCTTGATCTTGGCGCGCTCGGTCGAGCCGATCGAGTTGACGTAGGCGCGGGAGCCGAGGAGGCCCTGCTCCTCGTCGCTCCACCAGCCGAATCGCACGTGCTTGGTCATCGACGGGCGCTGCGCGGCCAGGGTCAGCGCGACCTCCAGGAGCATCGACGATCCCGAGCCGTTGTCGTTGATGCCGGGACCGGCCGAGACGCTGTCCAGGTGGGCGCCGGACATGATGACCTGGCTCTCGTCCCCGCCCGGCCAGTCGGCGATCAGGTCGGGCCCGGCGCCGCTGGAGCAGCCCGGCGTGCAGGTCACGCGCCGGGTGGTGTAGCCGGCGGCCTGGAGCCTCTGCTCGACGTAGGCGACCGACGCGGTGTAGCCGGGTCCGGTCGACCTGCGGGTGCCGCCGTTGGAGTCGGCGATGCTCTGGAGTTGGCCCAGGTGGGCCTTGATGTTCTGCAGGCTGACGTCGGGGGGCGCCAGGGCGGCGAGGGGCGCGTTCGGCGGCGCGCTGAGGGGTGCGCCATGCCGGGTGTGCCCGGATGACGCCTGGGCGGTCGCGGGGGTCGCGGACGCGAGCAGGCCCATCAGGGCCATGGAGACGGTCGCGGTGAGGACGGCCGTGCGCCTCATGTGTCGTTGTCCTTTCTCGGCGTCCCACTGCCGCGCTTCCACCGTGACGCGGGCAGCGCTGATCGTGCGTCACCGGACGCCGGACGGCGCGAGGGTGGTGGGGGGGACTGGGTGACCTCGTCGGGGAACCGGGGGTTGTGCGTGACGGTAAAGCCGCGGTCCGGCGCCGTACATACGTAGCGGCATCCGTACATGTACCGAAAAATCGCGAGCGGTCTGGTCCGCGCCCTGGCCCTGCGGCGGGGTGGACGGGCCGCGCGAGCGGGCGCGGCGAGGCGCGTCGTTGCCGTGACCCGTACCGCCGTAGAGCCAACGAGGAAATCGTTGTGCGTACCGTGGTGAACATAGAACGCCATTTGGAACGGGGGATGACTTCACCTCGGGCTAGCCTGTGAGGAAGAGTCACCGACGTGCCGGCAGGCCGCCGCCGTGGGGTGCGGTGAGATTGTCACGCCCTTTCCGCCCATCGGGCCGAAGGGCTCATCCTCGTTCGGCCGGCTTGTCCGCCATATCGAAAAGGGCTATCACTATGGTCGGTCTATGGGAGCTCAAGCGCGGGTTGGGCGAAGCCGTCAACGCTCATGACCTGCGGCGAGTGCTCGCCTACTACAGCCCCGACGCCGTTTACGTCAGCCCGATGGGCGTCGCGGAAGGGCACGAGCAGATCTCCTGGGTGTATGAACAGCTCTTCCAGGGCTTTCCTGATTTCCATCAGACGGCGTGGACGGAGCTCTCCTGCGACGAGCCCGCCATAACGGAATGGACGATCACCGGCACCCATCTGGGGCCCTTCTTGCTGCCTGACGGGCGTGAGGCCGAGGCGACCGGCCGGCACATAATCGTCCGCGCCACGTGCAGCCTCTACGCCGAGCACGGCAAGATCATCACGCACCGGGAGTACTACGACCAGCTTGAGCTGTACAGCCAGCTCGGATACGGCCTGTCCGAGCTCCGCAGCCACGCCGTCTGAGCCGGCCGCGGCCGGATCCCTCCATGCGATCCGGCGCGGCCGCCGCCCGGCCGCGCTCGCGCGTCAGGCCACCCTGCCGCCGGGGAATGCGCGGGTGGGGGCCCACCGTGCCCGGCCCTCACCCGCGCTCCGGAACCGGTCACCCCGCGTCGGGCGAACCGTTCTGCCCGGCGCGGCCGCCGGTGGGGCGGGCGGCGCCGGGCGACGGGGCGCGCCATATGGGGTACATGACCGGGCCGTCCGGCAGCCGGAGCGGCTCGGGCATGTCCACGTAGCCGTGGCGGGCGTACAGGCGGCGGCTCGCCTCGCTGCTGGCCTCAAGGTAGGCCGGCATGCCTTCGGCGTCGAGCCGCCGGTGGTGCTCCTCCAGCAGCAGGGTGCCGAGGCCGCGGCCGGTCCGCCCGCGGAGCAGGGCGATGAACGCCAGGTAGTGGTGCGGCTCGTGCGGGTGGAGCTCGTCCATGATCTCGCCGAGGAGGTTGTAGCGCCCGGCGTGCTCTCCGGCGAAGGACGCGATCAGCTTCTCTTGGCCGGGGATCTCGGGGAACGGGGCGGTGAACCAGACCGCGACCCCGGCGAGCTCGCCGGACTCGTGGACGCCGTAGATGTCGCCGTGCTGGAGGGCGTGCTCCGCCTGCATGGTGAAGAACCGCCGCTGGATCGGCAGCCGGTCCTGCGGCTCCGGGACGAGCCAGCGGGAGATCTCGTCGCCGCTGAACGTGTCGGCGATGAGGTTCCCGGCGACCGCCGCGTCCGTGACCCGGGTGATCTCGGCCCTCACTTGGCGCCTCCGCCGACGGCCTGGGCGCCGAGGCCGATGTTGGCGTACACCGCCGGCCGGGTGGCCTTCAGCACCCGGGCCCATACGACGCCGAAGACGATCGCGACGACGAAGATGCCGGGCAGGATCCAGCGGATGACCGAGTCGGGGGCGACCCCGAGCACCGTGTCGAAGTTGATCAGCGTCATGCCGATGATCACGCAGAGCGCCAGCGTCGCCAGGGCCGGCGCTACGCGCGTCCGCCACGCCGTCTCCCGCGCGGGATTGCGGGAGAAGAACACGATCACCGCGATCGAGGTGATGGTGAGCAGGCTCAGCAGACCGAGCCCGCCGAACGCGCCGAAGGTGAAGAACAGCTTCGTCACCGGGTCGAGGCCGGAGACCGCGTAGACGGCGATCACGATCAGCCCGAGCGCCGTCTGCAGCAGTGATCCGGTCACCGGAGCGGCGGTGCGGGCCGAGGTGCGGCCGAACACCGAGGGGATCACGTTCTCCCGGCCCAGGGCGAAGATGTAGCGGGCCGTGGTGCTGTGGAAGGCGATCATGCAGGCGAGGCTGCTGGTCACGAACAGCACCGAGCCGATCGTTGCGACGGCGGAGCCCATGTGGGCGGCCGCCTGGTTGAAGACGAGCACGGGACCCTGCTCGGTGGCCGCCTTGACGATCCCGGACGGCCCGGTCGGCACCGTCTGCGCCCAGGCGGAGACCGAGTACAGCACCGCGATGATCCCGATGCCCAGGTAGGTGGCGATGGGGACGGTCCTGTTGCGGTCCTTGGACTCCTCGGCGAAGACCACCGACGACTCGATGCCGGCGAACCCCGCGACGACGGTGGCGAGCGCGGCGCCCACGCCGGGCACGAACAGCGAGCCGGGGGTGAAGCCGGTGAAGTCGACGCCGCCCGGGGCGGCGTTCACCACGTCGCCGATGTCGAACGCCAGGACGACGGCGATCTCGCTGATGAGCAGCACGGAGAGGATCTTGCCGTTGACCTCCACCCGCAGCAGGCCGAGCACGCCGACCAGCGCCCACGCCACCAGCGCGATCACCCACCACGCGGGCGAGACGCCGAACCAGTCGCGAAGCAGCGGCTCGGCCGCCGATCCGATGATGCCGTACAGGCCCAGTTGGAGCGCGTTGTAGGCCAGCAGCGCCACCCAGGCGGTCGCCACCCCCTGCGTCCGGCCGAGACCCTGGGCGGCGTAGGCGTAGAACGCGCCCGCGTTGACGACGTGCCTTGCCATGGTCACGTACCCGACGGCGAAGAGCGCGAAGATCGCGCCCAGCAGCAGGAAGCCGAACGGCACGCCGATGACGCCCGTCACCGCGTACGCCGTTGGCACGGAACCGGCGACGACCATCAGCGGCGCCGCCGCGGAGACGACGAAGAAGACCACCGACGGAACGCCGAGCCGATCCTTGGCCAGTGCGGCGGACACGACGCTGGGCCGTTGCTCTGTGAGGGACATCCGGACTCCGTGAGATGGGGGGAAGGGGGTCTCACCGACGGCTGATGACGGCCTGGCCGACGACAACCTCGGTCTGGACGATGAGCCTGTGCAGCGGCGGGGGAAGCGTGGCGAGCGTGGCCGCGACGAACGCCGGATCGTGCTCCCAGAGAGTCCGCTGGGCGGCGCCGGTGGCGGCGAAGAGCCCGTAGAGGACGCGGTCGGTGACCGAGGGAGCCTCGCGCCGGCGGACGGCGAGGTTGAGCCGCGCGAGCGGCCACGCGGCCGAGTTCACGTTCGCGGGCGCCGGCGGCTGCTTTTTCAACAGGTGTCTCGCCGGCGGGTTGAGCAATTTCGCGGAGATCATCCTGGCCGTCACGTCGGCGTAGACCGTATGGGAGAAGAAGACGAGCCAGGTGTTCACCGGGTGTTGCGGCTCGGCGATGACGTGGTCGAGCACCTTCTGCGTGAGCGGATCGCCGGTGGCGTCCCGCGCGGTCGCGTAGAGGCGGTCGTGGCCCGGCCCGACCTCGGCGGTGACGCGCTCGCCGAGCATCAGTTCGCCGATCACGGCGCCCGCCAGCGCCAGGCTCGCGAGGCGAGGGTGGACCCGTGGACGGCCCGTCACGCTGTTGTGCATGACGAAGAACAGATCGTCGGCCAGCGAAGGGTTGGAAAGGTCACCTTTAGCCACGGTCGACGATGATATAGGCGTGAAGTTGGATCTGTCGTCGAGCAAAGTTCTGCCGGCTATCCGAACATTCATTCCCTGCGAGCCATCATTGACAAAATATGTAGCGGACGCTCCTTTTTGGGATTAATGTATTACCGCCATTTTCGGTCCGGACGGCGATCGGCCGCCCGGACAGCGGCGCTTCCCGGCGCTTCTCCGGCGCATCTCGGCGCTCCGCGGGTGCAGCGGCGGTGCCGCGCGACCGCCGCCGGCCCGTGGGCGTGGCCGGTGTCAGTAGAGCGTCCTCATCGCGGCGCGCACCTCGTTCAGGGTCGCCTCGGCGATGGCGGCGGCCCGTTCGTTGCCGTCGCGCAGCACCCGGCGGACGTGGCCGCGATCTTCGGCGTACAGGGCGCGGCGGGCGCGCAGCGGCGCCAGGAACTCGTTGACGGCCTCGGTGGCGAGGGCCTTGAGCGCCGCGGCGCCTCTGCCGCCGATGTCGGCGGCGACCTGGTGCGGGTCGCGGCCCAGGCACAACGCGGTCAGCAGCACCAGGCCGGCGACCTCGGGTCTGGTCGCCGGCTCGTAGGTGATGTGCCGTTCCGCGTCGGTCCTGGCGCCGCGGATCAGCTTGGCGGTCTCGTCGGCGGTCGCGGCCAGGGCGATGGCGTTGCCCCGGCTCTTGCTCATCTTCGCGCCGTCGGTGCCGAGGAGCAGCGGAGCGGCCGACAGCAGTGCCTCCGGCTCGGGCAGCACCGGGACGCCCCCGGCGCCGTAGCGGTTGTTCAGGCGCCGGGCGATGACCCGGGTCAGTTCGAGGTGCGGCAACTGGTCCTGGCCGACCGGGACGAGGTTGGCCTTGCAGAACAGGATGTCGGCGGCCTGGTGCGCGGGATAGGTGAACATCAGCCCGCTGACGGAGGACTGCCGGGACTTGGCGATCTCGTCCTTGACCGTCGGGTTGCGGCTCAGCTCGGGGACCGAGACCAGGCTGAGGAACGGCAGGAGCAACTGGTTGAGCGCCGGGACCGCGCTGTGGGTGAAGATCGTGCTTCTCGCGGGGTCGACGCCCGCGGCCAGGTAGTCGAGCACGAGGTCCTCCACGCGCTCGACCAGGCGGTCGGCGATGTCGCGGTCGGTCAGCACCTGGTAGTCCGCGATGACGACGAACAGCTCGACGCCGAGGTCCTGGAGCCGGACGCGGTTGTGCAGGGTGCCGAAGTAGTGGCCGAGGTGCAGCCGGCCCGTCGGACGGTCTCCGGTCGACACCCGGAACCGCCGGGGCTCCCTGCGGATCAGCTCTTCCAGCTCGGCGCTGCGACGCTGGGCGGCGCGCACGCCGAGGACGTCCGAAGGGGCCGGCGCCGCGCGGCCGGGCTCGGCGGGGGAGACGGTGTCGATGCCGCTGGTCATGTGTTCCTCCTGATGGGTGGGGCGGCCGCTCGGTGCGATGGCGGCCCTCGCCCGTCGGCAGGGAGAAACACGAAGGGCCGTCCATCCGAACGGCCCGAACGCGTGCGAGAGAGATGGCCGCTCCTACGAGGAGCGCCACCAGCTCGGACACGCGACACGATGCATGCGGCAAGTGTAACGAACCCCCGCCGTCCGGGCGCGGTGACCGTGGCCCCACCGGCCTCACCCCGGTCTGATGGGGACGTTCCCCCTTTACGCCGGTGCGTCGAAGATCTGAATGGGTAACGTGGCGGGAGTCGGCACGCGCGCCCGCCGGGCGGGCGGATTTTCCCTGGAGTACACACGATGACGGTCACCGTGGACGCACCGCACCCCGTTCCCTTCGACGCGGTCTGCCCGCTGATGGGGGTGGAGGAGGAATACCTGGTCGTCGACCCGGTGACCAGGGAGGTCAGCCCCTGGGGTGCGCGGGTGGTGGGGCGTGCCGCCGTCGCGATGGGCGAGCAGGTCTGCGCCGAGATCACCAAGTTCCAGGTGGAGGCCAAGACCACCCCGTGCGCGGGCGTCGCGCAGCTGGAGGGCCAGCTGCGGCGGATGCGCCTCGCGGTGGCCGCCGCGGCCCGTGACGAGGGGCTGGCGCTGGTCGCGTCCGGCACCCCGGTGCTCGGCGACGCCGTGCCGCCGCCGATCACCGACGACGCCAGGTACGCGGTGGGCATGGCGAACTACCGGGCGCTGCACGACGAGCAGAGCATCTGCGCGGGCCACGTCCACGTGCACCTGCCCGACCGCGAGCGGGCCGTGCTGGTGGGCAACCACCTGCGGCCCTGGCTGCCGGTGCTCATCGCGCTGATGGCCAACTCGCCGTACTGGGCCGGCCGGGACACCGGCTACGCGAGCTGGCGGACGCTGTCGTGGGGCAAGTGGCCGGTGGCCGGGCCGCCGCCGTACTTCGGCTCGCTGCGGGAGTTCGACGAGACCATCGCCGCGCTCACCGAGGCCGGGGCGCTGGTCGACCCCGGCACGATCTTCTGGGACGTCCGGCCGTCGTCGCGGCTGCCGACGCTGGAGGTCAGGGTGACCGACGTCCCGGCCACCGCCGAGGAGTCCGCGCTGCTCGCGGCCGTCGTACGGGCCCTGGTCGTGGTCTCGCTCGAAAGGGTGGAGCGCGGCGACCCCGGGCCGCAGCTGGCCGCCGAGCGGCTGCGCGTCGCGTACTGGCGGGCGGCCCGCGACGGGCTGGACGGGCACGGCGTCGACCCCGTCACCGGCCGCCTGCGGCCCGCGGCCGAGCTGCCCGGGGTGCTGCTCGACCACCTCCGCCCCGCCCTTGAGGCCACCGGCGACCTGGAGCTGGTGACGCACCGGCTCCGGCGGCTGTGCGCCACCGGCACGGGAGCGGCGCGCCAGCGGGCCGCCCACGACCGCCGCCACCTGCTCACCGACGTGGTCGACCACCTCGTCGAGCACCTGGTCCCGCAAGGAGACCTGACGCCCTGACGCCGGCGCACAGGTGGCCGGCTCACAGGTAGGGGGCTCACAGGTAGGGGGCGAGGAACTCCTTCAGCGGGGTCACATGGCGGACCGGGTCGCGCCATTGGGCCAGGAGGTCTTCCAGGAGGTGGCGTTCGCCGGCCTGTTCGCCGTGCTGCCAGACGCGGACGACCGGATGGAGGAAGGCGCTTTCGTGCGCCCGGTCGGGGGTGGGATGCCGCTGGATGGCGAACACGTCCTCGTACTGGTCGCGTCCCCAGCGCAGGGTGACGGTGAAGCACAGCGGGTGGGCGGCGAACCGTTCGGCGGCGTAGTCCTCCGGCAGGTCCCGGTAGCACACGACGACCCCGGCGTCCTCGTCGACGACGTACGCGTCGCACAGGTACTCGAACTGGGTCCACAGCGCCGAGCTGTAGTTCACCCGCTCCAGCATGGCGTCGGCCAGCCGGTCGGCGTCCGGCGGCAGCACCTGCCGGTCCAGGGGCGTCGATTCGTACCGTTCGGCGAGCAGGGCGGCCAGGGTGCGCAGGTTGTAGCGGAACCCGTCGATGAACGCCGACGAGGCGCGTTTGAAGTCGCGGGCCTGCATGAGCGTCCCGGCGAAGTACAGGCCGTCGACGTTGGCCGACTGGAAGTCGGGGCGGATGGCCGGCATGCGCCCGTTGGGGGCGAGCCGCGGCCGGCAGGACTCGTCGAACAGGCCGGTGTCCATGGTGAACCCCGTGCAGCGGATCACCGCGTCGTACTCCAGCAGCGCCCGCTCGCCCTCGGCGAGGGTGTAGGTGATCGCGGCCTTGTAGGTGTCGCCCTCGCGCCAGAGGCGGTCGATCTGGCACTCCAGCACGCCGTGCAGGGTCTTGAACCAGTAGCTGTCGAGCAGGGTGCCGTACTGGCCGCGCACGTGGCCCGGGTGCTTGGTGGTCCAGGCGAGCTTGACCGGGCTGGGGCTGGCCAGGTGGATGATCGCGGCCTCGCCGAGCATGGCGTGGGCGGTCTCGAACGCCGAGTTGCCCTTGCCGATGATCAGGACGCGCTTGCCGGTGAAGTCGTCGCCCGAGGTCGCGATGTCCTCGTAGCCGGTCGCCAGCTCGATGCCCGGGATGTCGGGGATGTACGGCCCGCCCCAGCCGGCGGCGACGATCAGGCACTCGGCGCGCACCACCTCGCCCGCCGCCGTGTGCGCCACGAAGACCCCGTCGGCCTTCTCGACGCGCGCGACCGGCGTGGAGTAGCGGACGTTGAGCGCGTGCTCGCGCTGGAAGTCGGCCAGGTAGCGCACCAGGTCGTCGGCGCAGGGCAGGTACTCCTTGGAGTACTGGGGGAACATCAGCTCGGGGGAGTCGTTGAGCAGGGAGTTCCAGTCCCAGCGCAGCAGGATCTCCGGGTCCTTCTCGGTGTTGTTCACCTTGTTCAGCGAAATGAGCCTGCGGTGGCGCGGGTAGCGCCGGAAGAACCCGCCCGGTGCGTCCTCGCGCTCCAGCGTGAGGTAGTCGGCGCCCGCGCGCTTGAGGAAGTAGCTGAGCTGCAGCCCGGCCGGGCCGGCTCCGATGATCAGATAGCGGTGCACGCGCCCGTCCTGTTCGTTGGTCGCCATAGGCTCAGGTGGCGGCGGCGACGGCGCAGCCGCAGTTCATCCGCGCGCGTTCGGCCGGCCTTGGACGGCGGTGCAGCCACATGGCCACCACCATGGGGATGAACACGACGGCGTTGTAGAACAGGTGGAGCTCCACGCGGGGCACCAGCAGTTGGACGACGCTCGTGGGCACCGGCCGGCCCAGCAGGTTGTTGCCGGTGAGCGCCTGGAGCAGCAGGAGCAGGTGCTCCAGGTGGTGCCAGACCTGGATGCCGAGCGCGACGCTCCACCAGGTGTGCGCGCGCCCGGTGAACCCGCGCCGCAGCACGATCAGGCCGGCCAGCATGAGCAGCGCGTAGCCGTAGTGCATCCACTCGGAGGTCACCAGCCACGGGAACGGCAGCCCGAGCACGCCGCGCGCCTCGGGGACCGGCCAGCCGAGGGCGTAGATCTGGACGGCCTGCGCCACGTGCTCGGCCCAGTGGGCGAGCACGATGAACAGGAAGACGTTGAGGCCGAGCCGGTGGTGGTCGGTGTTCAGCGACGTCAGCAGGTCGCTCCTGTGCGGTAAGGCGCTCGATTGACTGGCCATGGTTCCTCCGCGGTCGTCGGGTCGGTCGCCGCCGGGCGCGGCCGTCGCGGTCCGCGCGGCGGAGAGATGCGGGGGCGCCGGCCCGCCGGCGCGGACCGGCGCGCAGGTCAGGAGCGCTGCGCCTCGGCCAGCAGGGCGAGGTAGCCGTCCGCGGCGATGCGCTCGGCCCGCGCCGCGTAGGAGGCCGGGTCGTCGGGGGCGATCGTCGCCAGGCCGTCGACGTAGCGGTTGTACATGCAGAAGGCCGCGGCGATGAGCACGGTGTCGTGGATCTCCAGGTCGGTCGCCCCCGCGGCGCGGGCGGCGGCCACGTGCTCGTCGGTGACCTCGCGCCCGCCGCGCTGGACGGCCGCGGCGATGACGAGCAGGGCCTTGAGCTTGTCGGAGACGGGGGCGGAGTGGAGGTCGTCGCGCACCTGCTCCACCAGATCCATGCCCTCGGGGAGCTGGACGGCGGCGTAGTGGGCGTGCGAGGTGTAGCAGTAGCGGCAGCTGTTGAGCGAGGAGACGTACGCGGCGATCAGCTCACGCTCGCCGCGGGTGAGCGTGCCGTCGGCGCGCAGCAGCACCTCGACCAGTTCGTTGAGGGGACGGGCGGTCTCGGGGCGGAAGCCGAACAGGCCGCGGATGCCAGGGTGGTCGTTGCCAAGGGTGATGTGGGGCATGGTCGTTCCCTCGCCGTCAAGGATCAGAGGCCTCTCACACAGCCCCGGGTGCGCATTCCATCCGACAAACGTTCATGCTCGTCATTTGACCACCCGGCTGTCAATGGGGGATTTACGGACACCCCTAATGCCCTTGACGGCACCCCTTGAATTCCGTTGTCCACACCGGTATGGCCATACGGTAAGTGTGTCGCTACTCCCTTGTTCGCGGGTAAAGCGTCGGCGTAGCGTCACCACGTCGCCCCCAAACGATCCGCACCATCATGAGGAGGCCGTTCCATGTCCGAACATCCCAACGTCAACCCGGTCCGCGAGATCTACGACGCCATCGCCAAGGGCGATCTGGACTACATCCGCGACAGTCTGCTCGCGGAAGGCGTCTCCTTCCATGTGCCGGGCCGCGGCCCGCTCGCCGGCACCTACACCGGCAAGGAACAGGTGCTCGGCTACCTGGCCGAACTGGCCACGCACACTGACAACTCGCTCCGCTACGATCCCGACACCTTCCTCGCCGACGACGGTCACGTCGCCGCGTTGCTGCGCATCAGAGGCGACCGTGACGGCAAGTCGCTGGACGAGCGCGGCGTCCACGTGTTCCACGTCTCGGACGGCAAGATCACCGAGCGGTGGAGCTTCCCGTACGACACCCACGTCATCGACGAGTTCTTCGCGTAGGCGGCGTTCCGCGCGTCGTTCGCGTCGTTCTTCGTCCTCCAGGGCCGGCCCGCGCGCCGGCGGCCCGGCGGCAGCGGTCCTTCCGTGACGACCGCCTTTCGTGACGACCACCCGGCCCGCGCCGCGCGGGCCGGGCGGTGGCCGTGCGCCGCGTCATTCCTGCGACTGCGCCTGCGACTGCGCCTGTGACTGCGACTCGGCGAACACGGCCAGGTAGCCGTTCGCCATCCGCGCCCGCGCGGCGTAGACCGCGGGATCGTCCGGCGCGAACGTCGCCAGGCCGTCGACGTAGCGGTTGTACATGCAGAAGGCCGCCGCGATGAGCACCGCGTCGTGAATCTCGACGTCGGTCGCGCCCGCGGCCCGCGCCTCGGCCACATGCCGCTCGGTCACCTTCTTCCCGCTCTCCTGCACCGCCGCGGCGATGGCCAGCAGCGCTCTGAGCTTCTCCGACACCGGCGCGGTCGACAGGTCGGCGCACACGTGCTCCACCAGCGACATCCCGTCGGGGGAGCGCACCGCGGCGAACGCCGCGTGGGTGTAGAAACAGAACCGGCACTGGTTGAGCGCCGACACGTAGGCCGCGATCAGCTCGCGTTCCCCGCGCGTCAGCGTGCTCTCGCCGCACAGCAGCACCTCCGACAGGGCGTTCAACGGCAACGCGGCCTCGGGCCGGAAGCGGAACAGCCCGCGGATCCCCGGCTCGTCGGAGTTCAGGGCGATGTGCGCTTCGCTCGGGCTCGGCGCGCCCAGCGGCACGAGCGGGGGCCGGGCCGGCCATTCCAGCCCGCATGACAGCCCGGCGTCGTCGGGCAGGGCGTCAAGGTCGACGGACACGGTCGGGCGGACGGGTAGTGCCAGTGCGTTCGACATGAACCATTCCTTCGTTCGGCGGCCAACTACAGCTCGCGAAATCAACTGTGCGTCCGCCGCGGGGGCCGGAGACAGGGGATCGGAGGTCAGCAAGCTGCCGGGGCGCTTCCGCTTCCTGCAGGCCGCCGCCCTTGACGGCCCGCGTCCCGGGCGACGCCGGGTCCGGGTGCGCACCGGGTCCGGGCCCGGTTCCGGGACGGGCCCGTGTGCGGGAGGCAGCTGCGCATTCGAGAAGATGCGCCGGCCGCCGGCCGGAGGTGACGCTCAGAGGACGGTCATCCCAGTCTGGAGGGCGACGTGGCGCAGGACGTCTACCTGAAGGTGGTACGCGGCAATCCGACGGCGGAGGAGCTGGCCGCGCTGATCACTGTGCTGACCGCGCGCGCCGCCTCGGCCGCCGCCGCGTCCGAGTCCCGCCCGGCCGACGCGGCCGGTCCGGCGGAGGTCGTCTCGGTCTGGCTGGACGGCAAGCGGACGGCGCGCAAGCCGGCCGTCCCCGGCGCCGGCCCCGCGGCCTGGCGGGTCAGCGGCTGGGCCGGCTGACCCTCGTCCGGCCCGCTTTTCCAAGCCCCCGCATTCGCGGGGGCTTGACGTGTTTTCCGCGCTCCTCGCGCCGTTCCGCAGCCGATCTTCCAGCGCCGTAAGGCGTGCCATTACAGATCATGACTTAGCTTCGCAATACGGGAGATGGCGCGGAAGTATCCGGCATATCACCATGAAATGGTCCAGTTGGGGGTGAAGAACCGTCATCGGCTGACGGCGAAGACGAGGAGCATTATGCCTACCCTGTTCGGTTCACTGCGCAGGCTCGTGCTGACTCCATCGCTGGCCGATGTGACATTCGGCGTGCGCGGCTTTCCCGTCACACCTTCGGAGGCGACGCGCGGGCTGGAGGCCATCCCGCAGGCGGTGATCTGCGGATTCGAGTGGGGCATCGACGCGCGCGACCAGTGGGAGGTCGAGCGCCGCCTGGCCCTGGTCGACCAGGAGCACAGAGGGTTCGCCTACGAGGGCGCGACCATGGCGTTCACCGTGCTCGACGCGATGGGCGGCGGGCGCGGCCACCGCACCAGGGACCTGCTGCTCGGCCCCGGACAGCCGCACATCTTCCTCACCTACATCGGCATCGGCTTCGCCATGGCACGGCTGCCCCGGCCGCTGTGGAAGAAGGTCATGCCCGACCTCACCGGCTCGGCGTACTACCCGGCCATGAGCTGGCTGGCCGTCGACGGCTACGGGTTCGACCGGGCCTACTTCGACACCCGGCGCTGGGTCGACGAGCAGCGGGTGCCCGCGCCGTACGCGTGGGAGGGATCCCCCGGCTACTTCCTGCGGGCCGTCGACCAGGGCATCGGCCGCGCCCTGTGGTTCATCCACGGCGGGAACGTCCCCGGCGTCGCCGCCCGGATCGAGGGCTTCGCGGCCGACCGGCGGGCCGACCTGTGGAGCGGCGTCGGGCTGGCCGCCACCTTCGCCGGCGGCTCGACGCCCGATGGGCTCGCCGCGCTGCGCCGCGCCGCGGGAGAGTACCGGCCCGAGCTGGCCCAGGGCGTGGTCTTCGCCGCCAAGGCGCGTGACTTCTCGTGCTTCGTTCCCGAGCACACCGAGGCGGCCGCCTCGGTGCTGGCCGAGCTGTCGATCGAGGCCGCCGTCGCGCTCGCGGACGCCACCGCCGTGACGGCCGGCCCCGGCGCCGTGCCGGCGTACGAGCTGTGGCGGCGGGCGGTGCGCGCGCACTTCGTCTCGTCGGGGGAGCGCGTCGCGGGCTGACGCCCGCGGCGCCCACCCCTTTCCACGCCGCCGTGAAACGGCGGTGTAAAAGGCGTTCCCGCACCCGGGAATCGTCTGCCGAATAGCGTGGCGAGCCATTTCGGCATGCCCGCCGACGGAAATTCGGCACAGCTGGATGAGCACGTTTGAAGTGGACCTGAAGTAACCGTATATGGCTACATTCTAAGCACAAGATATCCCGCGGAGCAGGGAAACCACCGGGGGAGGGAGAGGCAATTGGCCAGCCTGCTGAGGTCATTGAGGCGGCGTATTATCACGCCTGACGTCTCGGAGACGAAACTCGCGACGCGCGGTTTCCACGTGAAGAACGCCGAGGCCCGCGACCTGCTCGAAGCGGTCGGTGAGATGTTCCTCACCGGATACGCCTACGCGGCCGAGGCGCGCACGCCGGCCGAGGCGGAGGAGCGGCTGGAGCAGATCCCCCGCCGGTTCCGCGGCTTCGCCTACGAGGGCGCGGGCATGGCGTACGCCATCCTCGACGCCACGCCGCTCGCGACGAGCGGCAAGGTCGCCGGCAGCCTCGCCGGGCGGGGCGACGGCCAGGTGTACCTGATCTATGTCGGCGTCGGCTGGGCCATGGCGCGGCTGCCCCGGATGCTGTGGTCCAAGGTGCACGCCCCCGACCCGCTGCTGCGGTGGCTCGCGCTGGACGGCTACGGCTTCCACCAGGCCTACTTCCGCACCGAGCAGTACGTGCACGGGCAGTACCAGGACCCGCGCTTCCCCTGGCCGAAGGACGGCACGTCCGAGTACGCCAACCGCGTCATCGACCAGGGCGTCGGACGGGCCCTGTGGTTCGTCGGCGGCACCGACGTCGAGGTGGTCACCTCGCTGATCGCCAAGTTCCCCGAGCACCGGCGCGGCGACCTGTACGCCGGAGCCGGCCTGGCCGCGACCTACGCCTGCGGCGCCGAGGAGGACGAGCTGCGCAGGTTCGCCGAACTGGCCGGCCCGTACCGTCCCCAGCTCGCGCAGGGCTCGGCGTTCGCCGCCGAGGCCCGGGTGCGGCCCGGCCTGGTGGTGCCCGCCACCGAGGTCGCCACGCGCGTGTTCTGCGGAGTCCCGCCGGAGCAGGCGGCGCGGATCAGCAACGAATCCCGCCCAGACCAGCCGATCCAGGGTGATGTGCCGGCCTACGAGGTGTGGCGGCAGCGCATCGCCGACCAATTCGTCTCTCTTGGAGGTGTTAGCCGGTGACCGCGACCCTTGGCTGGCTGCGCAGACAGCTACCGGGAATCGTCGCTCTCGCGCTGATCGTGAGCGTCTTCTCGATAGCCCGCCTGCCGTCCTACTCCGCGGCCGAGACCGCGACCATCGCGAACAAGTTCTCGTTCAAGCCCTTGTCCATCGCGCTGCCCAGCGGCTACAAGCAGCAGACGATCCGCAAGGTGAACAAGGACTACGAGCACATCGACGCCTGGATCTCCTCGGTCGGCGCGGCCATCGCCATGAACGACCTCGACGGCGACGGGCTGTCCAACGACCTGTGCCTGGTGGACACGCGCATCGACCAGGCCGTGGTGACGCCCACGCCGGGCGCCGGCGGCAGCCGGTACGCGCCGTTCGCGCTGAACCCGGCCGGCCTGCCGATGAACGACACCATGGCGCCGATGGGCTGCGTCCCCGGCGACTACAACGAGGACGGCCGCATCGACCTGCTGGTCTACATGTGGGGCCGCACGCCCATCGTGTACCTGGCCAGGCCGGGCGCGACCAGGCTGGACGCCGCCGCCTACCAGGCCGTCGAGCTCGTCCCGGGCGCCAACTCCACCAACGGCAGGTACACCGGCCCGCAGTGGAACACCAACGCGGCCACCGTCGCCGACTTCGACGGCGACGGGCACGACGACATCTTCATCGGCAACTACTTCGCCGACAGCCCCGTCCTGGACCCGACGGTCGAGGGCGGCGTGCACATGAACCACTCGATGTCCGAGGGCTTCAACGGCGGCGAGGACTACTTCTTCCGCTGGACCGGCTCCTCGACCGGCGCCACCCCCTCGGTGAGCTACCAGAAGCTCGACGACGTGCTGCCCAAGGACGCCTCCAAGGGCTGGGAGCTCGGCGCGGCCTCCAACGACCTGGACGGCGACCAGCTCCCCGAGCTGTACCTGGCCAACGACTTCGGCCCCGACCGCATGTTCTACAACCGGTCCACGCCCGGCCACATCAAGCTCTCGCCGGTCACCGGCGTCCGCTCGCCGATCATCCCCAAGTCCAAGTCGGTCGGCAACGACTCCTTCAAGGGCATGGGCGTCGACTTCGGCGACCTGAACCACGACGGCCTGTACGACATGTTCGTCAGCAACATCACCACCTCGTGGGGCATCGAGGAGAGCAACTTCCAGTACATGGCCACGGCCGCGAACAAGGCCGAGCTGACCGCGAAGCTGCGTTCCGGCGAGGCGCCGTTCAAGGACGAGAGCGGCCCGTCGGGCACCGCGTGGTCCGGCTGGGGCTGGGACATCAAGATGGCCGACTTCAACAACAGCGGCGACCTGCAGATCGCGCAGGCCACCGGCTTCGTCAAGGGCCAGACCGACCGCTGGCCGCAGCTGCAGGAGCTCGCCACCGCCAACGACCAGTTGCTGCAGAACCCGTTCTGGTGGCCGAACGCCCGCGCGGGCGACGACATCGGCGGGCACCAGACGCTGCACTTCTTCGTCAAGGGTCCCTCGGGCCGCTACGTCGACATGGCCAAGGATCTCGGCCTGGCGATCCCCACGCCGACCCGCGGCATCGCCACCGGTGACGCCGACGGCGACGGCCGGCTCGACTTCGCGGTCGCCCGCCAGTGGGACGAGCCGGTGTTCTACTCCAACCAGAGCCCGGCGACCGGCGCCTTCCTCGGCCTGAAGCTGACGCGCGACACCCCCGCCTCTCCCGGCACGCTCCCGGCCGCGGGATCCCCGGTCACCGGCGCGCAGGTCCGCGTGAAGACCGCCGACGGGCGCGTGTTCGTCGCCCGGGTCGACGGCAGCAGCGGCCACTCCGGCCGGCGGTCCACCGACGTGCACATCGGTCTCGGCCAGAACGTCACAGGGCCGGTGACGGCGAACATCCAGTGGCGCGACCGCAACGGACAGGTGCACGACCAGGACGTCCAGCTCACCACGGGCTGGCACTCGCTCGAGCTCGGCCTGCAGGCCAAGGAGAAGTGATCGACATGGCTGACTCAAAGCCCAGCGCGGCCGAGAACAAGCCCGCCGCGCCACCGCGCCATGACCCCAAAGTGGTCACCGCCCTGCGCAACTTCGCGATCTCGATTTCGGTCTTCAACATCTTCGGTTACACCGTGCTCGGCTTCGAGCAGCCGTGGCTGTGGCCCTTCATCGCCCTGGCCACCGGTTACGCGACCGAGATCGGCCTTGAGATCATCGGCGCCAAGGTCGAGGGACGCGCGCCGCGCTTCAAGGGCGGCGGCTTCAAGGGACTGCTGACGTTCCTGTACCCGGCGCACATCACCAGCCTCGCGATGAACATGCTGATCTACGTCAACGACCAGATCTGGGTGCTCCTGTTCGGCGTGGTGGTCGCCGTCGGCGCCAAGTGGGTGCTGCGGGCGCCGGTCAAGGGCCGCCTGCGCCACTACATGAACCCGTCGAACTTCGGCATCGCGGTCATCCTGCTGGTCTTCCCCTGGGCCAGCATCGCCCCGCCGTACCACTTCACCGAGCACACCGACACCTGGTTCGACTGGATCATCCCCGGTCTGATCATCATCGGCGGCACGATGCTGAACGGCAAGCTGACCAACAGGATGCCGCTGATCATGGGCTGGGTAGGCGTCTTCGCCCTCCAGTCCATCGTGCGCGGCCTGCTCTTCGGCACCTCGATCCCCGCCGCGCTCGGCATGATGACCGGCGTCGCGTTCGTGCTCTTCAGCAACTACATGATCACCGACCCGGGCACCAGCCCCTCCCGGCCGATCAACCAGGTGCTCTTCGGCGGCGGCGTGGCCGCGATGTACGGCGTGCTCACCGCCATCCACATCTCCTACGCGCTGTTCTTCGCCGTGGCCGGCGTCTGCGCCATCCGCGGCGGGTTCTTCTGGTCGGCCCACTTCATGATCAAGGCGCGTGAGCAGCGCGAGGCCCAGGCGGCGCTCAAGGCGGTGGCGGAGTTCCCCGTCGACCAGGTGCCCGCCGCGGACAAGAAGGTCGCCACGGTATGACCAGGATCGCGATCGTCGGCATGGCGTGCCGGTACCCGGACGCCGCGTCGCCCAGAGAGCTCTGGGAGAACGCCATCGCCGGTCGCCGCGCCTTCCGCAGGCTGCCCGACGTGCGCATGCGTCTGGAGGACTACTGGAACGCCGACCCGGCGCACCCGGACACCTTCTACGCGCGCACTGCGGCCGTCATCGAGGGCTACGAGTTCGACCGCATCGGCTACAAGATCGGCGGCAGCACGTACCGCTCGACCGACCTGACGCACTGGCTCGCGCTCGACATGGCGGGCCAGGCGCTGGCGGACGCGGGCTTCCCCGGGGCGGAGGGCCTGCCCAGGGACCGCACGGGCGTGGTCGTCGGCAACACCCTGACCGGCGAGTTCACCCGCGCCAACGTGATGCGCCTGCGCTGGCCGTACGTGCGCCGCACCGTCGCCGCCCAGCTCAAGGAGCTCGGCTGGGACGACGACCGGCTCGCCACCTTCCTCGCCGACCTGGAGGCCACCTACAAGGCGCCCTTCCCCGGCATCGACGAGGACACCCTGGCCGGCGGCCTCGCCAACACCATCGCCGGCCGCATCTGCAACTACTTCGACCTCAACGGCGGCGGCTACATCGTCGACGGCGCCTGCTCCTCCTCGCTGCTGTCGGTCACGACGGCCTGCAAGGCGCTGGAGGACGGCGACATCGACGTGGCCATCGCGGGCGGCGTCGACCTGTCCATCGACCCGTTCGAGATCGTCGGCTTCGCCAAGACCGGCGCGCTCGCCAAGAGCGAGTTCCGGCTGTACGACCGGCACTCCAACGGCTTCTGGCCGGGCGAGGGCTGCGGCATGATCGTGCTGATGCGCGAGGACGAGGCCGTCAAGGCCCGCCGCCGCGTCTACGCCACCGTCGCCGGCTACGGCATCTCTTCCGACGGCAAGGGCGGCATGACCCGTCCCGAGGTCAGCGGTTACAAGCTCGCGCTCAGGCGCGCCTACGAGCGCGCCGGGTTCGGCATCGAGACCGTGGAGCTGTTCGAGGGCCACGGCACCGGCACCGCGGTCGGCGACGCCACCGAGCTGCGGGCGCTGACCGAGGCCAGGGCCGAGGCCGACCCATCGGCCACCCGCGCGGCGGTCACCTCCATCAAGGGGATGATCGGCCACGCCAAGGCCGCCGCCGGCGTCGCCGGCCTCATCAAGGCCGCCATGGCGGTGCACGAGCAGGTGCTCCCGCCGGCCATCGGCTGCGTGGAGCCGCACGAGGTGCTGTCCGGCGACGGCGCGACGCTGCGCGCGCTGCGCAAGGCCGAGCCGTGGCCGGCCGGCGCCCCGGTGCGCGCCGGCATCACCGCCATGGGCTTCGGCGGCATCAACACCCACGTCGTGCTGGAGAAGAACGGCCCGAGGAAGCGGGCGCCGATCTCGACGCGGACCCGCACCCTGGCCGCCTCGCTCCAGGACGCCGAGCTGCTGCTCGTCGACGCGGCCACCCCCGAGGCGCTGCGCGAGCGGGTCGCCGAACTGGCCGGCTTCGTCATCACGGTGTCCTACGCCCAGCTCGCCGACCTCGCCGCCACCCTCCAGCGCGACCTGCGCGACCTGCCCTACCGCGCCGCGGTGGTGGCCTCCTCGCCCGAGGACGCCGAGCGGCGGCTGCGCACCGTGCTCGACGCCCTGGACGCGGGGGAGACCCGCCTGTTCAGCCCGGAGGGCAAGGCCTTCTACGGCCACGCCGACGGGCCGGGCCGGGTGGGCTTCCTGTTCCCCGGCCAGGGATCGGGCCGGGGCACCAGCGGCGGCGCGCTGCGCCGGCGCTTCGCCGAGGTCGAGGAGATCTACGTCCAGGCGGCGCTGCCCACCAGCGGCGACATGGTCGCCACCGCCGTGGCGCAGCCGCGCATCGTCACCGGGTCGATGGCGGGGCTGCGCGCCCTGTCCATGATCGGCGTGGAGGCGGACGTCGCGGTCGGTCACAGCCTCGGCGAGATCTCGGCGCTGCACTGGGCCGGCGCGCTGGACGAGGAGGGCCTGCTGCGCGTCGCCGGCGTCCGCGGCAGGGCCATGACCGAGCACAGCGCCTCGGGCACCATGGCCAGCGTCCGCGCGACGCCGGACACGGTGACCGAGCTGGCCGGCGACCTGCCCGTCGTCATCGCCGGGTACAACGGCCCCGAGCAGACCGTCATCGCGGGCCCGCTCGACGCCATCGAGGCGTTCGGCCGCAAGGCCGGCGACGCCGGGCTGAAGTGGACCAAGCTCGCGGTGTCCCACGCGTTCCACTCGCCGCTGGTGGCGCCGGCCGCCGAGGCCCTCGACGCCTACCTGGCCGAGGAGGACTTCGGCCCGGTGGCCCGTCCGGTCGTCTCCACGGTTACCGGGGAGACCCTCCAGCCGGACACCGACGTGCGCGCCCTGCTGCGCGACCAGATCACCGCCCCCGTCCTGTTCACCCAGGCCGTCGAGGCCGCCGCCAAGGACCTGCACCTGCTCGTCGAGGTCGGTCCCGGGCGGGTGCTCAGCGGGCTGGCCGCGTCGGTGACCGACGTGCCGGCGCTCGCGCTCGACACCGACGACGAGTCGCTGACCGGCCTGCTCAGGGTGGCCGGCGCCGCGTACGTCGCCGGCGTGCCGATCGTGCACGAGGAGCTGTTCCACGGCAGGCTCGTCCGGCCGCTGGAGGTCGGCGCCGAGTTCACCTTCTTCCAGAACCCGACCGAGCAGGCGCCGCAGGTCAGCATCACCGGCACCGTGCAGCCCCGGGCCGCCGCGCCCGCCGCGCCGGCCTCGCCGGTCGCCGGCGAGGCGCCGCAGCCGGTGGGCGACGCCGCCGAGTCGAGCATCGACCTGCTGCGCCGCCTCGCGGCCGAGCGGGCCGAGCTGCCGCTGGAGATGGTCGGCGAGGACAGCAGGCCGCTGGACGAGCTGCACCTCAGCTCGGTCACGGTCATGCACATCATCGACCAGGCCACCCAGCGGCTCGGCGTGCCCGCGTCCAAGGCGCCGACCAACCTCGCCACCGCGAGCCTGCGCGAGCTGTCTGAGGCGCTGGACGCGCTGGTCGCCGGCGGCGGGACCGCCGAGGCGGCCCCCGCGTCCGCGGTGGCCGGCGCCGCCCCCTGGGCGCGGCCGTTCAGCGTCGACCTGGACGCGCTGCCGCTGCCGGCGCGCACCTCCCCGCAGGAGAACGGCCCCTGGCAGCTGTACACGGCCGGGGACTCCCCGCTCGCCGTGCCGCTGCGCGAGGCGCTCGAACGCGGAAAGGTCGGCTCCGGCATCCTGGTGGTGCTGCCGCCCGGCTGCGCGGAGGAGCACCTTGAGCAGGCGCTGCTCGGCGCGAAGTCGGCCGTCGCCGCCGCCCCCGGCACCCGCTTCGTCCTGGTGGAGCACGACCGCGGCGCGGCCGGGCTGGCCAAGACGCTGCAGCTGGAGGCGCCGCACCTGCGCACCACCATCGTGCACGTCCCGGTGACGCCCGACGCGGTCGGCTGGGTCGTGCAGGAGGTGGCGGGGACGACCAGGTTCGCCGAGGCGTTCTACGACGCCGACGGCGTGCGGCGGGTCCCCACCCTGCGGGCCATGCCGGTGAACTCCGCCCGCGCCGAGCACCCGCTGGGCGAAGGCGACGTCCTGCTCGTCACCGGCGGCGGCAAGGGCATCACCGCCGAGTGCGCCCTGGCCGTGGCGTCCGACAGCGGGGCCAAGCTCGCCATCCTGGGCCGCTCGGACCCGGCCGCCGACGCCGAGCTGGGCGACAACCTGCGCAGGATGGCCGACTCCGGGGTCGCCGTCCACTACGCCAGGGCCGACGTCACCGACGCCGCCCAGGTGCGCGCCGGCATCGCCGAGCTGGAGGCCGCGCTCGGGCCGGTCACCGCGGTGCTGCACGGCGCGGGCCGCAACGAGCCCGCCGGCCTCACCACGCTGGACATGGCCGCCTTCCGGCGCACCCTGGCCCCCAAGGTCGACGGCCTGCGCAACGTACTGGACGCCGTAGAGCAGGACCGGCTGCGCCTGCTGGTGACCTTCGGCAGCATCATCGGCCGCGCCGGCCTGCACGGCGAGGCGCACTACTCCACCGCCAACGACTGGATGGCGTCCCTCACCCGCGAGGTGGGGGAGGCCAACGAGGGCTGCCGCGCCATCTGCATGGAGTGGTCGGTCTGGTCGGAGGTCGGCATGGGCGAGAAGCTGTCGGTCGTCGAGGGCCTGTCCCGCCAGGGCATCGTGCCGATCGCGCCCGACCAGGGCGTGCGCATCATGCGCCGGCTCGTCGCCGACCCCGACGTCCCGCCGGTCGTGGTGATCAGCGGGCGCACCGAGGGCATCGAGACCGTCCGCCGCGACCTGCCGGAGCTGCCGCTGCTGCGCTTCGTCGACAAGGCGCTCATCCGCTACCACGGCGTCGAGCTGGTCGCCGAGGCCGAGATGAACGCCGGCACCGACCTCTACCTGGCGGACCACCTGCTGGACGGCAACCTGCTGTTCCCGGCGGTGTTCGGCATGGAGGCCATGGCGCAGGTCGCCTCGGCCGCCACGGGCAGGCAGACCCCGCCGGTCATCGAGGAGGCCGAGTTCCTGCGGCCGATCATCGTGCCGCCGGAGGGCAGCACCACCGTGCGCGTCGCCGCGACCGTCACCGACGACGACACCGTCCAGGTGGCCATCCGCAGCGCGGAGACCGGGTTCGAGGTCGAGCACTTCCGCGCCCGGCTGCGCTACACCGAACAGGGCGCCCCCGACGGGCCGCCCGCCCAGATCGGCGAGGGCCTGCCGGCCGTGCCGCTGGACCCGCCGACCGAGATGTACGGCGACGTGCTGTTCCAGGGCGGCCGGTTCCACCGGCTGCGCGGCTACCACCGGGCCGCCGCGCGCCACGTCGACGCCGACGTGGCGGCCGTGGACGCGCGCGACTGGTTCGCCGGCTTCCTGCCGGGCGAGCTGCTGCTCGGCGACCCCGGCATGCGCGACGCCCTCATGCACGGCAACCAGGTCTGCGTCCCCGACGCGACCCTGCTGCCGGTCGGCATCGAGCGCATCTGGCCCGGCGGCGCCGCGCTGGCGGACGCGGGACGGCTGCGCTACTGCGCGACCGAGCGGTTCCACGAGGGCGACACCTACATCTACGACATCGCCGTGCGCACCGCCACGGGCGAGGTCGTCGAGCGGTGGGAGGGCCTGCGCCTGCAGGCGGTCCGCAAGAAGGACGGCCGCGGCCCGTGGGTCGCCCCGCTGCTCGGGTCCTACCTGGAGCGCACGCTGGAGGACCTGACCGGGGTCCGCGCGGCCGTCGCCGTCGAGCCGTACACCGGCGCCGACGACGAGGACGCGCGCGCCGCCCGCACCGCCGTGGCCGCCGGGCGCGCCCTCGGCCACGCCGTCGAGGTCCGCCAGGGCCCCGACGGGCGGCCCGAGATCGACGGCGGGCGCACGCTCTCGGCCGCCCACGGCGCCGGCGTCACCCTGGCCGTCGTGGCCGAGGGCCTGGCCGGCGCCGCCGTCGAGACGGTCGCCGAGCGGACCGCGAAGGAGTGGGCCGAGCTGCTCGGCGCGCACGCGCCGCTCGCCGAGCAGCTCGCCGCGGCGACCGGCGAGGGGTACCACACGGCCGCGACGCGCGTGCTGGCCGCCGCCGGCGCCCTGCGCGGCGCCGGGATCCTGCCGAGCGCTCCGGTCACCCTCACCCCCGCGCTGCGGGGCGCCTGGGCCGTGCTCTCGTGCGGAGGCGGCCACGTCTCGACGCTCGTCACGACCCTCCGGGACGCCCCGGACCCGGTCGTGTTCGCCGTCCTCACCGGAGGGCGGTCGTAGGGCATGGGGAGTTCGACGCGGAAGGGCCGCCCTCACCGGGCGGCCCCCCGCCACACGGAAGGGCGGTCCTAGCCCGATGGGCAAGTACTACGAATACCTGCACACGGTCGGCTTCGAAGAGACCAACATCGTGGGGAACGTCTACTACGTCAACTACCTGCGCTGGCAGGGACGCTGCCGGGAGATGTTCCTCAAGGAGCGGGCGCCCGAGGTGCTCGCCGACCTCCAGGACGACCTGAAGCTGTTCACGCTGAAGGTCGACTGCGAGTTCTTCGCCGAGATCACGGCCTTCAGCGAGCTGTCCATCAGAATGCGGCTGCAGGAGCTGGCCCAGACCCAGGTCGAGTTCAGCTTCGACTACGTCCGGCTCGACCCGGACGGCACCGAGACGCTGATCGCCCGGGGCCGCCAGCGGATCGCCTGCATGCGCGGGCCGAACACCCGCACGGTCCCCGCCAGGGTCCCCGACGCCTTGGCACGGGCGCTCGAACCGTATGCCTCGTAGGCGCGGCCCCCGACAGTCAGCCAGGAGGACAGCGTGAACGCCGACCTATCCACGCGAACCCGCCAGGTGGCGGACGTGAAATCGCTGCGGCGGGCGTTCGGGACGTTCGCCACCGGGGTCACCGTGGTGACGACGGGCGGCGCCGTCCCGCACGCCATGACCGCCAACTCCTTCACCTCGGTGTCCCTCGAACCGCCTCTGCTGCTGGTCTGCGTCGACCGGGGCGCGATGATGCACCAGTGCCTCACCACCACCGGTTACTTCGGGGTGTCGGTACTGGCGGCGCACCAGGAGGCGGAGGCGATGCACTTCGCCAACCGATGGCGTCCCCTGGGCGCGGCCCAGTTCGAGAACGTCGAGTGGGCTCCCGGCGAGGAGACCGGGGTGCCCCTGCTCACCGGCACCCTCGCCAGCTTCGAGTGCGAGGTCTTCCGCACCTACGACGGCGGCGACCACACCATCTTCATCGGCAGGATCCTCACCCTCATCCAGCAGACCGACCGCGACGGGCTGCTGTTCTTCAAGGGCAAGGTCCGCCAGATGAGCCCCGACTGGAGCGAGGTGCCACTGTGACGCTCACCGGACCCGAGGCCGGCAAGGCGGCCAGGGACACGGCCAGGGACACGGCCAGGGACACGGTCGAGGACGCGGCCAAGGACTCGGCCAAGGCCGCGGCGGGGGACGCCGGCGCGCCCGGGGCGGCGGCGCCGTCCCGCCGCAGGGTGCCGCCCGGCCCGCCGCTGTGGGCCGGGCCCGGCCTGTTCAAGAAGCTCGCCACCGACCGGCTCGCGCTGATGAACCTCGCCGCCACCTACGGCGACGCGGCCCGGCTGCGCATCGGGCCGAAGACGCTGTACTTCTTCAACCACCCCGACCACGCCAAGCACGTCCTGGCCGACAACAGCGGCAACTACCACAAGGGCGTGGGCCTGGTACAGGCACGGCGCGCCATCGGCGACGGCCTGCTGACCAGCGAGGGCGAGCTGTGGCGCAAGCAGCGCCGGATGATCCAGCCGGTGTTCCAGAACAAGCGGATCTCCCGGATGGACAAGGTCATCGCCGCCGAGGCGGCCGGCCTCGTCGAACGGCTGCGCTCGCACGCCGGCGGCGACCCGGTCGACGTCGTCCAGGAGATGACCTGGCTCAGCCTCGGCGTGCTCGGGCGCACCCTGCTCGACGCCGACCTCGGCGCGTTCAGCTCGATCGGCCACTCCTTCGAGGCCGTCCAGGACCAGGCGATGTTCGAGCTCGTCACGCTGAGCAAGGTGCCGATGTGGGTGCCGCTGCCCAAGCAGCTCCGCTTCCGCCGCGCCCGCGCCGAGCTGCAGCGCATCGTCGACCACCTGGTCGCCGACCGGATGGCCCGTCCCGAGGGCCTCGGCGACGACGTCGTCTCCCGCCTGATCGGCTCGACCGGCCAGGAGGCCGACCCGCGCGTCGGCCGCCAGCGCATGCGCGACGAGCTGGTCACCCTGCTGCTCGCCGGGCACGAGACCACGGCCAGCACCCTGGCCTGGACGTTCCACCTCATCGACCGGCACCCGGAGGTGCGCGAGCGGCTGCGCGCCGAGGCGACCGAGGTCCTCGGCGACCGGCCGCCGGTCTACGAGGACCTGCACCGCCTGCGGTACACGGCGATGGTGGTGGAGGAGGTCATGCGGCTCTACCCGCCGGTGTGGATGCTGCCCCGGGAGGCGCAGGGGGACGACGAGGTCGGCGGCTACCACGTGCCGGCCGGGTCCGACGTGCTGATCAGCCCCTACACCCTGCACCGGCACCCGGCGTTCTGGGACGCGCCCGACCGGTTCGACCCCGGCCGGTTCGACCCCGGCCGCCCGGTGAACCGGCCGCGGTACGCCTACATCCCGTTCGGCGCCGGACCGCGGTTCTGCGTCGGCAACCACCTCGGGATGATGGAGGCCACGTTCGTGATCGCCATGGTCGCCCGCGACCTGCGGCTGACCCGGCTCCCCGGGCACGAGGTGGTGGCCGAGCCCATGCTGTCCCTGCGGGTGCGCGGCGGCCTGCCGATGAGCGTCCACCTCGCCTGACGGACCGGAGGCGACCAGCGGCGAGCGACATGAAAGGCGGGCGCCCCTTTTCCGGGCGCCCGCCTTTCACGCACTCGCCCGTGGAATCACAGCGGGGAAGAGGCGCCGGAAAGGCGCTCCCGATGAATGGCGAAATGGTGAACGGGCGCGATGAAAAGGGCGCGCGGGAAGAAAGCGCGCGGTGAACGGCGACGGCCGACGATGGCGGCGAACGGCAACGAACGGCGAACGGCGCCGGCGCCCAGAGATCCTGGCGAACGATGAACGCCGCGGGAGACGCGGGAGCTCCGGTGGGAGGCGTAACGCGGGGAGCCGCGCGAGAAGGCGTGTGACGTCGCCGGCGACGCCGCCGGAACGGGACGTCCCGGCCGGGAGAACGAACAGATCAGTGAATCGGTTACGGATCAGTGGATCAGCTGGGGGACGTTGACCGGCAGCAGATCGTGCAGGGCGAGCAGCACGGGCGGGTCCAGCGGGCGCATCGGCCGCAGTGACAGGTCGGCCACCCTGGTGTGCGTGCCGGGGCGTACGGTGATCGGCCCGTGGCGTCCCACGCAGACGGCCGTGTCGCCGCCGGGCGCGTGGTCCAGGGCGTCCTCGCGGCCGGGGGCGACGGCCTGGGCCATCAGGTGCCAGTCACCTTGCGGCACGTCCTCCAGCACGTAGGAACCGGACCTGGGCAGGATCGTGTACCTGACGGGCCGGCCTTCGAGGATCCGGTCGGGGAACAGCCCGGCGAAGATGGGCTGGTCCTCCAGCGGGCAGAAGATGTCGCCCCTGATCGTCGTGGTCGCCGGCCCCGTGACGGGCGGCTCGTCCAGCGGGTCGAACGGCGTGTCCTGCGCGACGCTCTTGAGCTGGCGGTACTTGGTCGGCGAGACCCCGACACTGCTGGTGAACCGCGAGCTGAAGGTGCCGACGCTGGAGTACCCCACCCGGTGGCTGATGTCGGTGACGGTCAAGGAGGTCGAGGCCAGGAGCCGCTTGGCCTCCTGGAGGCGGACCGCGGACAGGAAGCGGCCGGGCGACAACCCGGTGACCCGCTGGAAGACGCGGGAGAAGTGGAACTTGCTGAACATCGCCGTACGCGCCATGTCATTGATGGTCAGTTGCTCGCCGAGGTTTTCGTGCATGCTCCTGACGACACGAAGGACGGCCTGTTCGATTGCGCTATCCATTGCTCCTCCCGTGCATTGGAGGTGTTGACGGAATCGACCTCGAATTGCCACGGGAGAACTCGTGTTCGCGAGCCTCCGTCATTAGCTCACACCTCACTGCAGTGAATGGACCCCACCCGGTCACCGTGCTGAATTCCGGGAAAGACGACGCTCGGCGACGACACATCGACGGCACTCGGCCATGCCATCAGAATTGGCGTCCGGCGCCTTCTGCGACAACCCCTAAGGCCCCCCTGCCTGCCCATATCCGCTTTCTGCGCCCGCGGCGGGGAGGGAATGTGAAAGCAACTCAGAAGATGCACCGGCGGCGGGCGTGCCTGAACGTGGAACTGGTCAGCAGCCGCCTGGGACCGACGAAGGGAACGCCTATGCCGTCGCCAACCCCCGAGGGGGAACACGCCAGGACGATGACGCTGGAGGCGTTCGCCGACACGATCGTCCCCGGCGAGAAGCGGTCGCCGGACGACAGGGCCATCGCGGGCGCCGCCGACGGCGGCGGCGCGGTGCAGGCCGGCGCCATCGAGCTGCTCGAATGGGACGCGACCGGCCTGGCCGACAGCCTGGACGGCTTCGCCTCCGCGCTGGACGCCCACGCGCGGGCCTACGCCGACGAGCGGGGCCTCACCCTGGACGACTCCGTGCCGCCCTTCGTCGCGCTGCCCTTCGAGGACCGCACCGCCCTGGTGCAGCGGCTGACGCTCCCCGGCCACCCCGAGAAGGCCCTGTGGGTCAGCCTGGCGCTGTTCAGCAACATGGCGTTCGACTCGGCGGCCCACATGCACACCGCCGACGCGATCGCCCAGGGGCACCCCGGGCTGATCGCGCTGGGCATCGAGAAGCCCGGCGCAGGCGGCCTGTGGCGGTTCGACGAGTACACCTACGGCCGTCCCCTGGCTCGCCTGCACCCGGACACGACCCCCTCAGGGAGCCCCGCATGACCAGCACCGAACGCACCGACGTCCTCGTGGTCGGCAGCGGCTTCGGCGGCGCCATCGCGGCCTACCACCTCGCCGCGGGCGGCGCGAAGGTCGTGGTGCTCGAACGAGGGCCGTGGCTGACCGGCCAGGACTTCGACCACGACTTCAAGCTCGGCTCGTCCTACACGCGGGCGTTCGACTTCGTCGTGGGCGACGGGATGAGCATCCTGGGCGGCAACTGCGTGGGCGGCGGCAGCGTCGTGTACTTCGCCGCGATGCCGCGCGCGCCGCGCTTCGTCTTCGAACGGCACGGCAGCATCGGGCGGCGCATGTGGCCGTCGGCCATCAGCCGCGACACCCTCGACCCCTGGTACGACCGGGTGGCGGAGTCCATCCCGATCTACCAGCAGGGCTGGAACGACGTCTCCTACGCGGGCGGCCTGTGGGCGGCGGCGTGCGACCACGCCGGCCGCACGGCCAACCCGGTGCCGGTCGCCGTCGACCCGACCCAGTGCGTGAACTGCAACTGGATGATGGCCGGCTGCCGCTTCGACGCCAAGAAGTCGCTGCTGTTCACCTACCTGCCGGCCGCGCTGTCGCACGGGGCCGAGATCCGCCCGCTGCACGAGGTGCAGCACATCTCCCGCACCGACGACGGCGGCTACCGCGTCCACTACCAGGTCGTCGACGGCGAGGACTACCGGATCACCACCGGAAGCGGCGCCATCGACGCCAAGATCATCGTGCTGGCGGCCGGCGCCGGCGCCACCCCGGTCATCCTCCAGCGCAGCGAGGCCACGCTGGGCGCCATGCCGCGCGCCGTCGGCCGGTACTTCTCCGGCAACGGCGAGCGGCTCAACACCGCCATCCTCAACGAGGACAAGGTGCGCGACGTCCTCGGCCTCTCGCGCGGGAACGGCATGGCGTACGAGGCCAACCAGATCGGCAGGGGCCCGGTCGTCGCCAACTGGGATCGCCTGGACGGCTCGCTGCCCGAGTTCGAGCGCTTCTCACTGGAGCAGCTGTACTTCCCGCCGGGCCTCGGCACCATCCTCGCCCAGGTCCCCGGCGCCGAGGGCATCAGCTGGTTCGGCGTGGACAAGAAGGAAGTGCTCAAGCGCTGGCGCTCCTGGCTGATCATCTTCCAGATGATCGAGGACAACAACGAGGGCGTCTTCGGCCCGCCGCCCGCCCGGGGCAACGCCGACCGGCTCTCGCAGCAGATGCTCGGCGTCGGCAGCCTGCGCTACGACCCGACCCCGCAGACGCTGCGCGCCTGGGCCCTCGCCGACGCCGAGTGCAAGGACATCCTGGAGCGCGACGGCCTGGCCGAGGTCGCCGCGTGGACCAACGACGTGGTCGGCGCCTACACCGTCCACCCGCTCTCGTCGTGCCGCATCGGCGACGACCCGGAGACCTCGGCGCTGGACGACCGCCACGAACTGCGCGGCCACCCCGGCATCTTCGTCACCGACGGCTCGGCCGTACCCGGCGCGCTCACGGTCAACCCGGCGATGACCATCTCCGCCCTGGCCGAGCGCGCCATCCCGGGCATCGTCGCGGCGGCCCGCGAGCGGGGCGTCGAGGTCACCTACGGAGCCCCGGCGCCGAACGGCGGCGTCGCCGCCCGCCGCGCCGCCGCACCCCAGGTGCCCGAACTGATGCGCCGATAGCCCGATGCCGGGTGGACGGGGCGTCCGCGTCCCGCCGCCGTGCCGTCCTGCGACGCCGCGGCGGGTGGACGCGGCGCCGGGCGGCCGGCGCCTTCGACGGCGCGCCGCCCGGCGCGTGCGCGTGGACGACCAGGGAGGGAGGGGGAGCGATGGGTAGGGTGCTCAGCCGCTTGACGCTGCCCGGGGTGCTGAGACAGGTGCGGCATGTCACGCCGGTGCGGCCGGGCGCGGCCGACGGCCTGGTCGCCCGGGTGTACGCGCAGGTCGAGCCGGACTTCGGCATGCTCGCGCCGCCCATCATCCTGCACTCGCCCGCGCCGGGGCCGCTCGCCGCCTCCTGGGCGATACTGCGCGAGTCGCTGCTCGCCGCCGGCGCCGTGCCCCGTCCGGTCAAGGAGGCGGTCGCCACCGCCGTCTCGGCCGGCAACGCCTGCCCGTACTGCGTCGACGTGCACCGGGCCACCATGGACGGCCTCGTGCCGGGCGGCCAGGCCGCCGCGATCGCCCGCGACCGCGCCGGGGCGATCGCCGACCTCCGCATGCGCGCGGTGGCCGAGTGGGCGCTGGCGAGCGGGACGCGGGAGACGGCCACGCGGCTGGAACCGCCCGCACCGGCGGAGGAGATGAGGGAACTGGCCGCGGTGGCGGTGACGTTCCAGTACCTCAACCGCATGGTGAACGTCTTCCTCGACGACTCTCCGCTGCCCCCTCAGGTCCCTGACCGGGCGCGCGGCCCGCTCATGCGGCTGTTCGGCCTGGTCATGCGGCCGGCCGCCCGCAGGGCCGCCACCCCCGGCGCGTCCCTGGTGCTGCTGCCCCCCGCGCCGCTGCCCGGCGACCTGGCCTGGGCGGAGGGCACGCCGTTCGTCGCCGGCGCCTTCGCGCGGGCCGCCGCGGCGATGGAACAGGCGGGCCGCCACGCGGTGCCGCCGCCGGTACGCGAACTGGTGACGGCCGAGCTGGACGCCTGGAACGGCGAGCCGGCGGGCCCGAGCCGCGCGTGGGTGAACAACGCCGTGTCCGCGCTGCCGCCCGGCCTCCGCCCGGCGGGCCGCCTGGCGCTGCTGACCGCGAAGGCCTCCTACCAGGTCGACCGCTCGGTCGTGGCCGAGTTCCGAGCCGAGACGCCCGGCGACCGCGCCCTGGTCGAGCTGACCTCCTGGGCCGCCTTCACCGCATCCCGCCGAATCGCCACCTGGCTCCCCACCACACCAAGAACCCCCAGCACCGACCCCACGAGCCACGCCCGCGCCGCCTCCCGCGAAAACTCCGGTCCTGGCGGCGGCTCGGCATCCGCTGACCGAGTCGACGCCCGCGAGAACTCCGGCGCCGGCGCCGAGTGACGACCGCCGCCACAGACCTGTGACCGACGACCAGTGACCAGTGAGAGGAGAGACACGTGTCCGAACTGGATGCCGTGCTCGCAGACCTGACCGCGGAAGGTGAGCAACTCGACGACCTGGTCGCCGGCCTCACCCCCGACCAGTGGCGCCTGCCCACTCCCGCGCCGGGGTGGACCGTCGCCGACCAGATCGCCCACCTGGCGTTCATCTTCCGCATCGCCGGCACCGCGGCCGCCGACCCGGAGAAGTTCAAGGCCATCGCCGCGGGCGCCGAACACGACTTCAACGGCGCGGTGAACGCCGCCCTCGCCGACTATGCCGGCGACACCCCCGAGGTGCTGCTGGCCCGCTGGCGCGCCGAGCGCGCGTTCGTGGTCGACGCGCTCGCGGCCGTGCCCGACGGACAGGTGGTGCCGTGGCTGGTCAACCCGCTGCCGCCGATCATCCTCACCTGCGCGGGCATCATGGAGCAGTTCGCGCACGGGCAGGACATCGCCGACGCGGTGGGCGCGCGCCTGGAGCGCACCGACCGCATCAAGCACCTGGTGATCTTCGCGATCCTGACCAAGGACTTCGGGTACCAGGCGCGCGGCCTGACCCCGCCGCCCGTGGAGTTCCGCTGGGAGCTCACCGCGCCGTCCGGTGAACTGTGGGCGTTCGGCCCCGAGAACGCCGAGCAGCGCATCACCGGCCCCGCAGTGGACTTCTGCCTGCTGGCCACCCGCCGCCGGCACCGCGACGACCTCGCGGTCACCGCCATCGGGCCCGACGCCGACCACTGGCTGGACATCGCCCAGTGCTACCGCGGCCCCGCCGGCGCCGGCCGCACCCCCGGCCAATTCGCCACCGCCGGAGTCTAGTGCGGTACCCACTCATCGACCGTGCCGAGGATTCCACCGCCCGCATGCATGCGTTGTCCGGCGCCGAAGCGGCCGGTCAATGGGTACGGCGAGACCGGCGCCGGTCTTACGGCGGCCGGCCCGGCGATCCTTGGTGGACACCGCGCTGGACGGGGTGACCGGGAGGGTTCGCGGGGTCCGCGCCGTAGGGCGGCGCCGAGTTCGCCGCCCACCGTCCCGCCGCCCCGGCGCCGATGAGTGAACCTCATTGGTGGGTCGGCGGGAAGCTCGCTCCGCGAAGGTCGGCGTGTACCGAGCTTTCGCCGCCCCAGTGGATGCGCTTTTCTGGCGCCGAAGCGGCCGGTCATGGGTACGGCGAGACCGGCGCCGGTCTTACGGCGGCCGGCCCGGCGAACGTTGGTGGACACCGCACTAAGCGCGGGTCGTCGGAACAGGGCCTCACCGGGCGGGTGCCGGTGAGGCCCTTCTTATGCCCTTGGTCTACCGGGCTTGCCGTGCCCGGCGGAGGTGATAAGGGATTCGTCCGGTGGCTGATGGCAGGAAATGGCGGGGGGTCGGCAACTTGCTGCCTTTGTTCTCTGGTCCGGTGGACGTCGGAATGGCGCACAGTTGGTGGTGCGGAACGAATCCGCGGAATTCCACCGCCGGACGCATTCTCCGTAACCGGCGAAGAGAACGTAGAGAAAAGGGAGCGACGCCATGGTGACGACGATGACCGCGGGCGCCAAGCCATCGCACATCCGGGTGGCCGGCGCGCCGGACTCGCCCGCGATCCGCCGCGTCACGGTCATCGGCACCGGGGTGATCGGCACCTCGATCGCGCTCGGCCTGCGGCGCGCCGGCGTCCAGGTCGCGCTGTACGACCGGGACGCCGCCTCGCTCGCGGAGGCGGTGCGGATGGGCGCGGGCGTACCCCTGGGGCCCGGCACCCCTGCCGCCGACGTGGTGGTCATCGCCACCCCGCCCTCCACCGTGGTGCCCGTGCTGCGCGACGCGCAGGCCCGCGGGCTCGGCGCCGCCTACACCGACGTGGCCAGCACCAAGGACCGCATCACCGCCCAGGCCGAGCCGGCCGGCTGTGACATGGCGACCTACGTACCCGGGCACCCGATGGCGGGCCGCGAGCTCTCGGGGCCCGGCGCCGCCCGCGAGGAGCTGTTCGCCGGGCGGCCGTGGGCTCTGTGCCCGCACCCCGGTACGCGGCGGGAGGCGGTCGCGCTGGTCGCCCGGCTGGTCGAAATGTGCGGCGGGCGGGTGAGGATGCTGGCGTCCGACGCCCACGACCGGGTGGTGGCCGCCGTGTCGCACGTGCCGCACCTGGTGGCGGCGGCGCTCGCCGCGCGGTTCGCCGGCGCGGACGAGGCGACGCTGTCGCTGGTCGGCGCGGGGTTGCAGGACACCACGCGCATCGCGAACGGATCCCCGGGCCTGTGGTGCGACATCCTGCGGCAGAACGCGGAACCGGTCGCCGCCGCGCTCGAAGCGGTGGTGCGCGACCTGGCGGAGGTCGCCGCGGCGCTGCGCGGCGACGACCCGGCCGCGGCGGGCGTCCTCGCCGACCTGCTCGTCAGGGGCAACCTCGGCCGCGAGCGCATCGTCGAGGCGGGCCCGTCGCGCTGGACACACGCCAAGCCCGCCGCTTCCGTTCAGGCCGATTCCGTGTCGGAGGCTTCCGTGACGGCGGTGCGGGTGGCGGCCTGAGCGGCCCGGTCTCCGTGACAGAGCATTTTGGAAGAAGTACGGCGGGGCGGCCGACGAGACAATGCTGAGGAGAGCATCGGCGGATGGCCGTGGCCCGGCCACCGCCGGCGGAAAGGAGCGTGCCGACCAGCATGACAAGACGGCTTGACTTGGCTTTACCGGCAAGGTTCCGCCCTGTGGCGCACCTCGGCGGCCAGGTCCGGAGTATCGCGCGTCGGCTGGTGTCGGTGTGTTCCGCCCTTTTGCGCTCTGACCGGCTCACCACCCCGGCAGGGCGGTTCGGTGAAGACCCCGCTTTCTCTCTTCTCAGGCGGGGTGTGCGGGAATGTCGCTCGGTCTCCCGCCGTGTCCTCTGGTGGCGATCGCTGGGCGCTCCCTTCGTCCGGGTCCCTGTCACTCCGCAGGCGCCGCCCGCGTGATCAGACCGATCTCGGATCCCTGTGGAAGGGGGCGCCGCTGCCGGAACTCCGCGGCCGGTACGCCCCGTCTCGCGGGCACCGGAAGACCGGCCGGAAATCGAGCACCTCCCGTAATCGCACCACCCGGCTCCAAGCGGTCACCCGCTGGTGCGCGGCCGACGAAGAGAGGACAAGAATGTGACCGACGAAGTGCGGCTCAAGGCCGGACGACGTGAGTGGGTGGGCCTGGCGGTTCTGGCGCTGCCCGCGATCCTCGTCGCCCTGGACATCTTCGTGGTGCTCCTGGCGCTGCCCGAGGTGAGCGCGAAGCTCGGCGCCAACAGCACCCAGCAGCTCTGGATCGTGGACATCTACGGGTTCATGGTCGCGGGCTTCCTCATCACCGCGGGCAACCTCGGCGACCGCATCGGCCGCCGCAAGCTGCTGCTCATCGGCGCGGCGGCCTTCGGCGTCGCCTCGATCGTGGCGGCGTACTCCACCAGCGCCATCACGCTCATCATCGCCCGTGCCGTGCTCGGCATCGCCGGCGCCACCCTCGGGCCGTCCACGCTCTCGCTGATCAGCAACATGTTCCGCGACGACAAGCAGCGCGCGAGCGCGATCGGCGTGTGGGCCGGGTCGTTCTCGCTGGGCGCGATCATCGGCCCGGTCGTCGGCGGCGTGCTGCTGGAGCACTTCTGGTGGGGCTCGGTCTTCCTGCTGGGCGTGCCGCCGATGGTGCTGCTGCTCATCGCGGGCCCGATCCTGCTGCCCGAGTACCGCAACCCCCAGGCCGGGAAGATCGACTTCACCAGCGTGGCCCTGTCCCTGGCGGCGGTCCTGCCGGTCATCTACGGCATCAAGGAGCTCGCCCGCACCGGCTGGCAGGCGGTCCCCCTCGTCGCCCTGGTCTTCGGCCTGATCATGGCGGTCGTGTTCCTGCGCCGCCAGCGCGCGCTGAGCGACCCGCTGCTCGACCTGCGGCTGTTCAGCAACAAGATGTTCAACACCGAGCTGGGCAGCATGCTGCTCTACAGCGCGCTCACCGGCACCACCATGCTGTTCGTCGCCCAGTACTTCCAGACGGTGGCGGGCATGACGCCGCTGCAGGCCGGCCTCGGCCTGCTCCCCGGCCTGGTGCTCGGCATCGTCAGCGTCACGGTGGGCCCGCAGCTCGGCGGGCGCTTCAAGCCCGCGCACCTCATCGCGGGCGGCCTGCTCATCGTGGTCGCCGGTCTCGTGGTCCTCACCCAGGTCGACTCGGCCGCCGGCATGATCATCGGTTACGCCATCTGGTGCCTCGGCGGCGGCCCGCTGCTCACGCTCGGCATGGGCCTGGTCGTCGGGTCCGTCCCGCCGGAGAAGGCCGGGTCGGCGTCGTCGCTGGCGCAGATCTCCAACGAGTTCGGTTACGCGCTCGGCATCGCGACGGTCGGCACCATCGGCACGCTCGTCTACCGCACCCAGATCGCCGACGCCATCCCCGCGGGCGTCCCGGCCGCCGCGGCCGGAGCGGCGCGAGAGAGCGTCGCCGGGGCCACGGCCGCGGCCGGGAGCCTGCCACAGCAGGTCGCCGAGACGCTGCTCGCGCCCGCCCGTGAGGCGTTCTCCAACGGCCTGCACGTGGTGGCCGCCATCAGCGCCCTCATCGTCCTCGGCATCGCCGTCCTCAACGCGGTCGTGCTGAAGGACCTGCCCGCCTTCGGGCAGCCCCCGGCCGGCCCGGACGGCGGCGAGGCGGGCGGCGGCGCGGAGGCGAACGGCGAGGCCCAGGCCGGCGGCGCGGCCGCCGGCGAGGCGCAGCCGAGCGCTCAGCCGGCACGGGACGAGGTCGCCGTGGCGGGTCGCGAGTCCTAGCGGCGGCTGTCGGGGCCTGGCGGAGCGAGTCGTCCTCCAGGCCCCGGCGGCACCGGGGCACGTGCCGCACGAAATCCGGCGATCGCGCCTATCCGAATTCCCCGCATTTGGGGACCCGATTTCTGGATCGCCGGCCGAACGCGTCGATTCCAGGACACCAAAAGAATCGGACCGTACCATTGATAAAAGAACGATCCCCATACGGTGGTAGCCGGTTCGTTGTAAATGAAAACGACGAGAGGAAATTCTGATGGCTCAGTTCGCGGTTCTGCTTTACGCTCCCACCCCCGCCGACTGGTCGGAGGCCCCGCCGGAGGAGCTCGAGGCGCACGGCGCGTACGCGGGCAAGATCGAGGAGCTCGGCGCCAGCATCGTCGCCGGCTACGCGCTCCAGCCCAGCACCACCGCCAAGGCCGTCCGCAGTGACGGCGTCACCGACGGCGCCTTCATCGACGCCAAGGAGGTGCTCGGCGGCTTCACCGTGATCGAGGCCCGTGACATCGACCACGCCGTGGAGATCGCCAAGCTCAGCCCCGGCACCTGGCGCGGCGGCATCGAGGTCCGCCCCCTGTTCGGCTGACTTCCCCACCCGCCCGTGGGGCGGGATCCCAGAGCGGCACCCATCGCCGCGGCGGTCCAACGGCCCGCCGCGGCGATCGCGTTTTCCACCGGGCCGAAGTCAGGCCGCGGATCGTTCGGCGAACGGCCGGCGGCGCAGGGCGGTGTCGGCCAGCGACTGCGGGCGCCAGGCGCCGTCCGGGTGGTAGATGTCGGTCCCGGGTGGCACGATCTCGTCGATCCGGTCGAGGGTCGCGTCGTCGAGGGTGAGTGAGGCGCCCTTCAGCAGCGCCTCCAGCTGGTCCATCGTCCGCGGTCCTATGATCACCGAGGTGACGGCGGGATGCGCCACGGTGAAGGCCACGGCCAGCTCGGGCAGCGAGCACCCGATGTCGGTCGCGACTTCGACGAGCTGTTCCACGATCTCCAGCTTGGTGACGTTCACCGGCAGCGAGGGATCGAAACGCGCCGGCATCATCGCCGCGCGGCCGGTGGTCAGATCGATGGGCTGCCCCTTGCGGTATCTGCCGGTCAGGAAGCCCGAGGCCAGCGGGCTCCAGGTCAGCACGCCCATGCCCAGCCGCCGGCAGACCGGCAGCACGGAGGTCTCGACGCCCCGGGCCAGCAGCGAATACGGCGGCTGCTCGGTCCTGAAGCGCGTCAGGCCGCGGCGCTCGGCGACGTGGTGCGCCTCGACGATCTCCTCGGCGGGGAACGAGGAGCAGCCGAAGGCCCGGATCTTGCCTTGGCGTACGAGGTCGCTCAGCGTGGAGAGCGTCTCCTCGATGTCGGTCGTATGGTCGGGGCGATGGATCTGGTAGAGGTCGATCCAGTCGGTCCGCAGGCGCCTGAGGCTCTCCTCGACCTCCTTGACGATCCAGCGCCGGGAGTTGCCGCCGCGGTTCGGGCCCTCTCCCATCGGGAAGTGCACCTTGGTGGCGAGCACGACGTCGTCCCGGCGGCCTCTCAGAGCCTTGCCCACGATCTCTTCCGACTCGCCCGCCGAGTACATGTCCGCGGTGTCGACGAAGTTGATCCCCTGATCGAGGGCGGCGTGGACGATGCGGGCACACTCGTCATGGTCGGGGTTGCCTATGGCGCCGAACATCATGGCGCCGAGGCAGTGGACGCTCACTTCGATGCCGGTGCCACCGAGGACGCGGTAGCGCATGATCAGGCTCCCTTGGTAGTCGCGATGAGATGATCGTGGCGCGACTCTAGGTTCTAGAGTCGGCTCTAGGGCAAGCCCCTACTGTGGAGGGCATGCCAGAGATCACACGCGATCTGAGCATCGGACAGGTCGCAGAACGCACCGGCCTGAGCGTGCACACGCTGCGCTTCTACGAGCGTGAGGGAATCCTCGCCAACCCCGTGAGCCGTGGCGCCGGCGGGCATCGCTCCTACAGCGAGGACGACGTGGAGTGGCTACGGCTCTGCATCATCTTCCGCGCTTCCGGCATGCCCCTCCCCGTGATCCGCCAGTACACCGACCTCGCCAGACAAGGGGCCGGCACAGTGGAAGAGCGGCTCGCGCTGCTGCGCCGCCACCGGGAAAGCGTGCTCGGCCGGATCGACGAGCTGAACCGATGCCTGGACCTCATCGACTTCAAGGTCAGGGTGTACGAAGACCACCTCGAACATGGCCCCGCCGACCATGACCCCATCGTGGAAACCTGCGACGTGGCATCCCCACCAGACCCCGCGTAACAGCCGCATGGACCCACATGGAGGTGGGCATGGGGGTGCCCTCGTCCGCCCGGGTGGTCGTCGGGGCCGGGGGACGAGGGCGTGGGGCCGGGCTTGTGAGGGAGGGGGAGCCGGGTCGGTGAGGGGAGGTCAGGACTCGGGGTTGGAGGCGCCAGCGCCTGTGAGGGCGGGGGGTTCGGGGGTGGCGGCCTGCGCGGGCGCGTTGGCGGGGGTGGCCGGGATGGCGTGGCGGGACCGGGTGCGGGAGGAGGCGAAGCGGCGCATGATGGGCGTCTCCACGAAGTGGAACATCGCCGCCGCGATGCCCAGCGACACCAGGAACAGCAGCGCGATGATGCCGATCGCCGCCGGGGTGCTGTAGCTCTTGCCGCCGGTCAGCCACATCGAACCGAAGATCAGCACGAGCAGGTGGCACATGTAGAACGCGAAGGACACCTCGCCCAGCCACACCAGGACCCGGTTGCGCAGCCGGCTCGGCCTGCGGTTGACGTCGCCGATGGCGGCGTTGGCGATGATGAGGCCGAGCGGGATCACCGTGGCCGCCGCCTGGGGGTAGGTCAACGGCAGGTGCGGGGCGACGACATAGGCGAAGACGGCCAGCGCGACCGAGCCGCCGAGGCCGAACGGCACCCGCCTGCCGGTGATGACGATGCGGGCCAGGATGATGCCGAAGACGAACTCCAGCAGCCGCACCGGCGGGAACTTGGAGGTGAACCAGAACTCCAGGTGCGCCGACTGCGTCCACGGCTGGTACATGCCGCCGGCGCCCGGCAGCAGGGTGGCGACGAGCGGGACCAGGAAGATGGCGGCCACGACGACCCCCGCCCACGCCCACAGCCGTTCGGGCCGGATGCGGCCGATGTAGCGGACCAGGAACGGGAACAGGAAGTAGAAGAACGCCTCGTTGGACAGCGACCAGGAGACGGAGTTGTAGGCGGTCCAGGTCTCCAGCCCCGGGACGAACGCGTGCAGCAGGGTGACGTTCAGCAGGGTGCTCCAGCCGCTGAACGTCATCTTCATCACCGTGGCGAACAAGATGGCGGCGGCCACGAAGGTCAGCAGGTGGTTGGGCCAGATCTTGAAGATGCGGCGCCGCCAGAACTTCGAGGTGGTGTCACCCGGCCGCATCGACCAGGTGAGGACGAAACCGCTCAGCAGGAAGAAGAAGCTGACGCTCGCCCAGTTGCCCTCCCAGAAATAGGAGGCGTAGGTGCCGGGAACGGGCATCATCTGCCAGTCCTTGGCGGCGAACACCGTCGTGCACAGGGCGTGGAACGAGAAAACGCATATGGCGGCCAGGAACCGCATTCCCGTGAGCGAGGGAAGCTGCGGCTGAACGACGGCGGGACGAGCCTCGGCCGGTCTCAACGATGAATCCGTCATGTGACGTGCCTTTCGACGTTCGGGCTCACTGGGACTCGATCGAGCGGGTGACACCGAGCGGCCTCGCCACGGGCGGGCGGCCACTTTCCACGAGCCGGTAGCACAAGCGTGGCGTTTCGCGGTGCGGCGCACATATTCCGTATTGCGCAGTTGCCCGCGCGACGGCGTCGCAAGGCGGCGGATCACGGCGGGAGCGGCACGCCGCAATCCAGAAGATGCGGCGCGGAAAGGCGGCGGAGAACGATGTGGCGGTGTGGGCCGCGTGCTCACTTCCGCGGTGTTCCGGTGCCCCGGTCCGTCGGCGACCGCCGGCCCGCGCGCGACGAACGTAAGGAGATGGCAGTGTCTCACCCGGACAGATGGGATCTGGTCTACAAACGCGACGATCTGACGGTGAGCGAGATCCGGGACGCGTCTTCTCCTGGCCTCCGGCCGGGCGAGGTGCGGCTCGCGGTCGAGAACTTCGGCCTGACCGCCAACAACGCCACCTACGCGCGTTTCGGCGAGTCCGACATCCCCTTCTTCGACGCCTTCCCCGGCCCGGAGGGATACGGCCGCGTCCCCGTCTGGGGGCACGCCAGGGTCGAGGAGTCCCGCCACCCGGAGATCGCCGTCGGCGCGCGCTACTTCGGCTACCTGCCGATGTCCACCCACCACGTGGTCGCGCCGCAGGTCACGCCGCGCGGGTTCGCCGACACCACGCCGCAGCGGCATTTCCTGCACCCCTGGTACTGGCACTTCGAGTCGGCCGCGGAACCCGACGCGCTGGACGAGCGGCGCACGCTCATCCACCCCGTCTACCCGGCGGCCTACAACCTGGCCGACATGCTCCAGCGCCAGGCGCAGGCCGGCGCCCGCACGGTCGTGCTGACCAGCGCCTCCAGCAAGGTGGCCGTCGGGCTGGTCGAGGAGGCGGCGGCGCGCGCCCTCGGCCTCACGACGGTCGGGTTCACCTCGGAGCGCAACGCCGCGTTCGTCGGCGGCCTCGGGCTGTACGACACGGTCGCCTCCTACGAGGACCTGGCGTCGGTCACGGTCGACGGCCCGGCCGTGTTCGTCGACCTCACCGGTGAGGCCGCACTGCGGCTCGCCGTCGCCGACCGTTTCGCGGACGACCTGGTCAACACCACGCTCATCGGCTTCACCCACCCCGGCGCCCAGGTGCCGCCGCCGCCCGGCCTGCGCGGCCCCGCGGCGGAGGTGTTCTTCACCCCGGCGGTGGAGTGGGCGGTCGCCGAGGCGGAGGGCCCGGAGAACTACTACGCCCGGTACGCCGCGTCCGAGACGCGCTTCCTCACGAGCACGACGTCGTGGCTGACCATCGAGCACGCGCAGGGGCCCGAGTCGATCGTCGAGGTCTTCGGCGACGTGCTCGCCGGCAAGCAGCCGCCGGACCTCGGCTACGTCCTTCGTCCCTGATGCCGGGACCGGGCCGGCGGGGCCACGGCGATGGCCCCGCGGCCCGGGCGCGGCCACCTCGGGGGAGAACCGCAGCGGCTCGATGCCGGGCCTCGTCAGCAAGAGGAGAACAACCGTGACACTGGATACCGACAAGGCCGGCGTCCCCACGGGCCTGGCCGACCCGCCGGCCCGCCCGCAGCCGACGGCCGCCGCTTCCCGCCCGAGCAAGTCATGGTGGCGCCGGCCCTGGATCGCTCCGCTGCTGGTCGTCGTCGTGGCCTACCTGATCTACCAGATCTCGCCGTACGTGCCCGAGAGCAAGGCGCCGACGCCGCCGCACGACGGCTTCCCGGCCTACTACCCGCTGCTCGTGGTGCACATGATCTGCGGCACCGTGGCCATCCTGACCGCGTGCTTCCAGGTGTGGCCGTGGCTTCGCAAGAAGCACCCGGCCGTCCACCGCGCCAGCGGCCGGCTGTACGTGCTGGGCGCGGTCGTCGGCGGCGTCATCGGCCTCATCCTGGTGCCGTTCGCGCCGCCGGTCGGCCAGATCGGCGTCGCCGCCGCGACGAGCCTGTGGATCGTCTTCACCGTGACGGCGGTGATCTGGGCGCGCAAGGGACGCATCGACCTGCACCGCAGGTTCATGCTCTACAGCTTCGCGATCATCATGAACAACATCTGGGGCGTGCTGATCGTCAACGTCCTGATGCGGCTTCCGGTCGAGGTCGGGTTCACCTACATGCTGGAGGCGGCGCGCTGGACCGGTTGGGTGTTCAACCTGATCCTGGTGCAGATGTGGCTGTACCACACCGAGGGCCGCAAGATCGGCGTCCCGGCCGGGCGTTCCTGACGCCTGGGCGCCTGAGCCGCGATCGTCGTCCGCCGGACGGCCGGCGGGGGAGACCCCGCCGGCCGTCCGGCGTTCTCGCATGTGAGGACCGCTCCGCGTCACCGCCCCGACGCGCCGCACGGCGGACGGGACGCGCCGCACGGCGGGACGTGCGCGCGTATGACGACCGGCGCGGGGGCGCGGACGGCGAAGGGCCGGCGGTCCGCATGGGACCGCCGGCCCTTCACGCCGCGGGAGGGCGGGCTTTCGTCAGCTGTCGATGAGCGTGCAGTGCGCCGGCCGGGGGCCGTTCACCAGGCAACGCCGGCCGTACTCCGCCAGCAGCTCCTCGGCCTCCTTGGCCGCCTGGGTGAAGCGCTCCACCGGGTCGGCGCCGAGCGCCATGATGTCCTCCAGGGCGTACATCATGGCGTGCTGGATCTGCGCGAAGTGCCCCACGATCGGCGTCTCCGCGCCCGGCACTCCCGTCGTCGAGTTCAGCTGCTCGGTGGTCACCCGGTGGTAGGGGTGCTCGTCGTACCAGCCTTCGCGTTCGAGCAGCGCGGCCGCCGCGTTCGTGACCGGCGCCGAGCCGTACACCTTGTGCCATTCGGCGGCGTTGCGCGGGTTGTTGAGGTACTGCATGAAGGCCAGCGCGCCGTCGCTGGTCTCCTCGTCCAGCCCGTCGCGCAGCCAGATGCCGTCGCCGCCGATCCAGTTGCCGGCGAACGGATGGTCGGCGTTGTACGGAGTCGGGGTGACCGCGACCTCGAAGCCGTGCTCCTGCCCGGCCTTCACCATGTACGGCGCCTCGAAGGAGGAGCTGAACCGGAAGACGACCCGCTGCTCCCTGAACGCCTGCGCGCACCCGGCCCAGTCCTCCAGCTTGCCGCTGTGCAGGAAGTGGCCGTTCCGGTGCAGGCGCGACCACCACAGCACGAAGGCCATCATCTGCGGGGACAGCAGGTCGACGGAGGTGGCGCGTCCGTCGCGGCCGTTGTTGCCGTCGGTCAGCAGGCCGCCCTGGTGGGCGAGCATCTGCTGGAAGAACTTGCCGTCGTTGGCCCAGCTGATCCGGTGCGGCGGGGCGTTCTCCATGCGGGCGATCGCCGCGCAGGCCGCCTCGACCTCCTGGAAGGTGCGCGGCACCTCCTCGATCCCGGCGGCGCGCAGCAGCGTGAGGTTGGTGTACATGTGCATCGTCGACAGGGTCATCGGCATCGCCGCGAAGGTCCCGTCGATGGTGTAGAAGTTCCGGCCGGCGATGACCATGTCGTCCAGCACGACGGGCTGGCCGAGGATCTCCGTGCGGCCGGCGATCGCCTTCTCGACCGAGGTGAACAGCGGCCTGCCGTCCTTCGTCAGAGTGTCGCGGGCGAGCTGCGTGGCGCCGCTGTAGTAGGAGGCGATGGTCGGCGGGCGGCCCTCCAGCGCGGCCTGGGCGACGTCCGCGGCCAGATTCTGGAAGTAGGAGCTGCCCACGTTTATCCGATAGCGCGGGTAGAGCCGTTCGAACTCCCGTGCCCGCTGTTTGATCGGGTCCAGGAAGTTCGGGAACGTGTATCCGGAGAACCAGGCGTCGATGACGATTTTCCCGGAGCGGTCCGCCTCACTCACGTGCTCGTCCTTTCGTCGAATTAACGGCGGTGAAACCCGCGCAGCCGTAACGGCCCGGCCGCCTTCCGTGCGGCGGCAGGGTCGTGCGAGAGGTGGGACGGCCATTTCCTTCAAACGGCGGTGCGTCGGCGTCCAAATGCCCATGCTGCCCCCCGCCCGACCCCGCTGCATCTCGCCCCTTGCGCTTTCCCCGAAAGCAACGCGGCTCGGGGCGCGGCGGTGTCCTGAGGAGGAAGGAGGGTGAGGAACGAGCCCGGATGACGACGAAGGGCGCCGCCTCAAAGGCGCCCCGGGCCCGCCGAGCGGAGCGAGGCAAAAGCAACACAGCACATCGAAAGATGCGGCGGTTTATTGCCGATTGCAGGCTTGTGGGGAGCCGAGCCGACCATGACTCGGCCGGGCGGCGACGTCGACGCGGCCCGGCCGCCACTGGAGGAACGAATATGACCGACCTGCAGAGTCACGGCCATCCCAACGGGGCCGTCGCCGCCGTTACCTCCACGGCGGGAGGACAGCAGCAGACCGTCCTCGGAGCCTCCACCATCACCCGGGACGACCCCCGCTACGACAGCATGCTGCGCGGCACCAACCACCGCTTCGTCGGCAGCCCTGACTACGTGCGCGTGGTGACGACGACCGAGCAGGTGGTCGCCGCCGTCGACGAGGCGGTCGCGGCCGGCAAGCGCATCGCGGTGCGCAGCGGCGGGCACGGCCTGGAGAACTTCGTCGCGAACTCCGAGGTGAAGGTCCTGCTGGACATCTCGGAGATGACGGCCGTCTACTACGACAGCGGCCGCCGCGCGTTCGCCATCGAGTCCGGCGCGACTCTCGGGCACGTCTTCCGCGTCCTGTTCAAGGGGTGGGGCGTCACGATCCCGGCCGGCATGTGCCCCGAGGTCGGCGTCGGAGGGCACTTCGCGGGCGGCGGCTTCGGCCCGCTGTCGCGCAGTCTCGGCGCGGTGGTCGACTATCTGTACGCCGTCGAGGTCGTGGTGGTCGGCGAGGACGGCCGGGCGCGGGCGGTCGTGGCCACCCGTGAGCCGGGCGACCCGCACCGGGACCTGTGGTGGGCGCACACCGGCGGCGGCGGTGGCAACTTCGGCGTTGTGACCCGCTACTGGATGCGCAGCCCGGACGCCGTCTCCTCCGATCCGGCCGAGCTGCTGCCCAAGGCGCCGGCGGCGACCCGCAGCGGCCTCGCCATCTGGTCGTGGGAGGGCATGCCGGAGGAGGGCTTCACCACGCTGCTGCGCAACTTCGGCACCTGGATGGAGAACAACAGCGCCCCGGGCACGCCGGAGGCCAAGCTGTTCCCGTACTTCCACGGCACGCACAAGGACACCCCGCCCGGGCTGATGGTCGGCGCGCTCATCGACGACGGCGTGCCCGGCGCCGAGGCCCTGATGACGGCCTTCCTGGACGACATGGCCGCCGGGGTCGGCGTGGAGCCGGCGATGCGGTTCCAGGAGGTGCAGCCCTGGCTGTACGCGGCGTCCTACCCGGGTTACGGCGACCCGGGCAACCCGGGGGTGCGCCGCTTCAAGATCAAGGCCGCGTACCTGCGGAAGGGCTACAGCGACGCGCAGATCGCCGCCGTCCACAAGCACTTCACCGGCGAGGTGTACAACCCGACGCAGGTGCTGCTCGTCGGGTACGGCGGCCAGGTCAACACCGTCGCCCCCGACGCCACGGCCACCGCGCAGCGCGACTCGATCCTCAAGGCGGCCTACCTGGGCGCCTGGGCGAGCGAGGCCGACGACGACAGGAACGTGGGCCTGATCAGGGACCTGTTCCGCGACATCTACGCCCACAGCGGCGGCGTCCCGGGACCGGACGAGCTGAGCGACGGCGCCTACATCAACTACCCGGACGCCGACCTGGCCGACCCGGAGCTGAACACCTCCGGCGTCCCGTGGCACACCTTGTACTACAAGGACAACTACCCCCGCCTCCAGCAGGTCAAGAAGCGCTACGACCCGCGGAACGTGTTCCGCCACGCGCTGTCCATCAGGCTCCCCGAATAGCCCTCCTCCCTCCCGGGCCGGGCCCGCGCTCTCCTGTGGGACGCGAGGCCGGCCGGCCGTCTCCGGCGGCCGGGTCGCCCCGCCCGTCCCGCTCGCGGGTGCCCGCGCACCCTGATCAGCACCACCGACAAGATCTTGGAGTCATTCATGGAGAGTCGCTGCCCCGTCGCCCTGGACATCACCGGCAAGGACATCCACGCCGAGGCCGAGCACCTGCGCTCGCTCGGCCCCGCGACCCTGATCGAGCTGCCCGGCGGCGTCACGGCGTGGGCGATCACCGACTACGAGGTGCTGCGCCGGGTGCTGACCGACACGCGCGTCACCAAGAGCGCCCGCGCCCACTGGCCGGCCTTCACCAACGGCGAGATCCGGCCCGACTGGGAGCTGATCAGCTGGGTCGCCATGGACAACATCTCGACCTCGTGGGGCAGTGACCACAAGCGGCTGCGCCGCCTGGTCGGCAAGGCGTTCACCCCGCGCCGCATCGAGGCCATCAAGCCTCTCATCGTGCAGCTGACCAACGAGATCCTCGACGCCCTGGCCGCGACCCCGCCCGGCGAGGTCGTCGACCTGCGCCAGCAGTTCGCCTACCCGCTGCCCGCGCGCCTGGTCGCCGACATCATCGGCATGGACGAGACCGCGCTCGCCAAGACCGCGCCCGTCATCAACATGATGGTGGACACCACGGTCAGCCCCGAGGTGGCGCACGGCATCCTCATGGGCTGGCGGGACGCCATGTCGGAGTTCATCGCCTCCAAGCGCGCCAACCCGGCCGAGGACATCACCAGCGACCTGATCGCCGCCCGGGACGACGAGGACGGCGGCAAGCTGACCGAGGGCGAGCTCACCGACACCATCTTCGCCATCCTCGGCGCCGGGTCGGAGACCACGATCAACTTCCTCAGCAACGCGGTCACGAACCTGCTCACCCACCCCGACCAGCTCGAACTGGTGAAGTCGGGGGAGAAGACCTGGGACGACGTGATGGAGGAGGTGCTGCGCGCCGAGGCCCCGCTGGCGAGCCTGCCGCTGCGCTTCGCCGCCGACGACGTCGACCTGGACGGCGTGCTGATCCGCAAGGGCGACCCGATCCTGGTCAACTACCTCGCCGCCGGCCGCGACCCCAAGGTGCACGGCGAGAGCGCCTGCGAGTTCGACATCACCCGCGCGGACAAGGAGCACATCTCCTTCGGCTACGGCCCGCACTACTGCCTGGGCGCCGGCATCGCGCGCCTGGTCGGCGCCATCGGCCTGTCCACGCTGTTCGAGCGCTTCCCCGACATCAGCCTCGCCGTCCCGGCCGAGGAGCTCCAGCCGCTGCCCACGTTCATCATGAACGGCCACCGCAGCCTGCCGGTCCGCCTGCACGCCCGGGTGCCGGCCGAGGCGCACTGACCGCACCCCGCGGCCGTCCGGCCGCGGGCGAAAGGCCGCGCCCACCGCACGCGGCGACAGGCCACCCTCCGCACAGCGACAGGAAGGAAAGCACGTGACCGAGACCACGACCAGCTCGACGCCGACGCTGCAGGAGGTGTCGATCACCCGCGTCTTCGACGCGCCGCGCGAGCTGGTGTTCGACGCGTGGACGGTGGCCGAGCACTTCACGCACTGGTGGGGCCCGGAGGGCACCACGGCGCCGCTCGCGGACATCGCCATCGACGCCCGGCCGGGCGGCCACTGGAAGGCCACCATCGTCATGGAGGCCACCGAGGAGACCGAGCGCGCCGAGCAGCCGTTCTTCGGCGTGTACCGCGACCTGGTGCGCCCGGAGAAGATCTCCTTCACCCTCGGCGACCCGCTGGACCCCGAGTTCCTGGAGCGCAGCGCGCAGGGGGAGGGCGAGGAGCTGATCACCGTGACCTTCGCCGAGCGCGACGGCGGCACCGAGATGTCCTTCCTCCAGGTCGGCTACCTGCCGGCCGAGACGGTGCCGCTGGCCGTCGAGGGCTGGGGCAGCTTCTTCAACTGCCTGGAGGTCTACCTCAGGACCAAGGCCTGACGGGACGGAGGACGTCGTGCGGAAGGTGATCCTGGCCATGTTCGTGACCCTCGACGGCTTCATCGAGGGCCCGGCCGGCGAGCTGGACTGGAGCAACGACATCTTCGGCGACGACATGGAGGAGTACGCCGAGGAGCAGATCGACGAGGTCGACACCCTGCTGCTGGGACGCAGGACCTACGAGATCTTCGCGGCGGCCTGGCCGGAGCAGACGGGCGAGTTCGCCGACAAGATCAACGGTCTGCCCAAGGTCGTCTTCTCCCACACCCTCCAGGCCGCCGGGTGGAACAACACCCGGGTGGTCGCGGGCGACGTCGCCGAGGAGATCGCCGGCCTCAAGCGACGCCCCGGCAAGGACATGCTGATCTACGGCAGCGCCGAGCTCGCTCAGAGCCTCATGCGGCTCGGCCTGATCGACGAGTACCGGCTGTGGGTCCACCCCGTCGTCCTCGGCAACGGCAAGCCGCTGTTCGAGAACGTCAAGGACCCGATCGACCTGAAGCTCGTGGACACCCGGGTGTTCGACTCCGGTGTCTGCGTCCTGCGTTACCGGCCGGCGTAGCCACCGGGCCGCCGGCCGGCCCCCACCAGACCCCTCCGGCGGCGCGCTCCGCGGCCGGGCGAGCACCGCGGCGGAGCGCTCCGCCGAGAACCCGCACTCGGGTACCGCTGCCCGAGAACCGTTGTCGAGAACAGATGGAGGCCGGCGTGAAGGTTGGCTTGGAAATCGGGGACTTCACCTGGGAGGGCGGCCCGGCCCGGGTGGCGGACACGCTCGTCGAGATCGCGCAGTCCGCCGACGACGCCGGCTTCTCGCTCATCGGCGTGGGCGACCACGTGTGGCAGGGCCCGCACGCGGGCGGCCCCGAGGCGCCCATGCTCGAATGCTTCACGACGCTCACCCTGCTCGCCGCGCACACCCGGCGCTGCCGGCTGGCGCCGATCGTGGCCGGCGTCCACTTCCGCCACCCGGGCGTGCTGGCCAAGACGGTGACGTCGCTGGACGTGCTGTCCGGCGGGCGGGCGATGCTCGGCCTCGGCGTCGGCTGGTACGAGGACGAGGCGCTCGGCCTCGGCATCCCCTACCCCTCCCTCGCGGAGCGGTTCGAGATGCTGGAGGAGACGATCCAGATCTGTCACCGCATGTGGGACGGCGAGCGCGGCGACGAGCGGCCGTACGAGGGCGGGCACTACCGGCTGGCCCGGCCGCTGAACCTGCCGCAGAGCATCACCCGGCCGCACCCGCCGATCCTCATCGGCGGCGGCGGGGAGAAGAAGACGCTGCGCCTGGTCGCCAAGTACGCCGACGCCTGCAACCTGTACCCGGGCCCCGACCTGCCGCACAAGCTGGACGTGCTGCGCGGCCACTGCGAGGCCGAGGGACGCGACTACGACGCGATCGAGAAGACGGTGATCTTCCCGTTCGACGTCGGCGACGACGGCGCCAAGGCCGGGGAGCTGGCCGAGACCCTGCGCGGGCTCGCCGGACTCGGCGTGGACACCGCGATCGGCATCATCGGCGGCCCCGAGCCGGTCCGCCAGGTGGAGATCATCGGCAAGAAGGTCGTCCCGGCCGTCGCCGACGCCTGACCGGTCCTGCCGTTCTGTAGCTGCCTACGTGGAAGGAGCGCCCGAGAGATGTGCGGGATCGCGGGGTCGATGGCCCTCCGGGACGGCCGTGCCATCGACGAGCCGGCGCTTGCGCGGATGACCGAGACGCTGGAGCACCGGGGGCCCGACGCCGGCGGCAGCTTCTTCCACCAGGGCGTCGCCCTGGGGTTCCGCCGGCTCAGCATCATCGACCTGCACGGCGGCGACCAGCCGATGTTCAGCGAGGACGGCCAGGTCGCGCTCGTGTGCAACGGCGAGATCTTCAACCACCGCGAGCTGCGCGCCGAGCTGCTCGCCAAGGGGCACCGGTTCCGCACCGACTGCGACGTCGAGGTCCTGGTCCACCTGTACGAGGAGGAGGGCACCGAGCTGCTGCGCCGGCTCAACGGCCAGTTCGCCTTCGCCATCTACGACCTGCGCCGGCGGCGGCTGTTCCTCGCCAGGGACCACGTCGGCATCCTCCCGCTGCACTACGCGCGCACCGCCGGCCACTTCGTGTTCGGCTCGGAGGCCAAGACCGTCCTGCGGCACCCCGGCGTCGGCCGCGAGGTCGACCTCACCGGCCTGGACCAGGTGCTCACCTTCCCCGGCCTGGTCAGCCCGCGGACGATGTTCCGCGGCGTCAGCAGCGTGCGCGCCGGCCACTACCTGCTGGTCGAGGACGACGACGTCCGCGAGGTCCGCTACTGGGACCTTGACTTCCCGCTCGCGGGAGAGGCCGCGCCGGCCCGGCCGGACGAGCACTACACCGAGACGCTGCGCGACCTGCTTACCGCGTCGGTGCGCCGCCGCCTGCAGGCCGACGTCCCCGTCGGGTTCTACCTCAGCGGAGGCCTGGACTCCTCGCTGATCGCGGCGCTGGTCGGGCGGACCACCCCGCCCTCGCACTCGTTCTCCATCACCTTCCCCGACGCCGCCATCGACGAGTCGTCCTACCAGCGGCTCATGGCCGAGAAGGTGGCCTCCCGCCACCACGAGACCGAGTTCCACGCCGCCGACATCACCGACGAGCTCCAGCGCATGGTCTGGCACGCCGAATGCCCGGTGAAGGAGACCTACAACACGTGCTCGCTGGCGCTGTCGGCGCTGGCCCGGCGCAACGGCGTCAAGGTGATCCTGACCGGCGAGGGCTCCGACGAGCTGTTCGGCGGGTACGTCGGCTACCGGTTCGACCGGTTCGGCCGCGGCGGCGGCACGGGCAACGGCCTGGACGAGGCGCTGGAGGACGACGTCCGCAGGCAGCTGTGGGGCGACCCCGGCCTGTTCTACGAGCGCTCCTACCACGCCTGGCGCGAGTCGAAGATGGACATCTTCGCGGAGGGCGTACGCGAGCGGTTCGAGGAGTTCGACTGCCTGCGCCACCCGCTGGTCGACAAGGACATGCTGGCCGGTCGCGACCGCCTCAACCAGCGCTCGTACCTGGACTTCAAGCTGCGGTTGTCGGACCACCTGCTCTCCGACCACGGCGACCGCATGTCGCTGGCCAACTCGGTCGAGGCCAGGTACCCGTTCCTGGACGTCGACGTCATCGAGTTCGCCACCACCGTGCCCGCGCACCTGAAGGTCAACGAGGCGGGCGAGAAGTACGTCGTCAAGCAGGTCGCCCAGGGGCTCGTGCCACCGGAGATCATCTCCAGGGAGAAGTTCGGCTTCCGGGCGCCGGGCAGCCCCCACCTGCTGCGGCGGAACGTCGAGTGGATCAACGACATGCTCTCCCACGAGCGCGTCAGGCGGCAGGGCTTCTTCGACCCGGCCGTCGTGGACCATCTCAAGGCCCGCTATCTGCGCGAGGGATTCGACGTCCACCCCCACCTGGGGGACGACCTGCTGCTGGTCGTCCTGACGTTCGGCATCCTCCTGGACACCTACGGGCTGGCCGACCACGCATAGACCCCGGGGGGCGGATCGGACGAGCGTCCCTGGCAGAGAGGAAGGAAGCAGGATGGCCTTCGAAGCGATCCAGTCGCTCGTAGGGCGCGCGATCGAGCGGTTCCCCGAGCGGGTGGCCGTCGAGTGCCCGCAGGGGCGGCTGACGTACGCGGAGCTCTCCGCCCGGGCAGACGATCTGGCCGGCGCGCTGCGTGCGGCCGGAGCGGGCCCCGGGGCGCTGATCCCCGTCCTCGCCGAGGACCGCAGGGAGGTCATCGCCGCGCTGCTCGGGATCCTCCGCATCGGCGGCGTCTTCGTCCCGCTGGACACCGCCGCCTCCCACGCGCGCCTGACCCAGATGATCGAGGACACCGCGCCCGCGTGGGCCGTCGTCGGCACGGGCGCGGACGCGCTCGCCGACGCGGTGCTGACCGCCGCGGCGCCCGGCGCCGAGCGGATCGCCGCGGGAGCGACGGACGGCGGGCAGCCGGCCGGGACCCCGTACGAGCCGGGGCCCGACGACCCCTGCTACGTCTTCTTCACCTCCGGCTCCACCGGGCGGCCCAAGGGCATCGTCGGCCGGCTGTCCGGCATCGACCACTTCATCCGCTGGGAGACCGAGCTGCTGGAGGTCGGGCCCGGGTGGCGGGTCGGCCACCTGACCTCGCCCGCGTTCGACGCCATGCTGCGCGACGTGTTCGTCCCGCTCACCACCGGCGGCACCGTGTGCGTCCCGTCGCAGGACACGCTGCTCGACCCCTCGGCGCTGACCCGCTGGATCGACGAGGAGCGCGTCGACCTGGTCCACTGCGTCCCCTCACTGCTGCGCGGCGTCATCCGCGAGGCCGCCGCCGGCGAGTACGAGCTCGCGTCGCTGCGCTGCGTCGCGATGTCGGGGGAGAAGCTGCCGCCCGCCGACGCCGCGCGGCTGTTCGGCCGCTTCGGGCGGCGGATCAAGCTGCTCAACCTGTACGGGCCGACCGAGACGACGATGACGAAGACGTACCACTTCGTCACCCCCTCCGACGCCGAGCGGCCCTCCATCCCGATCGGCCGGCCCATGCCGGGCGCCGAGGTGCTGCTGCTGAACGGCATGGGCCGGCCCGCGGAGCCGGGCAGCGTCGGCGAGATCTACCTGCGCACCCCCTACCGCTCGCTCGGCTACCACCGGCAGCCCGAGGCCACCGCCAAGGCGTTCGTGCCCAACCCGCTCACCGGCGACCCGGGCGACATCGTCTACCGCACCGGCGACTACGCCCGGCTGCTGCCCGAGGGCGTCTACGAGTTCCTCGGCAGGAAGGACCACCAGGTCAAGATCGGCGGCGTCCGGGTCGAGCTCGGCGGCGTCGAGAGCGTCCTTCGCGAGCACCCCGCCGTGGCCGACGCCGCCGTGGTGGCCGCCGAGGAGGAGGGCGGCGTGCCGTACCTGTGCGCGTTCGTCGAGCTGTCCGGCCCCGCCGAGCCGCAGGAGCTGCGCGACCACGTGCGCGGCCGGCTGCCCGACAGCGCCGTCCCCGCCGTCCTGGTGCCGCTGGCCGAGCTGCCGCGCACGATCAGCGGCAAGATCGACCGCAAGGCGCTGCCCACCCCGGTGCTGCGGCGCGAGATGCCCGGCGAGGACCACCTCCCGCCGCGCACCCCCACCGAGCTGGCCGTCGCGCGGGTGTGGCAGAGCATCCTGCCCGTCGACGACCTGGACGTCCGCGAGAGCGTCTTCGAGGTCGGCGGCAGCTCGCTGGTCGTCTTCGAGCTGCTGTCCCGGCTGGGCGCCGAGTTCGGCGTCGAGGTGCCGCTGCAGGAGTTCCTCGCCTCGCCGACCATCGAGTCCCTGGCCGCGCTCATCGAGAACGCCATCCTGAGCCGGGACGCGCCGCTCGACGACTTCTTCGTCTCACTGACCGACATCGGCGCGCAGGACACCGCAGAGGTGCTCGCGCGCGAGAGCGGGAGCTGACATGGCCGGATCGATCCGATGGACGGCGCCGCACCTGCGGCCGTCCGTCGAGCAGACGCCGTCGGACCAGGACACGCCGCCGGGCCAGGCGCCCGAGCTCGGCCCCGAGCAGGCACGCCTGCTGGAGCAGGAGGTCGAGGCCGCGCTCATGCGGCAGGACGGCGTCGCCGACTGCGCGGTGGTGTTCCAGGGCGTGGACGGCGGCGCCGGCGCCCGCAACTGCGTGCGGTGCGGCATCACCGACCGCTACCCCGGCATCGCGTTCGACGAGGCCGGCGTGTGCAGCCTGTGCGCCATGTACGCCGAGAACAAAGAGCGCATCCACGAATTCTTCGGCGAGCCGGAGGAGATGGTGGGCCACATCAAGGCGCGCTCGCGGGAACGCGGCTCCGACTACGACTGCCTGCTGCTGTTCAGCGGCGGCAAGGACAGCACCTACGTCCTGCACCAGCTCGTGGACCTCGGCCTGCGGGTGATGACGTTCACCTTCGACAACGGCTTCATCTCCAAGACGGCGCTGAACAACGTCGAGGAGATCACCGGCGAGCTCGGCATCGAGCACGTCACCATGACCCGCGCCGACCAGAACAAGATCTTCCTGCAGAGCCTGGAGCAGCACAAGAGCGTGTGCAACGGCTGCTTCCGCTCGCTGCTCGACCTCAGCACCGAGCTCGCCCACCAGCGCGGCATCCCCACCATCGTCACCGGGCTCTCGCGCGGGCAGATCATCGACGAGCGGCTGTCGTGGTTCTACCAGCAGGGCGTGTTCGACCCCGTGGAGATCGAGCCGAAGCTCGCGATCGGCCGCCGGATCTACCACCAGACCGGCAGCGCCATCGCGGCGGCGGCCGTCGACTCGGTCGAGGTGGTCGACTACTTCCGCTACTCCGACGTCACCAAGACCGGCATCCGCGAGTTCCTGCAGCGCCGCTCGTCCTTCTGGTCCCAGCCTCAGGACACCGGGTTCTGCAGCTCCAACTGCATGATCAACGACGTGGGCGTGTACGTGCACAACCAGGAGCGCGGCTACCACAACTACGAGGCCCCCACCCGGTGGGAGGTGCGCGTCGGCCACCTGGAGGTCGCCGAGGCCGACGAGGAGCTGCGCGCCCCGGTCAACACCGCGCGGGTCAAGAGGATGCTCGCCAAGATCGGGTACGCTGACCCCGCCGACCGCGACCGGCTGGGCAGCCGGCTGGTCGCCTACTACGTGCCGCGCGGGCCGATCGACGGCGACGAGCTGCGCGCCTCGGTGGCGGCCGTCGTGCCCGACATCCTGGTGCCCGAGCAGTGGGTGGCCGTGGAGGAGATCCCGCGCGCCGCGGGGGCCGTCGTACGCGAGGCGCTGGCCCCGCCGCGGCCCACCCGGTTCGGCACCGACATCGGCGAGGAGCCCGAGCCGCCCAAGCCCGTCGTCGCCGGCGACCTGACCGTCCCGCTGACGCCGGTCCAGCGCGACTACCTCGACCGGCATCCCGCCGACGCCGAACGCCGGGCGCGCGCCCTGCTGCTGGAGCTGCCGGGACGCCCCGACGCCGCCCGCGTCCGCAAGGTGGCCCTGCAACTGCTGCTGCAGCACGACGCGCTGCGCGCCCGCCTGGTCGGCGGCGGCGGTGACGGCGGTGGCGGCGAGCGGCGGCAGCGCGACGGCGGCGTCGGCGCCGGGCTGCCGGTCATCGGCCTGGACCTGTCCAGGCTGGACGAGGCCGCCGAGCCGGGACTGCTGCGGGCCGCCGTCGACCGGATGCGCGCCCGGCTCAGCCTGACCGACGGGCCCGTGCTGCAGATCGCCCTCATCGACCGCGGCGCCCGTCCCACCTGGCTGCTGCTGGTGGTCCACGAGCTGGTCGCCGACACCCCGTCGTGGCGGCTGATCCTGGACGACCTGTGCACGGCGTGGGCGCAGGCGGAGGCCGGGGCGTCCGTCGAGCTGCCCCCGGCCGCGTCCTTCCTGGCCGCCGCCGCCACCCTCCCCGAGGGCGCGCCGGCCGCGGTGCCCGCCGGGTGGACCGCGAGCGCCGGCGACTGCATCCTCCCCGGATGCTCCGCCGACGCCGCCGACACCCCCACCCGCACCCGTGTCACCGTCGCCGACCTGGCCGGCGCCGACGCCCCGGACGCGGGCAAGGTGCTGTCGGCCATCGCCACCGTGCTGACCGAGTGGCTCGGCGGCGAGTTCATCACCATCGACGTGCAGGACCACACCGCCGGCGGCGACCGCGACCTGGGCGTCCGCCAGGTCGGGCCGCTCACGCCCGTCACCAAGGCGATCGTGTCCGCCGACGGGCCCTGCGGCATCGCGCCGCGGTCCAGCGCCGCCGCGCGCATCAGGTACGACCACTTCGGCGACCTGTCCGGGCTGCTCCCCGCCGGGGCGCCGGTGACGCTCGCCGCGCGCGATGAGGTCGACTTCACCCTCATGCCGAGCACCCGCCCGTACGTGCTGTCGGTGAACGGAGCCGTCCAGGACGGGCGCCTGCGCCTGGACTGGTGGTGCGGCCCCCAGCTGTACGCGCTGCTGCGCGAGGCGGACATCCCCCGCCGGGTCGCCGGGCTGCTGTCGCGCGCCGGCACCGAGGTGACATGAGAACCGGCGGACGGGACGGCGAGGACCGGATGGAGACGCAGGCGCCGCCGCCCCTGCCCCCGCTGCGGCCGACGCTCGGCGTCCTCGGAGGGATGGGGCCCTCCGCGACGGCCGAGTTCCTGCGCCTGCTCGCCGCCCGGGTCCCCGGGACGACCGACCAGGAGCACCCGAGGATCCTGATGCTGTCCGACCCGACCATCCCCGACCGGACGGCGTCGGTGCTCGCGGGCAGCGACGCGCCGCTGCCGCCCATCAGGGACGGCCTGGCCACGCTCGCGGAATGGGGCGCCGACCTGCTGGCGGTGCCCTGCAACACCGCGCACGTGTACCTCGACCGGCTCGCCGGGCTGCTGCCCGCGCCGGTGGTGCACATCGTCGACGCGACGCTGGAGGAGGCCGGCCGCCGCAGCCCCCGCGGCGGCTGGCTCGCCGCGACCACCGGAACGGTGGTCAGCGGCCTGTACCAGCGGCGCGCCGAGAAGCTCGGCTACCGCCTGCTATTGCCCGGCAGCGGCACCCAGCAGGCCATCCACCACGCCGCCACGCTGGTGAAGGCCGGGCGGGCCCACCAGGCGGGAGCGCTGCTCGGCACGGTGGTGCGGGGTCTGTGGCACCGCGAGGACGTTCCGGTGGTGGCCGCCTGCACCGAGCTGCCGCTGGCGTACGCCGCGGCGTTCCTGCCCCCGGACATGATGATCTCCAGCCTGGACGCGCTCGCCTCCGCCTGCGTGAGCCGCCTGTACCACCCGGCGGGCGCGGCGAGGCGATGAGCGCGGACACCCGATGGGAGGACGGCCGATGAGCGCGGGCATCCGATGGCGGGAGGACGGCCGACGAACGCCGGGAGACCGATGGGAGGAGGACCGCCGATGAGCGCCGGCATCCGAAGGCGGGAGGACCGCCGATGAGCGTCCGTCAACAGGTCCGCCGCGCGGAGGCGGGGACGTGGACGGCCCCGCTGCGGGCGGCCGGCGGCGAGCCCGAGGGTCGCATCGTGGTCTTCCCGCACGCGGGCGCCGGGCCCAACGCCCTGATGCCCCTGCTCTCCGTCCTCCCCGACACCTACGACGTGCTCGGCGTCACGCTTCCGGGCAGGGAACGGCGCTTCGGCGAGAGCCACGAGACCACCCCCGACGACCCCGGCGCCGTGGTGGACGGCGTCCTCGCCGAGCTGACCGGCCTGCCGTCCTGCCCCACCGTGTACTTCGGCCACAGCATGGGTGTGTCCATCGCGGTCGCCGTGGCGCTGGCCGCCCCGGACGCGTGCGCCAGGCTCGTGCTGAGCGCCCACCCGCCGGCCGGCGTGAAGTACGAGCGGGAGGCGGCGTGGAACGACGCCGTCCTGCTCGACGTCGTCAGGCTGGGCGGCGGCACCCCGCCGGAGATCCTGGACAGCCCCTTCTGGCGCACGTACGTGCTCGCCCTGCTGCGCTCGGACCTCACCCTGGCGGCCCGCCTGGTGCGGCGCAACCTCGGCGGCCGGCTCACCATGCCGCTCACCGTGCTCGGCGGCGACCGGGACGAGCTCGTCTCCGTGCGGGACCTGGTGGCCTGGCAGGAACGCGCGGACGCCGGAGCCCGCATGCGGGTGTTCCCGGGCGGTCACTTCTACCTCCTCGACGAGCCCAACCGCGAGGCCGTGGCCGCCGAGATCACCGGTACGTCTCTGACCTGACCCACCGACGGTCTCCGACCTGACCCACAGGCCTGCCATCTCGTCCCGGCCCCGGGAACCGCCGCCCGTCTCTCGCGGCGGAAGCACGCACGAATGCGCGGGCGCGGACGCGCGGGCGCGGGCGCGAGGGAAAAGACGCGCGCAATTCGGGATGCGGCGGAAACTGCGCAATCGGTGAGATGCGGCGGGGATTCGGCGGACCGAAGCTGGTGGCGTCGACCAATTCGTAAGGAGCACTCTATGGTCGTGTCAGAGAAAGCGGGTAACCCCGCCGGAGCGGCCCCCAGCGCGGTGCGCCGGTATTTCCCGCACCTGGAGGGAATGCGAGGGCTCGCGGCCCTGGGGGTGCTCGTTCTCCACGTCGCCTTCAGCGCCACTCAGATGCGGTGGACCGAGGCCCCGGGCATGGAGGAGACCGGCAACGGGATATGGAGCGTCCTGCTGAACCAGCTGCAGGTCAGCCTTCCCATTTTCTTCACCCTTTCCGGCATGCTGCTATATCGCCCCTTCGCTCTGGCCACCATCGCCGACACGCCGACGCCCCGGGTGAAGCCCTATCTCTGGCGGCGCGCGCTGCGATGCCTTCCGGCCTATTGGGTGCTGATCGCGGTCGTCCTGGTGACGCTCAACCGGGACAACATCCACGGCGTCTGGGACGTCGTGCGGCCGTTCCTGCTGCTGCAGATCTACCAGGAGAACGCCTGGGTCCTCGGCGGTGAGCAGACCTGGAGCCTCGCGACCGAGATCGCGTTCTACTTCGCCCTCCCGGTGATCGCCTGGATCCTGCACAAGATCGCGCGCCGGGCCGCCACCCCCGCCGCCCGTGTGCGCCGCATCCTCATCTCGCTGTCCCTGATGATCCCCATCAGCATCGCCTGGACCGCCTGGACGCACCTGCCGTCGTTCGGCGCCTGGCCGATCGAGGGCAACTGGCCGATCGGCTGGGTCGACTTCATCGCCACCGGCATGATGCTGGCCACCCTCTCGGCCGCCGCGCAGGTGTCCATGGACCACGTGCCGGGCGCTTACCGCGCCGCCTACAAGTGGCCGCTCGCGTGCTGGGCCGGCGCGCTGGTCGCCTACCTGATCGCCTGCGTCTCGCCGTTCGGCGACCCGGGCAGCGCCAACTACCCCGGACTCGCGCAGGGCGTCGTCGAACACGTCGCCTACCTGGCCTTCGGGTTCCTCGCCGTGACCCCGCTGACCCTGCCGAAGCTGCGGTCGCGGTTCATCGAGGCCGTGGTGACCAACAAGGTGATGCTGTTCCTCGGCCGCATCTCCTACGGCGTGTACCTGTGGCACATCGCGATCATCTACTTCTGGCACGGCAACCTGTTCCGCGCCGGCAACTTCGGGGTGCTGCTGCTGGTCACCCTGGTGGGCAGCGTGGCCTGTGCGACGGTGAGCTTCTACCTCATCGAGAAGCCGGCCATGCGGCTGCGCGAACGCCTCGGCAAGGCCCCCAAGGAGCCCAGCGTCGTCACCCTGCTCCCCGAACTCCCCGACCCCGGCCCCGGCCCGGCCCCCGAGGAGAAGGTGCCCACCCCCGCCCCCGCCCGCTGAGCGCGGCCAGACCCATCTACACGAAGCGGCTCCCGGCGCGCCCACACGGCCGCCCCGGGAGCCGCCGCCCGTCCCGGGAAACGCCCTCGCTGCGCTCGGACAGCGCTCATCGGGGCTCCCGCCCCAACCCCAAGGCAAGCGGCTCCGCCCCGCACCCTCGGCCCCGCGTTTCGGTCGAGGAGCTGCCGGCTGCGAAGAACACCCAGCCGATCCGCTCTCTGGACGACCTCGCCGCCGACACGTTCGAGTCCGGGAGCTGCCTCATATGGTCGCCAGTACGGTCCGCCGGTCTTCGCCGGCGACCGGGGCGCCGTTCGACAGGGTCGACAGACGTTCGACGAGCCGGGCGCTGACGTCGGTGCCGTCGCCGCCGCGCAGCGTGCCGACCAGGTGGAGCGCCTCCTGCCACGCCGCCTCGGCGCCGTCCCGGTCTCCGGCGGACCAGTGGAGCAGTCCCAGCGCCTCCAAGGCCGAGACCTGCCACAGGACGAAACCGTTGTCGCGGAACACGGTGAGTGCCTGCAGTATGGGCGGCCCGGCCAGGTGCCGCCGGTCGCTCGCCGCGTACACCTGCCCGAGCGCCAGCAGCAGACGACCGTGCAACACCGTGATGCGCAGCGGGCGAGCGATGCCCAGCGCGGTGGTGAGCTGCGCCTCCGCCTCGGCCATGTCGCCCATCCGCGCGGCCGTGCGGCCCAGCGTCAACCGGACGAGCATCTCACCGATCCTGTCGCCGACGGCCTGGGTTCCGGCCAGCGCGGGGCGGAGCGCCTCCATCGCCCGCGCCCACTCGCCACGCTCCAGATGAACCTCGCCGAGTCGTTGCAACAGCATGAGCTTCATACGCCGGTCGATGCGGTCGCCCGCGATGGCGAGTCCCTCCAACAGCGGGGCCTCCGCGCGATCGAGCCGGCCCTGGCCGATCTCGATCAAGGCGATTTTGTAGAGGATGTGCAGTTTGGTGGTCAGGTCGTCGATGGGAGCGATCAGACGTTGTGCCGTGCGGAAGCCGTCCGCGGCTTCGTTGAGCCGGCCGAGGGAGAGCATCGCGCCGGCCGTGCCGCGGACGGCCATCGCCTGGCCGTGCCGCTCGCCGATCGCCTCGAAGAGCCGGGTCGCGGTGGCCATGTGCCGCAACGTCGTGTGCGGGTCGGCATGAAAGGTGGCCAGTTCGCCCAGCGCCAGCTCCATGACGGCCTCCCCGCGCCGGTCCCCGGAGCGGCGGGACGCCTCCAGGGCGGTCGTCGCGCTGTGGAGCCAGTCGTTGAAGTGCGCCCCCAACTCGAACAGGGTGAGACTCGCGTTGGCGATGTCCCAGCACAACTCGATGAGCCCCGCCCGGGCGGCCTGCGCGACCGCGGCCACCAGCAGCGCGCGTTCGCTTTCCATCCACCGCAGCCCGTCGGACAGCAGTGCGCCGACCGAGGCCGAATCGAGCGGCACCCGGGTGGCGTTGCTGTGGATGATGCTGTCGTTGGGGCCGCCATAGTACCACCGATGCGCCTCCTCGGCCAGATGCAGCAGGCAGCCGAGCAGCCGGACCAGGGCGGCATGCCGGTCGCCGGCCGACTCGTCGGCGGCCAGCCGCTCGCGGCTGAACACCCGCAGCAGCTCGTGCATCCGGTAGCGCGGGCCCCGTTGCTCGTCGCCGCTGACCTCGACCAGACGCGCGGCGACCAGATCCTCCAGCACTTCGGCGGCGTCGTCCATGGTCGTGCCGAGTAGCGGCGCCGCCACCCAGGCCGCGAAGTCCTCCACTTCCAGGATGCCGAGCCGGCGGAACAACCGGCGGGCCGGCGCACTCAGGCCGTCGTAGGACAGCGCCATGCTTGGACGGACCGCGAGGTCGCCGTGAGCCAGTTCGTCGAGGCGGCGGCGCTCCGACTCCAGCCGGGCCGCGAAGCCGGAGAAGGTCCAGTGCGGACGGGCGGCGAGCCGGGCGCCGACGATGTGCAGCGCCAGCGGCAGGCCCCCGCACAGGTCGACGAGGTTCCGCGTCGCGTCGGCCTCGTCCGCGCCGATGCGGCGACCCGTCAGACGGAGGAGAAGCTCGACGCTCTCAGGCGGCCCCAGGACGCCGACGTCGACGTGCAGCACATCGTTGAGGCCGGTCAGGCGCGGCCGGCTCGTGACGATGGCCGCGCAGCCGGGCGTGGCGGGAAGCAGATCGCGGACGTCGCCCTCGTCGGCGGCGTCGTCGAGGACCAGCAGCAGCCGCCGGCCCGCGATGACGGTCCGGTACAGCGACAACCGGTCGTCGATCTCGTCCGGGATGTCCGCGCCCGGCACACCGAGACCGCGCAGCAGGCGTTCGAGCACATCGACGTCCGTCCATCGACGGCGCCGGCCGCCCCCGCCGAATGTCACGTACAGCTGCCCGTCCGGGAACCGGTCGCTGATCAGGTGCGCCACGTGGATCGCCAACGCGGTCTTGCCGGCGCCTCCCGGTCCGTTCAGCGCGGCGACGGGTGTGCTCGTGGCCTCCGACAACAGATGCGCTCGCACGCGCGCGACGACATGATCTCGCCCGGTGAGGCCGCCGGCGAACCGGGGCAACTGCCTCGGCACCGCCGACGCGACGGGTGACGTGGCGGGTGAGGGGGACGGCGGCTCCGCCGACGGCGCGGTCCGCCGGCCGGCGTCGTGCTCCAGGATCGCACGCTGCATATCCTGCAGCTGTGGACCCGGCTCCACACCCAGCTCCTCGACGAACAGATCCCGGGCCCGGCGGTAGGCGGCGAGCGCGTCAGCCGTACGTCCGGCGCGGTACAGCGCGGTGATGTGCTGGCGCAGCAGCCGCTCCCGCAGCGGATGCCGGACGAGGAGCGCCGCCGCCTCCCGGCAGACCTCGTCGACCCGGCCGAGCGCCAACAGCGCGTCGAACCAGTCCTCCGCCGCGGCGCACTCCGCCTCGGCGAGACCGAACGTCATCTTCTGGACGAGCGCGCTGTCGACGTCGGCGAGCGGCCGTCCACGCCACAACCCCAACGCCTCACGCAGGAACCGCTCCGCCCTGGCCGGATCGCCGGGCAGGTGTTGCCGGCCGGCTGCGACAAGCGCTTCGAACCGGCTCTGATCGACCTGCCGGTCGTCGGCGAACAGGCGGTAGCCCGGCCGCCGGGTCTCGATGACGTCGCCGGCGCCGGCCCGCGCCAGACATCGGCGCAGCAGCGAGATGCACGTCTGGACCTGCTGGTGGCACGTCGACGGGGGGTCGTCGGCCCACACCGCCTCGATGAGCCGATCGCGCGAGACGATCTGGTTCCGCTCCAGCAGCAGCATCGCCAAGGTGGTGCGTTCGCGCGGGCCGCCGATCACCTGTTCCACACCGGCGGCCTCGACTGTCAGGGGCCCGAGTATCCGAAAGTCGATGGGCGGGGCATCGGCCGAACGCTCATAGGCGTCGATCACCACAGGGGCACAATAATACCGATATCAGTCGCCATCCAAGGGGCGGCCGGAGGCGGCGTCAGGGCCGAGGCGTACCGGGGACCCCTCACGGCGCCGGTCGCCCACTGGCGGCGATGTCGAGCGCGGCGCCTGGTCGCGGACCTCCGTCATCCCGCCCTCACCTGCGCCGACGGCGACCAAGAGCCGATCAGTAGGCGCCGAGAAGCCCGTCGGTAGCGGCCGGTGTCATCATCGAGCCGCACGGGGGATGCCGCCCCGGACGAGAGCACCTGCCGGCGAGCGACGAAGGGAACCACGTGAAAATGCGGTGCCACCACCTGGAGGGTTCGTCACGCTCACACCGGGGCGGGCGTGACGAACATGCCGAACACCAGGCCGGACGGACCCGCGGATGCCGGAAAACGCCCTGGCGGCGGTGCGCACACATGAGACCACCGCCAGGGATCGGCCCACGACGGTGGTACCGCCCAACGAACGCCCCTCGATCCCGCCCCACGATGGCCCTCGCTACGCTCGGACAGTGTCCTTTGGGCGGACGCTGGTGGCGCCGGCATGGATGGCCTGAGCCGGGCTGATCGTCTATTCGTACATGCTGGCGATCAGTTTCGCCGCCATGCTGTTCGACCAGGTCGACCATTGGGGGGCTCTGCTGACCCGCGCGGCCGGAGCGACGGCGGGCGCGCTGACGCTGTCGTGTGCCGTCGCGGAGCAGCGCAGGGTCCGGAGGGCTCGCGCCCACTGCGCCCGAGTCCACGGCCGTTCGCCGGAGCGGCGCACCGACCCCTCGCCGCGGTGGGCCCACCTCGCCGCCTACGTCGCGATCGCCGGTTGCGCGGCTCGTGTGACCGATGTGTCCTCTCCTTGGGCTCGCCGTTCCGCGCACCCCGCGAACGTCCGCATGATCCAGCACCGGAATGGGACATGGCCCACGTAGGGGTTGGCTCATAGATTCTGCTGCGGGTCACGGCCAGATTTCCGGTGCTTCGTTGATGGTCTCGCCGTTGAGGAAGCGGGTCAGCAGGCGGGGGAGTGCGCGGGGGTAGAACTGGGCGGTGCCGGCCGCCACCTCGGTGATCGGCCACCAGCGGAAGTCGACGTAGTCCTCTTTCTCGTAGTCCAGCCGGTCGCGGTCGTCGATGTCGGAGCCCGGGCCGGGCAGCCGGATCTCGACGACGACCTCGTGCTGGAGATGGCGGACGTCGCGGTGGCGGAACGAGCCGTCGCGGGTCCAGGTCGGCATCCCGATCTGCTCGTCCTCGATCGCGATGCCCGTCTCTTCGCGTAGTTCGCGCCGGGCGGCCTGGCGGTGGTCCTCGCCGGGTTCGATGCCGCCACCAGGCAGCTCCCACCACTGGCCGAGTTCCGGAGCGGTGATCTCGCGGGTGTGGAACAGCAGGATCCGGTCGAGAGCGTCCCGCACGACCAGCCGCACGACGTCGCGTTCCACGATGGGCAGATCTCCCGGCAGTCCGGTCATCGAGTATCGCCTCTCCGTTCGTGCTCGGCGCGTGCCCTGGAGTGCCCGCTGATCGGTTCAGGTGCGCCGGACGATACCAGGCGGCCGGCGATCGCTCTGGGCGGCGGCGGGGAGTCGCGCGTCGATTTCGGGCGGGAATGCGCGATAGGACATCCGAATTAATTGCCGATGGCGCACTTGTTTCTCCGGTGCGTTCAGTTACCCGGTGGAAACCGGTTTCTCTGCGTCGCGTTTGTGATTCAGGTCACACTTCACCCGCGCGATTCCCGCGTGTCAAGATGACCATGTCCACGGAATGGCAATCGAAAAGAAAGGATTCATCGTGCAGGATCACGGCCTCGCGCCCGATTTCGCCGCGGATTTCGAACTCTTCGCCCGTGAACTCTCCGGTGAGGAGATGGAGGCGGGCCGCTCGTTCGGCTCCAGCCTGAGCAGCGCCTTCACCTTCTCCACCGGCACGTGCAGCAGCGCGAGCAGCGTCTCCACGGCCGGATCGTCCGTCACCGGCTGAGTCTGAAAGATCGGTCGAAGGGAGGTCCCAGGGCAATGCGCTTGGGTTCCATGTCTGTTCCGGCGGATGACTCGCGGTTGTCCTGGGATCTCCCGGTCGCCTTCGCGTCGTCCGTGGAGGTCGTCGCCGAGAACAAAGCGGGTGTGCTGCTCTACGGGAGGGACACCGGCCGCTATTTCCAGCTCGGCCGCAGTTCGCGGATGTTCGTCCCGCATTTACAGCAGGGCGTCACCGTCCGATTTCTGGTGGAGCAGGTTTCCCGCGTTTTCCAGGTCGAGGAATCCACCGCGGCGAGCACGGTCACGAGATTCCTGGCGGAGATCCGTGCCATGGGGCTGCTGAACGTCCCGCGACCGGCGACCGGGCTGCGCGACCGGGCCGCCCGCGGGCTGGCGGACATTCCCATGTGGCGACTGGTCCTGGTCCGTGACTCCTCTCCGCCGGCCGCGTCCGGTGAGCGGGCGAGGCCCCGGAGCCGTGCCCGAATCGCCGTTGGCGTCATCGTCTGCGCGGTCGCCATGGCGGCGGCCGGCGTGGCGGCGATGGCGGCGATCCGGCTGCTCGACGTCAGGGCCCTCGGCGCCGCGTCGATCGCGATCCCGTTCGTCCTGCTGCTCCACCTGATGGTGCACGAGGCGAGTCACTGGCTGGCCTGCCGGTATTACGGTGTGACCGTTCCCGAGGCCGGGATCGCCTTCTGGTTCTGGGTCCTGCCCAGGCCCTACGTCGACCGGTCACATGCCTACCGGCTCGACCGCCGGGTGCCGCTGGTCGTCATCACCGCGTCGGGAATCGTGGTCGACGCCCTGAACGCCGGCATGGCGGGAACGCTGGCCTTCGCCACGGACGACCCGACGCTTCGCGCGCTCGCCGCGGCGGTCGCGTACACCCTGCTGGTGGCCCTGGCGAACGACGTCAACCCGTTGTCGCCGAGCGACGGCCTGCACGCGATCGAGGCGGCGACCGGCCATCTCTCGTTCCGTCGCAAGGCGATCCGGTACCTGCTGACCGTCGTCCTCCGCATCCCCTCCTCCCATCACCTCAAGAGTGCCGGTCGCCGGCTTCGTCTGCTGTACCTCGGATACGGCGTGCTGGCACTCGCCTACCTAGGGGTCGTGGCCTTGTTGGTCGCTCGTTTCGTCGTTTCTGTCGGGGGCTCGACATGACATTCCGGGAATCGGCCGCCATCGCGCCCTTCGTCCTCGTCCGCTTCTCCGGATACGCGGCGACGGAGCCGCGCAGGCTCCGCGCGAGCCGTTCCGTGGCCGCGCTCGATGAGATGCGCGGGCTCAGGTCCGAGCTGGAGAAGCTCGCCGGCCCGTTGGCCGACGCGCTGTACGAACTCGTGCCCACCCTGCCCGCCGAAGAGCGTCGCGCCGCGGTGAGCCTCCGGAGGGACGTGCACAACGGCCGCTTCCCCCGGATCACCGAGGAGGCGTGTGACCGGGTGGCCGCCCGGCTCGCCCCGGACGCACGGCACGCGCTGACACGCTGGCTGGTCTGCCTGGAGCGGTCGGAGGCGGCCGGAACGGCCTACGCGAAGATCTTCGAGACGGAACTCGCCGAGGCGGAGAGCCGGTTGTTCGAGCAGGCCGGCACCGATGAGATGGTCAAGGCCCTTTCCCTCGTCTCGCCTGAGGTCACGGCCGCCGTCCTGCGGGGGGATCCGGACCGCGCGGGGGCCAAGATGAGGCGGAAGCCGGTGCGCACGCTGTTCAACTACCTCGTGCGGGCGACGGTCAAGACCAGCCCACTCGGCTGGTTCAGCCCGGTGGCGATTGCGTCGATCGGCGGCGGGGGCCCGGAAGGGGACGCCGACGGAGGTTCCTACCGAGCGGTCGCGACGCTGCCCCAGCCTCTCTACGTCCGGCTCCTCCAGCGCTTCTCCGCGTACGAGAGCGCCGGCCGCCACCTGCGCTTCCACCCCGCCGTGCGGCTCGACGGCACGCGCACGCTGCGAGCCGTGTACTCCCATACGCGGACCAACAGCTTCTTCTGGCGCGAAGATCTGCTGACGGACATGACCGTCCACCACGGACAGGCGGCCATGGTGTCCCATGACATGCCGGGTTCACAGGTGATCGCCGCGGTTCGCGGGGACGAGCCGGGAGCGGCCTGGTCCCGGGTGGCCCGGCTGACCGACTCGGGACTTCTCCGCCTGGAGTCGGCCTGGGCTCCGGGCGACTACGATTCGCATCACTCGATGACGGCGCTGGCCGAGTCCCCCGGGGTGACGGATGCCGTGGGTGCGGAGGTGGCGGGCGCGCTCGGTGACATCCGGCGGGACCTGTCGCGGCTGTCCGGGACCGCACCCCGGCAGCGCGCCGCTCTCGCGTCGCGGATCAGGCGGCGGGCCGCCGAGCTCGACGAGGCCACGGCCACGGCCACGGCGCCACGGGTCCCCGACGTGGCGGTGCGGGAGGACGTCGTCAGGAACGAGCCTCTTCCCGCGTTGCCGGCCTGGGCCGAGGACGCCCTCTCCGGCTATGGCCGGCATCTCTCACCCTCCATGCGGGTCCTGCCGCAGTACGTGAGCATGCTGGAGTTCTGGCGGCGGCACGTCGCCCCCGCGCACGACTCTCTCGCGCTGCCGGCGTTCCTCTCCCTCTACATGACCACACCGGGCCCTCACCTGCGGCGCAACATCGACGTCAAACTGTCCGAGGGGCCGGCCCCCGACATCGGCCCGGGTCCCTCGACGCTCCGGCCCGCCTTCGCGGTCCTGTTCCAGCTCGCCACCCTGGAAGACGGGGAACAGGTGGTCGTCCTGAACCAGCTCATGGACGGCGTCGGAGGCGTGGCGGCCCGGTTCCGCAAGCTGCTGGCGCCCGAACTCCTCGAGGATCCGCTCCGGGCATGGCTCGACCGGCTGGTGCCGGAGGGGTCACGGCCCCTGGAGCTGACCGTGGCCTCGGACTGGAACCCCGTCCAGGCGCGGTGCGCCGGCCTCGCCCCCGCGCTCGACATGGGCGGCGGGCTGGTCCCGGCAGGAGGGCCGGTGCGGCTGGACCGGCTGCGGATCCGGCTGGACGAAGTGTCGGGAACGCTGGTCGTGCAGGACGAGCACGGCCCCGTCGTCCCCTTCTACTCCGGTCTCATCCCGCGCCGCATCCTGAACGGGCCCGCCCACGTGCTGTCCACCATCGCCGGCCCGTGGTACTGCTCGGCCCCCGAAGCGCCGGGGACCGCCTCGCTGTTACTCGAGCTCGAGCGGCCCGCCGGAGTCGCGCACACGCCTCGCGAACGCGTCGGCTCCGTCATCACCCGTAGAGCGCGCTGGGTGGTGGACGCGGACGAACTGTCGTCCGAGTCGAAAGCGTCCACTCCAGATCTGGCCTTCGCGGCCTACCGTGAGTGGGCTCGGGCTCACGGGCTCGCGGACGAGCTTTTCGTACGCCGGGGGACGACGGAGCCCGACCTGTTCGCCAAGTCACGCAAACCGCTCTGGCTGTCCGCCGACGTGCCTCTCTCGGTCCTGGGCCTGCTGGACACCCTCTCTCCGGGAGAGATCCTCATCATGGAGGAAGCCCTCCCGCGCGCCGGGGAGGACTCGCCCGTGATCGACGGACATCCTCGCACCGCCGAATATGTCGCCCACCTGAGCTGGGCCGGGTGTTGATCATGTATTCCTGGCTCTACTGCGCCATCTATCCCGGCGCCTTCGAGCGGCTGGACGGGGTGGTCAATGATCTCGTGGCAGGGGCGCACCGCCAGATCGAGACCGCGAACGAGCGGGGCAGCTGGTTCTTCCTCCGGTTCTTCGATCGTGGCGGCCCGCACATCAGACTGCGCGTGCAGGGGCCGGGCAGTCTCCTGGACGACGTCTACGACGGCCTCACCGGCCGCTTTCCCGGCTGGCTGCGGGAGGCCGGCGCCGATCCGGGCGCTCCCGTCCTGTCCATGCCGGGGATACCTCCCGCGGATTACTGGGAGGCCGTCGACGTCCGGCTCTACGAGCCAGAGCTGCGCCGGTACGGAGGTGCCGAAGGAGTCCGCGCGGCCGAGGGCGGTTTCATGTCGTCCAGTGAGATCGCGCTGCGGGCGGTGAGCGAGGGCCTCGACCATCCAAGCCGCCAGGCCCTCGCGGCGCTGACGATGAGGAACGTCCTGCGGCACTGCCTGCCCGGCGCGGAGGAGCAGTTCTGGTCCAGGTACCTCTGGTACTGGACGGGCAGGGACGAGCCCTTCGCGCCCGCCGGCCGCGCGGACGCGGCCGTGGCGGCCGCCCGTCTGACGCCCTCGGTCAGCGCCGCCGAGGACGCCCTCCCGCCGCACCTCGTGCACGACGCCGAAACCTGCGCCGTCGCCGTACGCGCCACCGCGTCCGAGGCCATCGCCGCGGGAGTGCCGCTCACCACCTGGCAGTGGGTGTTCCACCTCCTCCACCTGCACAACAACCGGCTGGGGATCACGCCGGCGGACGAAGCCGTACTCGCCGCCCTGCTGGGCGGAGCACATAAGGAGAACGCCAATGAGCACCGCTCCGATGACCGGCTCGCCGGCGTCCGGCGCTGAGGCCGCGCTGCGGCGGCTGGATCCGCTCGTCGACGCCAGAGGCGCCCTGATCAACCTCGTCACCCAGATCCCGATGACCACCGGACGGCAGCGGTTCCCGGTGTTCACCGCGGCCATGGGCAACCCCGGGCGGATCCTGCCCGGCACGTCGGGGGCACCCGAGCGCATGGCATGGGCCGCCCTCGACGGCGCGGGAAGCGGGCTCGCCGAGGACAACGCCAGGCTGACCGCCACGGTCGAGGCGATCGAACGCTACTCCAGTTGCCTGTGGGACTCCGAGCAGTTCATCTGGGCCAGCGCGCGTTCCCTCGGTGACGAGGCGCTGGACCTGAACCGCGTTCCGCGATGTTCGGAGCCGGAGCTGGCCAACCCCGCCTGCCCGCTCGTGGCCCCCGACCTGGACGCGCCGATGCGCTGGGTGCGCGGTGTCGACCTCGCCGGCGGGGAACCTCGATGGCTGCCCGCGGTCATGGTCTACCTGCACATTCCCGTCGTGAGCCGCGGTGAGCGGTTCTGGCTGCCCATCTCCACCGGTACGGCGGCGCACTTCGACTACGACAGCGCTCTGCTGAACGCCGTGCTGGAGTGCGTCGAGCGGGACACCATCGCGCTGACGTGGTTGCAGCGGCTGGCACTGCCGAAGATCGAGATCGACGTCTCCGACCCGGTCCTGGACGAGGCGCTGGAGCTCTCCGCCAGGTCCGGTCTGCGGACCTGCTTCTTCGACGGGACGACCGACCTGGGCATTCCGACGGTCTACAGCGTGGACGTGGACCCGCGGGCGCGGAAGGTGCGCACCTACGTGATGTGCGCCACGGAGCTCGATCCCCGCCGGGCCGTGGTCAAGGTGATGCGGGAGTCGTCCTCCGGACGGGTGGCCATGCAGTACCGGCAGGCGGACGGCAAACCGCTGGACGACTACATCGACGTGTTCGACGGGGCGGTGCACATGGCGGCGGCGGAGCGCGCGCACGCGTTCGGCTTCCTCCTCGACTCGCCCCACAGGCGATGGCTCTCGGACATGATCCCCGCGATACCGGACTCCCCGGCCGAGCGCCTGTCGTGGGTGGTGGGCAGGCTTCGAGACGCCGGGTGCACCGTCTACGCGGTGGACATCAGCTCCGACGAGGCCAGGGCCACGGGACTGCGCGTGGTCCGGGTGATCGTCCCCGAGCTCGTCCCGCTGAGCTTCGCCTACCGTGCCCGCTTCCTGGGCACCGCCAGGCTCTATGAGGCCCCCGCGCGCATGGGCCTGCCGGTGCACGCCGAGCCCGACCTGAACCCGTGGCCGCAGCCCTTCGCCTGACCAGTCCGGAGACAGAGATGAACCACACACATGTCATCGCCGTCGGGCCGTTCGCGGCCGACGTGGCCGCGGTACTCCAGCGGCGGGGCGTGGACGACGAGCCGAGCCTTTTCGCCCAGGGGCACGGCGTGGTGACCAGCCTTCTGCCCCGAGCGGACGCCTACGTCCTGCTCACCTCGCGGCACGACTCGAAGCTGGTGGCGGAGGTCGCGGATCTGGTCGGGAAGTGGGGCGCTTCCTTGGTCCCCGTGGTGCACGAGACGCGCTGGCTCAGGGCCGGTCCGCTGTCCCGGCCCGGCGGGACCGGCTCGTGCGCCGAATGCTTCGAACGCCGGTCCATACAGCATTCGACGATCGGCGCGGCCCTGTCCGACCTGCACGCCTTCTACGCACGGGATCCCGCGGGACCCGGTGGCCACCTTCCCACCCATGTGCTGACGGCCGCCGGGCTGGCGCAGTGGGGACTGGGGGCGCTGCGCGGCGGCGACTCGCGGACGCACGGCGCCTACCGGGCGGTGAACCTGACGAAGCCCCAGTTCCTGCAGGGGCGGACGCTGGGAGTGCACGGGTGTCCCCGCTGCTATCCCCCCTCGGATCCGGCCTTTTACCGGGACCGCTCGTGGCGCGGTCTCGCCGATCACCTCACCGTCGCGCGCGCCGGATCGAAGGGGGACGCGTGAACACCGAAGGCACCATGGACTCGCGGCACATCGCCGCCGCCATCGCGCGCGACCCGCAGCTGTCGCTTCCGGACCGGCTCAAGGTCGTGGACGGGCTCGTGATCGCGGAGGTCCGCAAGGGCGAGCTCCTCGTCGAGGGCATCGCCAAACCTCAGCTCTTCTCCGGCCGGCACGTCGAGTTCGTCCGGCGCCTGCTTCCCCTGCTGGACGGCCGCCGCTCGGCGGCGGAACTGGCCGGCATGCTCGGCCTTCCGTCCGCCGACGTGGTCAGGACGGCTCTGTCGCTGCTCTACTCCTGCGGCATGCTGGAGTCGGGCCCGGCGCCCGAGGAACTGCGCGCGCTGCAGGACGCCGCCGTGCCGCCCGCCGTGGTCGGCTACCTGAGCCGGAACGTGGACTCCACCCGCGACAACCCCTCGGGCGTACACGCGGCCCTGAAGCTCGCGCGGCAGACCGTCGTGGTCGTGGGTCCCGCGTCCCCGCTGCGGTCGACGCTGGCAGAGACGCTCGTCGAGTGCGGCGTGACGTCGACGCGGGAGGAGGAGCCGCCCCTCGGTCCCGGCTCGCTGCCGGCCGCCGCCATCGCCGTCGTGGTCGACGACGGCACGCTGGACCTGGACTGGTTGCACGTCTTCGACGCCTCCGTGCGGGCGGGCGGCGGACGCTGGTTCCTCGCCTCGCCGACCGGCTCGGGCGTCGTGGTCAGCCCGCTGTTCGAGGACGGCTGGTCCGGTTGTCTGTCGTGCTATCGCGCCCAGCGTCCGCTGCCGCGATCGGCGGAGGCCGCGGAGATCCCCGCCTGGCAGGTGGACGTCCTGGCCGGACTGCTGGGCAACGAGGTGTGCCGCCTGGCGACAGGAGTGCAGTCGCTGTACGACGAGTCGGCCGTCACCGTCGTCGACGTCGACGCCTGGACGTGCGAGGTCGAGACCTTCGTCCAGCTGCCCGGCTGTGCCTCCTGCCTGCCGGGCACCGAGCCGATCGGCAAGGACGACCTGATCGTGGTCGCCTTCGAACAGGAGGTGACACAGCCGCCCCGCCGCTACATCCCGGCGAGCGCGCACCAGGGCCACTACAGCACCTCCAACATCGAGCTGCACTTCTTCGACCGCCCACGTGACTGGGAGCCGGTCACCGCCGCCGGCGAGGCCGGATCGGAGCTCGGGTCCCTGCTGGCGTTCTCGTTCGGGATCCGCGAGGTCATCCCGGCGACGACGTCGCGGGCGTCGACCCGTCGCCGCTGGGCTCCCACGGGCGGCAACATGGGCTCCCAGACGGCCTATCTGATCCCCGTGGCGGGCAACCGGATGCGCCTCGAACCAGCGGTGCACGTGTACGACCCGGTCGCCGGCACTCTGTTGCGAAGCGGGAACGAGGTCCCCGGGCGGCGCCTGGCCGAGGTCGTCCCGCGGGCCGGGACCGGGGCGGACGCCGTGCTGGTCCTGGTGGGCGACTGCCTGAAGCTCACGGACAAGTACCAGAGCTTCGGATATCGGATCGTCAACCTGGACGCGGGCGTCGCCACCTGGCAGCTGGCTTTCACGGCCGTGCACCTCGGATGGACGGTCACCGCGCTCGCCGAGTGGGACGACGGCCGGCTGACCGAACTGCTCGACATCGACGTCCGGCAGACGCCCGTCACCGCCGTGCTCACGCTCCGCCGAACGCGCACCGGTTCCGAACAAGGAGGCGTGGCGAATGACTAGCTGGACTCCCGGTCACCGGCCGATGGAGATCGTGCGGAATCTCATCACACGATCGCACTCCCCGCGCGGAGCCGATCCGGCACGGGTGTGGGACCCGCCCGCCGGGCAGGGCGCGGGACGGCTCCTTCCGCCGGCGAGCACGCCCACGGTCGACCCGATGACCGTACTGGCCCTGCGCCAGGCCACGCGCTTCTACCGCCCGGCCGGCATCGACCAGGCCACGATGGCCGGCGTCCTGCAGGCGCCCCGTTCGGCGCGGGCGGCCCTCGACACGGGGGCGGCCGTTCCGCACGTGCGGATCATGGCCGCCGCCTACCGGGTGGAGGGACTGCGACCTGGACTGTACGACGTGGACCCCGACGGCAGGCGGATCGCCTTCCTGGCGGATCTCCCGCCCGCCCGCGAGTGGCTGCTCCAGGACGAGTTCGCCGACGCGGCCCTGATGACCGTCGTCACCTGCGATCTTCCCGCCGTCGCGACGGCCGGCGCCCATGCCCACCGACTGGCCATGCACCAGGCGGGGGTGGCCGCGCACAGCATGTGGCTGGCCGCGGGTGAGCGCGGGCTCGCCGGTTCCATCTTCGGCGGGTTGATCCCATGGGGTGTGCCGTTGCCCGACTTCCGGCCGGGCGGCGCCCGAAGCCCCCTCCTGGCCTTCGCCTGCGGGTTCCCCATGTCCGATCCGGCGGTCAGTCCTTGGGGAACGGCGGGCGGGTGGACGGGAGAGCCGCCTGCGCCCGCTGCGAGGATGTAGCGGGCGGCATCCTCGGAACGCCGCCCTCGTTCTCGGCCGGGACGGCCGGCTCCGGCCGCGCCAGGGTGAACCGGCCTTGCGAGATCGCCAGCAGCGCGGCCGCGTGCCGTTCGAACACGTCCGATCCTCGCGCTGTTATGGCGAGCCAGGTGCGCGGCCGCCTGCCCACGTACCCCTTCTGGATCTCGATGTATCCGGCGGCTTCCAGCGATGTCATGTGCTTCGACAGCACGGCCGCGCTGATGCCCACCGCCTCGCGTATCTTGCCGAACTCCGACTTCCTCGTCCTGGAAAGGACGGCGATGATCGAGAATCGAATAGGTGGGTGTATGACTGCGTCCAGTTCCGTGTGGGGGTGTGCGGCAGACCCGTTCATCGCGATCCCGCTTTCTGTCTGACGTATACGGAGACCATGGGCGAATTCCGATAATGAATCGACTGGTCCATCACTCGCGCCGGCCCTTCTCGCCGTCCCGCCGGCGATGGTCTCGCCTGCCACGCCGGGCGACGACGAGTCGGTGTCGGTGTCGGTGTCGGTGTCGATGTCGCGCCGATTGACGCATGGTGGCTGTGGCGACGCAACCTGTTTGAGCGTCGCTCGGCACGTTTCCACTGGTGAGGACGGCGCGGAGGCTTTTCGGACCGATCCGTTCCGAAAAGCGGCGGTTGTGGGCGTGGTCGCCAGGAACCTCCGCTCGATGCGCTCGGACTCCCTGGCCGCTTTCCTGAGCATGGAGACGTAGGTCTGGATGTCTTGCGGGCATGGGCGGGCGGCTCGTCCCAGAGATCGGCCGCCGGCGTGGTCGTGGACACCGCCGTGTTCGCCTGGCACAACGGCATGGCGAGGAGCGAGCGCTGTTCGTGCGGGCCCGTGCCGATGCTCGCCCCGCCTGGCCGCACGTCCAGCGGGCCGAGAACGGTGAACTCCATGCTGCCTGTCCCCATGATGCCGGTCTCGTCGGGTGCGGACCTTGTGACAGCCGATGATTCGTGACCGACCATGCGTGATCCTTGCGAGATCCCTTGAATCCGCACGCCAGGTCGTTTAGACAACAGGAAACGATCACGATCAACGGGGATATGCCATGCTGGCGGAGTTCGGGCTGCTGGGTGACGTCCGGGTGCTCCTCGACGGCCGCGCCGTCGAGATCGGGCACGCGCGTCAGAGTTCTGTGCTGGCCGCGCTGCTGGCCGAGGCCGGGCGGTACGTCCCCCCCGACGAGTTGATGGACCGCGTATGGGCGGGTCGCTCGCCCGAACGGGGTCGTGAGACGCTCTACAGCTATCTCTCCCGGCTCCGGAAGGTTCTGGCGAACGGGGCAGGCGCCCAGATCGTGCGCCGATCCAGCGGGTACGCCATCGAGGTCGACCCTTCGACGGTCGATCTCCACCGGTTCCGGCAGTGGGTCGCCGAAGCCCGGGCGGCAGAGGACGCCGCTGCTCAGAGATTGCTCGAGCAGGCACTCGACCTGTGGCGGGGAGACCCCTTCGCCGGTCTCGACACGCCCTGGTTCAACGCCCAGCGCCAGCAACTGGAGCAGCAGCGGCACGCCGCCGAGTCCGAGCTCTTCGACCTCCGATTACGCTCCGGCCGCCATGTCGAGTCGGTCGCGGCCCTGACGGCACGCGCCGAGCGGCATCCCCTCGACGAACGCCTGGCCGCCCAGTTGATGCTCGCCCTGTACCGCAGCGGGCGCCAGGCGGATGCCCTGGAGCACTATCAGCGGGTCCGGCGCCGCCTCACCGAGGAACTCGGCACCGACCCGGGTCGGCCATTGCGGGAACTGCACCACCGCATGCTCACCGGTCATCCCTCGGTGACGCCACCCCCCGCTTCCCGGCCGGCCGCCGGCCCGGCTGTCCCGGTTCCCCGTCAGCTCCCGTCGCCTCCCTCACGTTTCACCGGCCGTACGGCGCAGCTCGCGCAGCTCACGAGAGCCGCGCACGAACCCAGCGGGGCGGTCGGCGACATGCCGGTCGTCACGATCGGCGGTTACGGCGGCATAGGAAAGACATGGCTGGCCCTGCAGTGGGCGCACCAGAACATCGACCGTTACCCCGACGGGCAGCTGTTCGCGAACATGCGGGGTTTCGATCCGGCCGAACCGCCGGTCTCACCCTTCACCGTGGTGACGGGCTTCCTGAACGCGCTCGGCGTCGCCTCCGACGACATGCCCGCCGACCCCGACGCGCAGGTCGGCCTGTACCGCAGCCTGCTGGCCGGGCGACGGATCCTGGTCGTCCTGGACGACGTCCGCGACGCCTCGCAGGCCGAGCCGTTGCTCCCCGGGAGCCCCACGTGCACCGTGGTGCTGACCAGTCGCCGGACACTCGTCAGCATGGCGGCCAACCACGGAGCCGTGCCCGTCGGCCTCGACGCGCTGGACGACGACGAGGCGCGCCGGCTCCTGGCCCGCCACCTCGGCACCGCCCGGCTGGACGCCGAACCCGAGACGGTCCCCGACATGGTGGCCTACTGCGGAGGCATGCCTCTGGCGCTGGCCATCCTCGCCGCCCGGGCCAGGCTCAACCCGCAGTTGTCGCTGACCGCGCTGACCGCCGAGTTGCACGACGTCACCGTCCGGCTGGACATGCTGGACGCCGGAGAGCTGTCCGCCAGCGTGCGCACCGTCTTCGCCACCTCCTTCCGGGCTCTCACCGCCGAGGTGGCCGAGACGCTGTCGCTGATGGCCCTGGCGCCGGGACCGGACATCGGGCTCGAGGCCGCGGCCGCCCTCGTGGCCGCACCGCCGCCGAAGGTCCGCGGACTGCTGCGCAGGCTCGAGGAGTCGTTCCTGGTCCACCAGCACGCTCCCGGCCGCTGGCGGATGCACGACCTGGTCCGTCTGCACGCAGCAGAACGAGCCCGGCGCGACATCGCCGCGTCCCGCCGCGAAACGGCGCTCCGGCGACTGGCCGGCTGCTATCTGCGCTCCGCCTACGAAGGGGAACGATGCCTGGCGCCGCACCGCGCGCCGATCGCACTCGGCGACGCCCCCTGCGACGAGCGGCGGTCCGGCGAGATCGAGCAGAGCTCGGCCAGGCAGTGGTTCACCGCGGAGCACGGCTGTCTTCTCGCCGCGCAGCGTCTCGCGGCCGAGTACGGCTGGCACGACATGGTGTGGCGGATGGCATGGAGCCTGGACACGTTCCACTTCCGCGGGGGTGCGTTTCACGATCAGATCGCCGTCTGGACGCTGGGGTTCGACGCCGCCCGCCGTCTCGGTGACCCGGGGGTCGAAGTGATGGCCCATCGCATCATCGGGCAGGCCCAGGACCGCATGGGCCGGACGGAGGAGGCCCTGGACCACCTCCATCGCGCGCTTCACCTCGCGGAGACCGCCGAAGACCTGGACGCCCAGGCCTTCATCGACCAGAACCTGGCACTGCTCTGGGCACGGCAGCGGGAACACCGCAAAGCTCTGGAGCACGCGACGCACGCACTGCGCCACTACGAGACCCTCGATGACCCGCTGAGGACGGCCGACGCGCTGAACGACGTCGGCTGGTACGCGGCCCTGGACGGCCAGTTCGAGGAGGCACGCCGCCACTGCGAGGCCGCGCTCGCCATCTTCCGCGGTCAAGGGCATCACGAGGCGGAGGCCAACACGCTCGACAGTCTGGGCTACATCGCGCACAGCACCGGTCGTCACGGTGAAGCCCTGAGCTATTACCACGAGGCTCTGACGCTGATGCGCGAGATCGGCAACGTCAACGACGAGGCGGGCATTCTGGAACATCTGGGCGACGCCCACGCGGCGCTCGGCGACGAGCGACAGGCCGTCGCCGCGTGGGATCAGGCACAGCGGCGCTATCGAACGCAGGGGCGGTATCCGGAGGCCGAGCGCCTTCAGCAGCGGTTGTCATGAACGGCCCGCCTTCACGCCCGGCCGGTCTCCCTCTGACCGCCGGCCGGACGCAGCCCTAGCCGCGCCGGCGGCCCGCGACGATGAACCGGTCCGCGAACCGGGTTGGCACGGCCTCAGAACGGCCGGGCCGGCGACGTGCTCCGCCTGTTCACGGCGTCAGGGGCACACCGGTCGGTACTCCGCTTCTGATACGTACTGGGACCATTCGGCGCGGGTGAAGGAGCGGGCGGGAATCGCGCACACGGCTGCGAACAGGTCGTCGGGCATGCCGACCTCCCACAGTCGTGCCGTGCCGTCTTCGCCGCTGCTGGCGAGCAGCTGTCCGTCCGGGCTGAAGGCGAGCGAGGCCATCGTGTCGGCGTGGCCGGGAAGGGGGACGCCGATGGGGGCGCTGGTCACGGTGTCCCACAGGCGCACAGTGCCGTCGTCGCCGCTGGTGGCGAGGGTCCGTCCGTCGCGGCTGAAGACGAGTGAGGTGATCGCGTCGGTGTGGCCGACGAAAGGCGCGCCGATGACGGCGTGCTGCTCGATGCTCCATAACCGCACGGTGCCGTCGTCGCTGCCGGTGGCCAAGGTCCGTCCGTCAGGGTGGAAGGCGACGGAGATGATCCGGCCGGTGCGGCCCGCGAACGGGGCGCCGATGGGCGTGCGAGCCTTGACCCGCCATAGCCGCACAGTGCCCGCCTTGCTGACGCTGGCCAGGATCCGGCCGTCCAAACTCAGGACGGCCCAGTTGTTCCGTTCGTGGAGGTCGACGAGCGGGGCGCCGAGGGGTTCGGCGGTCCGGGTGTCCCACCACTGTGCGCTGCCGTCCTTGCCGCCGGTGGCCACGATCCGCCCGTCGGAGCTGAAGGCGACCGAGGTGGCCAGGAAGGTGTGCCCGCTGAGTGGCGCGCCGATGAGCTCGCCGGTCCTTGTGACCCATAGTCGTGCCGTGCCATCGGCACTGCTGGTGGCCAGGGTCCGGCCGTCGGGACTGAAGACGGTCGAGGTGATCTGGTCGGTGTGGCCGGTGAGCGGCGTACCGATGGGTGCGCGGGTCACCGCGTCCCACAACCGCACGACGCCGTTCAGGTCACCGGTGGCCAGGATCTGTCCGTCGGGGCTGAACCCGGCAGAGGTGACCCGGCCGGGGTGGCCGGCGCCGGCGGTCCCGACGGAGGTGCGGAGTCTGATGTCCCACAACCGCACGGTGTCGTCCGCGTCGGTGGTGGCCAGGGCCTGTCCGTCGGGGCTGAAGGCCACCGAGGTGATCGGGGAGGTGTGGCGGGAGAGTGGCGTGCCCATGAGTGTGCGGGTCGCCGCGTCCCATAACCGCACGGTGCCGTCGCCGCCCCCGATGGCGAGGATCGCCGGCCCTTTGGGGCTGAAGACGGCTGAGAGATCGCCACCGGGATGGTCGGGGAGAGCGATCTCGATCGGCGCGCGAGTCGCGACGTGCCACAATCGCACCACACCGTCCGGGCCGCCGGCGGCCAGCATCTGCCCGTCAGGGCTGTAGGACAGACCGGAGACGGCCTTGGTGTGACCGGTGAGCGGAGCGCCGAGGGGAGTCCGCGCCGCGATGTCCCACAACCGCACGGCGCCGTCGTGGCCGCCGGTGGTCAGGGTCCGTCCGTCGGGGCTGAAGGCGAGGGCCGTGACGGCGTTTCGGTGCGCGGTGAGCGGGTCACCGAGGGGAGTGCGTGTCGCGGCGTTCCATAACCGCACGGTGCCGTCGTGGCCGGCGGTGGCCAAGATCCGTCCGTCGGGGCTGAAGGCGAGGGCGGTGACGGCACTCTGGTGAGCGGTGAGCGGGCCGCTGAGGGGAGCGCGCGTGGTGACGTCCCACAGCCGGACGGTGCGGTCGTCTCCGATGGCCAGCGTGCGCCGGTCGGGGCTGAAGGCGGCCGAGGAGACCCAGCCGGTGTAGCCGGGGAGAGGGGTGTCGATCGGCCGTCGCGTCTTGGTGTCCCACAGTCGCGCCAGGCCGTCGCCGATGGTGGCCAGGGTCCGCCCGTCGGGGCCGTAGGCCACCGCGGTGATCGGGCCGGACGGGGCGGCGAGCACGGCGCGTTGCGGGCGGCTGAGGACGTTGAGCATGGCGGCGCGGGCCTCGGGCGTGGGGCTGATCCGCCAGGCCGTCGCCGCCATCAGCGCGGGCAGTGCCGGGTCGCCGCCGGTGAGCAGTTCGCTTCGGGCGGCCAGCCGGCGCGACAGCGCCACATCGCGCTGGGCGCTGATGTCGCGCTGAGCCTTGATGGCGATGCCCGCCGCGGTCAGCGCTATGACGAGCAGCACGGCCAGGGCGGCCGTCACGGTGCGGCGCAGCACGGTGGCGCGCCTGCTCGCGGTGACGGCGGCGTCGAGGAACCCTCGCACGCTGTCCGGCAGGCCGGGGTAGCGGTCGGGGTTGGCCTGCCAATGCGGCCGGGCGTCCAGGACCGCGGTCAGACGCTCACCGCGGTACAGGAACGACGCGCGGCGCTGGTTGCGCGCCCAGTCATCGGCGTCCTCCAGCAACCGGTGGTACAGGGCCTGGTCGGCGGGGTCCTGCTGGAGCCACCCTTGCAGCCGCGGCCAGGCGTGCAGCAGGGAGTCATGGGTGATCTCAGCGGTCTGTTCGCCCACCACGATGAGGCGTTGCGCGGCGAACGCCTCCACCACCTGCTCGATGTCCGCCGGGTCGACGCCACCGTGCCGCTCGGCCGGGCGACCGGCGGCGGCCGGCGGAAGGGCCCCAGGATGGGTGGCGGGCTGACGCTGGTAGGGCATGGGACGGCGGACGGCCCGTCCGTCGGCGGTGAGCTTGGTCAGCCGGTGGAACACCTGCCGGGCGACGGGCTGCAGGCGGGCGGGCAGCGCGGCGTAGACGGTCTCCGCACTGGTCTGGACGGCGTGTGCGACCCCGCCCGACAGCCCGTAGCTGCGGCTGGTCAGCTTGTCCCCTTCGCGATGCTTCCAGGTGACCCGCATCGCCTCCGAAAGCAACGGCAGCGCGCCCACCTCGTATCGGCCCTCGGCCGAGCAGGCCGGCAGATCCCCCAGGATGGTGTCCACCAGCGCCGGGGAGATCAGCACCCCCGCCCGCTCGGCGGGACCGGTGAGAGCCAGGCGCAGCTCCGGTTCGCTCATCGGGCCGACCAGGAACAACCCGTCCCGCACCGCGTCGGCGAGCTGCGGGTAGCTCGCGCACTCGGCCAAGAAGTCGCTGCGCACCACCACGATCACCAAGGCGGCCGGCTCGCCGTCCGGCCCGCACGGCCGCGTCGCCGCCGCGTGCAGCGCCGCGATGAAATCCGCCCGCTGCCCCTCGGCCCAGCCCGCGCCGCCGGCCTCGGCCTCCTCGGGCAGGGTGAAGACACGCTCGAACGGGTCCACCACCAGCACCAGCCGGTCGCCACTGCTGGTGGCCGGCACACCCGCCGAGGCCCGGGCACGGGTGACCACCACATCACGCACCACGGTGTGCGCCTGCTGCGGCGCGGTCCGCAGCTCCTGGCGGATCGCGGCCGGGTCGGTGCCGGCCAGGGCGGCCAGCACCCGCGCCAGCTCGTCACACGGCGTCGCGGTCGGATGCACCACCGCCACCGGCCACCCGGCCGACTCGGCGCTCAGCTCCCCGCCGGCCAGGGCCGGTAACAGCCCCGCGTGTACCAGCGAGGACTTGCCCGCCCCCGACGCTCCGGCCACCACGAGGATCCCCGGGCGGTCCAGCCGGGCGGCCAGCGCGTCGACGAGCTGCGCGGTCAGCCTCTCTCGCCCGAAGAACACCTGCGCCTGATCCTGCTCGAACGCCGCCAGCCCCGGGTAAGGACACCCCCCGGCCCACTGGTGGACCGCCTCGGCGGCCTCAGCGGCTTCCCGGTCGGCCTCGGCGACGGCCTCGATCACCTCAGCGGGCTCAGCGGCGGCCCCCTTCGCCCCGGCCGATACGACCGCCACCGGATCAGGCGGGGACGACCGGGCCTCGCGCAGCCACCGCCGCCACTGCTCCTCGTCGAGCAGCCCCGCGCTCACCTGCCCAGGCGGCACCCGCCGGCCCCGGCAGTGCTCCACGAGCACCCGGACCATCACCAGGAACGCCGCCTCCGACTCAGGCAGATGGCGACCGCGTTTCCAGTCGCTGATGCGCGGCCCGCTCACCGGCCGTCCCCGCCCGGCGGGCCGCCGCCGGTTCACCTCACCGACCAGGCTCTTCACCGGCACATCGGCGGTCAACTCCAGCAGCTCGGTCAGCCGCACGGCGAACAACCGCCTCGGCGTCAGCTCCGCCTCACCCATCCTCGCCCCCGAACATAGGCCCCGCCTTTCGGACCGAACCGGTCCGAAAAACCTGTGCCAAAGCTCTCACCAGCGAAAACGCTCAGACCGGCATTCGGCCGAGCCGCACCGGCCCAGCGCCTCTGCGTCAATCGACGCGACATCGGCACCAAGCGGTCCCCGCCGAGCGTAGTAGGCGAGAAGATCGCTGACGACCTGACGAAGGGGGCACACGCGAATAAACGGATCGGTCCACCTGGAACTACTACAGCTTCGAGGCCTGGAACACGTGTCAGCGCCATCAAGGGGGCGCGCTGATTACGTGTGGACGTGGCCAGGAGGCCGCCGCCGACTCGCCCACTTTGTAGTCGGTGGACTACAGCCCGCAGAATCCATCCAACTGGTTCAACGGAGAACCTGCGATCACATGGACGGGGGCTGCTGTATTCAGTTCATCAGCAGTGACATAAGGGCCGGGCGCACCCCCGGCCCTTATGTCATTCCACCCGAGCGTCCCAGCCGGCGCCGAGGGCGGGAGGTTCAGAGGGTTTTGGTGAGTCCTCCGTCGATGACGAAGTCGGTGCCGGTGACGTTGCCCGCCCGGTCGCTGGACAGAAGCAGTACCAGGTCGGCGATCTCGTGCGGATGGGTGAACCTGCCCGTCTCGGCCTGGGCGGCGGCCTGCTCGGCCACCGCTTGCGGGTCGGTCCCGTTCGCGCGGGCGACGGTCGCGGCGACGCCTTCGTCTCCCAGCCACAGGTCTGTGGTGACCGGGCCGGGGCTGACGGTGTTGACCCGGATGCCGTGCGCCCCGACCTCCTTCGACAGGGCTTTGGAGAAGTTGGTGAGAGCGGCTTTGGCGGCGCTGTAGTCGATCACGGTATGGTCGGGCAGGAAGGCGTTGACGGAACTGATCGTGACGATGTTGCCGTGCCCGGCCGCGATCATGGCCGGCAGCGCCGCGCGGGTGGTGCGGATCGCCGCCATCAGGTTGAGCGTCAGGCTGTGCAGCCACTGCTCGTCGGTGATGTCGAGGAACCCGGTAAGGCGCGGTGCGACCGCGCCGACGTTGTTGACCAGGATGTCGAGGCGTCCGTGCTCCAGCGCGGTGGTGATGAGGCGGGCCGGGCCCGCGGCGGTGGCGAGATCGACCTCGACCGCCCGCACGCTTCCCTTTCCACCCAGTTCTTTCAGCTCGGGGGTGCTTCGGCGTGATCCGGCGACGACGTGGGCTCCCTCCTCGACCAGGGCCCGGGTGATGGCCAGTCCGATTCCCTTGCTGGCGCCGGTCACCACCGCGACCTTGCCCTGCAGTCCCAAGTCCATGGCATCCCTTTCTGCGGCACGGTCCGCGGCGTTGACCGGTGGGCGGTCGACGCCGCGGACGGCTCTCAGTTCGTCTGAAGGTCGTTCTTGGCGAGCCAGGCCAGGCAGGCGTCGGCGACCTCACGCCAGCCGTGATCGATGGTCAGGGAGTGGCCGCGGTCGGGGAACTCCTGGAAGTCGGTGATCGCGGTGGAGCCCCGGTACTGCTTGAGGGTCGCCTTGGTGACGGTCTCGGGGACGGTGTGATCCTTGCCGCCGGCGATGAGGAGCAGCGGTCCCCGGGCGTTGTTGCCGGTGTCGACCTTGGCGGGCGAGTGGGGGGAGAAGTTGGCGGCGGCGGCCTCGAACAACGGCTTGCCCGGCCCGGGGATGGTCCAGCGTTCGTACAGTTCGGCGGCCTCCTCAGCCGGGATGGCGTTGCCGAACGAGTAGGTGAACTGGTCGAGGGTGAGGGAGACGGCCCGGTGCTTGTTGGCCGGGTTCCTGAACACCGGCAGGGCCGTGCGCAGCGCCGACAGCGGCAGCGGCAGCACCCCCTTGATCTGTGCGGCGTCGATCGCGATGGCGGCCCTGGCCAGGTCCTGCCCGAGCAGCTTCTCGGCGATCATGCCGCCGAAGGAGTGGCCGATCAGGATCGGCTTGACCTCCAGAGCCTCGATGATCTTCGTGTAGTGGGCGACGACGTCGTCGATGCCGTGGTCGGCGATGCTGTCGGGGTTCTGCCTGGACAGTTCGACGCTCTCGCTGTCGCCCGGCCAGCCGGGGGCCGTCGCCTCGTAGCCGGCGGCCGTGAACAGCTCGGTCCAGGAGGACCAAGAAGTGGCGTGCAGCCACAGGCCGTGGATGAAGATGACGGGAATGGGCGGTGGGGTCATCGGTCGCTCCTTGGGAACACGGCTGTCATTGCGAAAGGGTGTGCTTGACCGCCTGGGTCGCGGCGGCGGCGGTGCGGATGTGGGCGGCCACGGCCGCCGGCTGCGACAGCGCGATCGCGTGGGAGGCGTCGACCTCGATGGTGTCGGCCCCGGCGCGCTGGGCCATGAAGCGCTGTGCGGCGGGATCGATCGCCCGGTCGGCGGTCGCCACGACGTACCAGGACGGCAGCGTCCTCCAGCTCGCGGTGGGAGAGGTCTCCTCGAACGCCACCGCCGCGATGGGGCGCTGCGCGACGGCCGCCACCGAGGTGACGCGCCTGGGCAGGTCGGCGGCGAACACGGCGGGGAACCGGTCGTCCTTGAGGTACAGCTCCACGGCCTCCTGTCCGTCGCCTGTGCGGAAGACGGCCGGCCGCAGCGCCGGGCCCAGCAGGCTGTCGGAGAAGCGGGTCGTGATGTCCAGCACGCTCTCCCCGGCCTCCAGGGCGAAAGCGGTCACGTAGACCAGCCCGACCACGTTGCCCGGCTGGTCCGCGGCCCGGGTGATGACCACGCCGCCGTAGGAGTGGCCCACCAGCAGGACCGGACCGTCGATCGCGGCGACGACGCCGGCGAGATAGGCGGCGTCGACGGCCGGTCCGCGCAGCGGGTTGGCCACCGCGATCACGGGGATCCCGAAATCCTGCAGCTCGGCGATCACGCCCGCCCAGCTCGACGCGTCCGCGAAGGCGCCGTGGACCAGCACTACCGTCGGCGTGCTGCCGTTCTTGAAGGAGCTTGCTGTGGTCATGGCCTGACCGTAGGACGCCTTCCGCGTGCCCCGCGAGCGTCACATGACTGTGTCACCGAGCGTCACCCGGGCGACGCGGTCGAGTCAGGCTGACACGCGCAGGGCCGCGCTCAACGCCGAGCGCGAGGTGATGCCCAGCTTGGGGAAGATCCGGTAGAGGTGGGAGCTGACGGTCCGGTGAGACAGATAGAGCTTCTCGCCGATCTCCCGGTTCGTCAGGCCGTCGGCCGCCATCTGGGCGATCTGGAGTTCCTGCGCGGTCAGCACGTCGCGTGCCTCACTGCTGCGCATGGAGCTGCTCTCGCCGGAGGCCCGCAGCTCCTGGCGCGCTCGCTCGCTCCAGGGGATCGCCCCCAGGGCGTCGAACGTCTCCCGTGCCATGCGCAGCGGCGCCCTCGACTCGGCCGTACGCCGCTGGCGGCGCAGCCATTCACCGTACGCGAGCTGCGCCCGAGCCCGGACGAAGGGCCACCGCCGCAGGTCGGCCTGGAGCGCGGCATCGAAGAGCGGCTCCGCCGCCGCCCCGTCGGCCAGGACGGCACGGGCGTAGCGCAGGTCGGCGTGCAAGGACGGCGACGGCGTGATGAGCGCCACCGCCTCCAGTTCCCCGACGATGCCGGCGATCGCGCGGCTCTGCCCGCTGTGCGCCGCGGCGTCCGCGAGTTCGGCGATGGAGAAGCAGCGCAACGCCAGGTGGAAGGCCGGATCGGCGGGGTCGTGCATGCGCCGCAGATGGTCGAAGGCGTCGGCGTAACGTCCCTCGCCCAGCGCGGCCAGCCCACGCGCGAGCTGCACCGTGGCCAGCACGGGGCGGCCCCCGATGGGCAGGGCCACCTGCTCGGCCGCCACGGCGAGGACCTCCACACGGTCCTGTTCGCCGCGGAGCGCGGCGAGCACCGCGCCCGACGCCTGGCCGATGGCGTGCATCAGCGGCTGGGATGTCTCGTGCGCCAGACGAACGGCCTCCTCCGCCGCGGGGATGGCCACGCTCAGGTCCGCCAGCCGGGCCGCGCTCCACGCCTGTGCCCCGAGGTCCCGCGCCAGGAGGCTGAGCCTGCCCTGCGCGCGCAGGGCGGGCAGGGACGCGGCGCAGAATTCCGCCGCCAGGTCGAACGCCCCCACCATCAACGCCGAACTGCCGAGCAGGCGAGCCGCCACCCCGCCGCCGGCCGGGTGGGCGGCCAGATGGCGCAACCGCTCGATCACGACCTTGCCGCGCTCGATCGGAGCCGCGAACGCCAGGATCGTCAGCAGCCGCCCGTCCAGGTCGTCGACGGGCAGGCCCTCGGCCACGGCGACGACGCGCTGCCGCGACCGTTCGTCGGCATGAGCCCAGAAACAGCGCAAGGACGCGCTGGACAGCAGTTTCAGCGCGAGGTCGACGTCCCCCTGCGCCGCCATGCTCTCGGCGAGATCGGCCAGTGAGTGCGCCGCCGCGCTGTCGTCCCGGATGCCGTCCTCGAAGTTCTCGCGGATCCACACGATGCGGGCCCGCTGGCTGGCCGACAGCCGCAGCCGCTCGCCTTCGCCCAGCAGCCGGACGACGATGTCGCGCCGTCCCATCTCGGCCGCGTACTCGGCGGCCCGCACCAGCCGCTCACACCGGTGGACGGGGTTCTCGCTGAGCCTGACCGCGTGCTCCAGCGCCGCGACGGCCGACAGCAGGTCGCCCCGGCGCCGCGCGCTCTGGGCCGTGGCCTCCAGCTCGGCGGCGATGCCCTCGTCCGGCCTGGAGGTGGCCGCCGCGCGGTGCCAGAGGCGGCGGTCCGGCCGGCCGGTGAGGACGTCGGCCAGGGCGGCGTGCACCGCGTGCCTCTGGGAGATGCTGGCCCCCTGGTAGATCGCCGAGCGCATGAGCGGGTGCCGGAACGACACTCCGGCCTCGCGCACGTCGACCAGCCGTACGGTGACGGCGGGCGCCAGATCGTCCGCCGTGACCGGTACACCGGTGATCAGCGCGGTGGCTTCGAGGATCTCGGCAAGGTCGGTGCTGTCGTTGAGCGCGGCCACCAGCAGCGTGGTGCGGAGGGCCGACGGCAGCCCCGAGATGCGGGCGGTGAAGGTCTGTTCCAGCCGGGTGGTCAGCGGGAGCCACCCCGGTGGCAGGGGCCCCTTCCCCTCCCGGGTGTCCGTGGCGATCGGCAGCTCCACGAGGGCCAGGGGGTTTCCCGCGGCCTCCCGCAGCAACCGTGTGCGCACCGCCGGCGTCAGGGCGGGGCTGCAGGCGTCCAGCAGGGCGGTCGCGGCGGTGTCGTCGAGCCGATCGAGGAGCAACTCCTGCAGCCCGGCTCCGTCGAGGGGACTCGGGAAACCGTCGCGCAGCGCGGCCAGCAGCACGATCGGCTCGAAGTCCAGCCGCCGCGCGACGAACGCGAGCACGTCGGCGCTGGCGCGGTCCAGCCAGTGGGCGTCCTCGAGCAGGAGCAGGACGGGGGAGCGGGCCGCGGCTTCGCCCAGCAGGTTCAGCGCCGCCAGGGCGATGAGGAACGGGTCGGGCACCCGGGCGTCGGTCAGGCCGAACGCCGCTCCCAGCGCGTCGCGCTGCGGGGCGGGCAGTTCCCCGATCTCGGCACGAAGCGGAAGCAGCACCTGATGCAGACCGGCGAAGGGCATGTGCGTCTCTGACTCCACACCGGCGGTCCGCAGGACGCGCATGCCTCGGGCGGCCGCGACCGCCGCCGTGTCCAGCAACAGGGCGGACTTCCCGATGCCCGCCTCGCCGCGGACCAGCATCGCCCCGCCGCCCCCGCGGACGCCCGCCACGAACTCGCCGAGACGCCGCTGTTCGGACTCTCGTCCGAATAGTTCTCTCACTGGCTGGTTTTCCGGCATCTACAGCTATGGTCGCTTGCTCTCGGGATCCCGTCCAGCGAACGCGGCCTCTGGGGGAGCGGATCGGAGAGCCGATATTACCGTAACGTCCGTCGACAGATCGCCTGTGACCAGGCCGGTCCCGCGTCTGCCGCGTTCCGGACCTGGCCGCCCCGACCCACGTGGTGGGCGTGCCGGCTGGGCCGGGGGTCTATGGCCGGTCGCCGGTGTACTCGCGGAGGTGGACGGCGGTGAGGGTGTGGGCCTTGGCCAGCAGGTCGGCGGGCGGGCCGGAGAAGACGACCTGGCCGCCGTCGTGGCCGGCGCCGGGGCCGAGGTCGATGATCCAGTCGGCGTGGGCCATGACGGCCTGGTGGTGCTCGATGACGATGACGGTGTTGCCGTCGTCGACCAGGCGGTCGAGCAGGGCGAGGAGCTGGTCGACGTCGGCCAGGTGCAGGCCGGTGGTGGGTTCGTCCAGGACGTAGGTCGTGCCGTTCTTCGCCATGTGGATGGCGAGTTTGAGCCGCTGGCGCTCGCCGCCGGACAGGGTGGTGAGCGGCTGGCCGAGGCCGAGGTAGCCGAGGCCCACGGCCGCCAGGCGGTCGAGCACCACCCGCGCCTGCCCGGAGGGGAAGAACTCGCGGGCCTCGGCGACCGTCATGGCCAGGACCTCGCTGATGTCCTTGCCGCGCAGGTGGTACGACAGCACCTCGGGGGTGAAGCGCTTGCCCTCGCACCGCTCGCACACCGAGGCGACCTCGGCCATCATCATCAGGTCGGTGTAGATCAGGCCGATGCCCTTGCACGCCGGGCAGGCGCCCTCGGAGTTGGCGCTGAACAGGCCGGGCTTGACGCCGTTGGCCTTGGCGAACGCCGTCCTGATCGGGTCGAGCACCCCGGTGTAGGTGGCCGGGTTGCTGCGGCGCGAGCCGCGGATCGGCGACTGGTCGGCGACCACGACGCCCTCGCGCCCGGCGACGTACCCGTGGATGAGCGAGCTCTTGCCCGACCCGGCGACGCCGGTGACGACGGTGAGCACGCCGAGGGGGATGTCGACGCTGACGTCGCGCAGGTTGTGCAGGCGGGCGCCGCTGACCGGCAGCCACCCGGCGGGGGTGCGGACCTTCTCGCGCAGCTCGACCTTGTGGTCGAGGTAGCGGCCGGTGAGCGTGCCGGACGCGCGCAGCCCGGGCAGGTCGCCCGCGTAGCACACCTCGCCGCCCGCCGACCCGGCCCCGGGCCCGAGGTCGACCACGTGGTCGGCGACCGCGATGGTCTCGGGCTTGTGCTCGACCACCAGCACGGTGTTGCCCTTGTCGCGCAGCCGCACCAGCAGGTCGTTCATCCGCTGGATGTCGTGCGGGTGCAGCCCCGCCGTCGGCTCGTCGAAGACGTAGGTGACGTCGCTCAGGCTGGAGCTCAGATGGCGCACCATCTTCACCCGCTGGGCCTCGCCGCCGGACAGGGTGGAGGACTCGCGGTCGAGGCTGAGATACCCCAGGCCGATCTCGACCAGGGAGTCGAGGGTCTCGGCGAGGGTGTCGAGCATTGGGCCCACCGACCGGTCGCCGATGGCCCGCACGAACTCGGCCAGGTCGCTGATCTGCATCGCCGAGCACTCGGTGATGGTGCGGCCGTCGACGACCGCCGAGCGGGCGGCCTCGTTCAGCCGGGCGCCGCCGCAGGCCGGGCAGCCGACCAGCTTGACCGCGCGGTCGGCGAACGCGCGCGCCTGCGCCTGCATCGACTCGCGGTCCTTCGACAGATAGAGCCGCCTGACCTTGGGGATCAGGCCCTCGAAGGTGACGTTGTGCGTGCCCATCTTCACCTTGGTGGCGGGCTTGTGCAGGAAGTCCTCCCACTGGGCGGAGGTGTAGTCCTTCAGCCTGACGGCCGGGTCGAACAGGCCGGACTGGGCCATGAGCTGCCAGTACCAGGTGCCCACCCCGAAGCCGGGCACCTTCACCGCGCCGTCGTCCAGCGACAGCTCGACGTCCACCAGTTCGGCGACGTCGATGTCGGACACCTTGCCGAGGCCCTCGCACTCGGGGCACATGCCCTCGGCGCGGTTGAAGCTGAACGCCGACGGCGGGCCGACGTGCGGGGTGCCCAGGCGGCTGAACAGGACGCGCAGCATGGTGTGGGCGTCGGTGGCCGTGCCCACCGTCGAGCGGGCGTTGCCGCCCATGCGCTCCTGGTCGACGATGATCGACGCGCTCAGGTTGCGCAGCGCGTCGACGTCCGGACGGGCGCGGCTCGGCATGAAGTTCTGCACGAACGCCGTGTAGGTCTCGTCGATCAGCCGCCGGGACTCGGCGGCGATGGTGTCGAACACCAGTGAGGACTTGCCGGAGCCGGAGACTCCGGTGAAGACGGTGAGCCGCCGCTTGGGGATGTCGAGGGAGACGCCCTTGAGGTTGTTCTCGCGGGCGCCGCGCACCTGGATGAGGTCGTGACCGTCCGCCGCGGCGTGGTCGCCTTCGCGGAGCGGTTCGTCGTTCCGGACGTGGTCTGCCTGCTGGCTGGAGATCAACGGGACCTTCCATGGTCGACGGAGAGGTGAGGGAGGGAGGGGGCCGAGGATGGGGATGGGGACCGACAGAACCGGTCCGCTCGTCCCGCCGGTCCCCGGACGGACGGAGAGGCACGACGGGACGGGACAGTTAATAGCGTACAACGTACGGAGCGCGAAGGGGGACGTGGTCACAGGGGGCGTTGCATGGCCTTGGCGCGGCGGGCGGCGACCGCCGACCCGGACTCGCGGCGGGCCATCCGGCGCAGCACCGCCGGCGCGACGACGAAACCGAGCAGCGCCCAGGCGCCGAGGACGCCCGCCGTCTCCAGGTGCCGCCAGGACTCGCCCACCTCGGCGGCGGCCAGCGCGTCCGGCAGCAGCGCCGAGCGCAGGCCGAGCCCGAGCCAGTAGACGGGGAAGACCTGGGCCACCAGTTGCAGCCACCCGGGCAACGCGGTGAGCGGGTAGAACACCCCCGAGACCGCCATCAGCGCCATCAGCGGAAGCGTGATGACGCCCATGGCCTGCGCGCTCTCGAACAGCGAGCCGAGCACCGCGCCGATCGGCAGCACCGCCACCAGGCCGATCGCCAGCACCCAGGTCAGCGTCAGCCAGGACGACGCGTCGCCCAGCCGCAGCCCGTCGAACAGGAACGCCGCGGGGACCAGCGGGACGAGCGCGCCCGCCACCGCCATGCCGGCCCGGCTGAGCACCTTGCCGGTCAGGTAGCCGATCATGCCGTTCGGCGTGGCCTTCGCGCGCAGCAGGGTGCCGTCCTCGCGGTCCATGGTGAGCGTCATGGCCAGCGCCATCATCCCGTTGAGCACGACGTTCAGGCCGAGGACGCCGGGGATGGACTGCGATCCGAGGGAGAAGCCGGTGCCGGGCACCGTGCTGTGCCGCAGCAGGTACATCACGACCAGGGCGATGGCGGGCAGGAACAGCGCCCCCCACACGTCCTGCGCGCTCGTCGCGCTCTGCCGGAACTCGACGCGGGCACGGTGCAGGCCGGCTCGGAACGCGGCCATCCGCGCGCCGCCACGGCCGCCGGGCGAGCGGCCGTCGCGACCCGGCTCCGGAGGAGACGAGGCAGGGGAGGCGGTGGCAGCGGAGGCGGAAGGCGGGGAAGCGGCGCGGCCGGGTTCCGGGCGGGAGGACGCCGGCGGGGCCGTGGGATCGGGGGTGGTGGCGGAGGCCGGGGGAGTGGCGTCGCGGGAGGAGTCAGGAGTGGTCACGCGGGCACCTCCGCCAGCCGGTCCGGCACCTCGGCGTGACCGGCGGACTCGAAGTCGCGCACCATCGCCAGGTACACCTCCTCCAGGCGCGTCCTGCGCACCTCCAGATCGACGATCGCGTCGCCGTGCCGTTCGAACAGCCCGCGCACGCACCCCGCGGCGTCCTCTGCCGAGGTCGTGTGCCACTCGCCGTCCAGGCTGTAGCGCACCTCGGCCCTGCCGGAGACGCGCCGGGACAGCTCGGCGGGGCCGCCGTCGGCGATGATCACGCCGCCCACGAGGATCAGAATGCGGTCGGCGAGCCTCTCGGCCTCGTCCAGGTCGTGTGTCGTGAGCAGGATCGTCGTGTCCTCCAGGTCGGCCAGCCGCCGCACCAGCTCGTGGAAGTCCTGCCGCGCCTGCGGGTCGAAGCCGACGGTGGGCTCGTCGAGGAACAGCAGCTCCGGCCGTCCGACCAGGCCGATCGCCACGTCGAGCCTGCGCCGCTGCCCGCCGGAGAGCCGGCCGACGGCCGCGTCCGCCTGCCCTGCCAGCCCCACCAGGCCGATCAGCTCGTCCGGGTCGTACGGCCGCCGGCGCTCCGCCGTGCCGTAGGGGACGTAGTAGCGGCCGAGCTGGTCGAGCAGCTCGCGCACCCGCCACCGGCCGTGGTCGCGCCAGGACTGCAGCACGATGCCGAGCCGCGCCCGCCACGCCTCGTCCCCGTCGCCTGGATCGGTGCCGAGGACGCGCACCTCGCCCGCGGACCGCCGGCGGAACCCTTCCAGGATCTCGATGGTCGTCGTCTTCCCGGCGCCGTTCGGCCCGAGCAGGGCCACGACCTCGCCGCGCCGCACACGCAGATCCACCCCGCGCAGCACGTCGGTGGAGCCGTACCGCATCCTGAGATCACGCGTCTCTATCGCCGGCTCTTCCGGCCTTTCTTCGTCGTTGTCACCCGGATTCATACCTTCAATTTTCTCATTGAAGTACCCTCTTGAGACTTTGCCGCAGGCCTCGGCGGACTTGCTGGGAGTCAGGGCGGATAACCTTCAACTCCACGGTGAACCCTGTCGAGGAAGGACGACCGGTGGGCGGAGCGAGAGAGGCGGGGCTGCGGCCCGTCGACCTCGCACGGCTGGCGGGCATCTCCCCCCAGCAGGTGCGCAACTACGCCGACCACGGCATCCTGCCGCCTGCGCCGCGCTCGCCCGCCGGCTATCGCAGGTTCGGCGAGGAGCATCGGGCGGCCCTGCTCACCTACCGGGCGCTGGCCCCCGGGTACGGCTGGAATTCCGCGCGGGAGATCATGCAGGCCGAGCACGCCGGGGACCGCGCCGGTGCGCTCGCGCTCGTGGACGCCTGCCACGCGGCCCTGTACGAACAGCGCCTCTCACTGCGCGCGACGGCGCAGGCCCTGGAAGCGGTCGCCGGACAGCCCCCGGACCAGACCCCCGACCAGCACCCGCGTCAGGTTCCGGAGACGTCCGGGCGGTCGCGGACGGGCATGCGCGTCGGCGAGGTGGCCGCGCTCCTGGGCGTGCGCACCTCCGCGCTGCGCCTGTGGGAGTCGGCCGGCCTGCTGACCCCGGCGCGCCGGCCCGGCAACCGGTATCGCACTTTCGGCCCGGCCGACCTCAGGGACGCGCGCATGGTCCACCTGCTGCGGCAGGGCCGCTATCCGCTGCCCCAGATCAAAGAGATCATCGACGGCCTGCGCCGCACGGGCAGCATCGACGCGCTCCGCGCGGCCGTCGCCCGGCGCGACGAGGAACTGACCCGGCGCGCGGCGGCCATGCTGGAAGGCTCCAGCCACCTCCACCACTACTTCTCCGCACACCGCTCACCGGCCGGGCGATAGCCGCAGTCCGGGGGAGGGGTCAGGCGTGTTCGGTGGTGAGGAGGTGGCGTAGGCCGAGCATGTCGATGGCGCGTTCGCGCATCTCGACCTTGCGCACCTTGCCGCTGATCGTCATCGGGTAGGAGTCCACGACCTGCACGTAGCGGGGGATCTTGAAATGGGCCAGCTTGCCGGCGCAGAACGCCCGCACCGACTCGGCGGTCAGCGGCTCGGCGCCCGGCCGCATGCGCAGGCACGCCATCAGCTCCTCGCCGTACCGCTCGTCCGGCACCCCGATGACCTGGGCGTCCAGGATGTCGGGGTGGGTGTACAGGAACTCCTCCACCTCGCGGGGGTAGACGTTCTCCCCGCCCCTGATCACCATGTCCTTGATCCGCCCGGTGATGCTGAGGTAGCCGTCCTCGTCCATGATCCCGATGTCCCCGGTGTGCATCCAGCCCTCGGCGTCGACGGCCTCGGCCGTCTTGTCCGGCTGCCGCCAGTAGCCGAGCATCACCGAGTACCCGCGGGTGCACACCTCGCCGGGGACGCCGCGCGCGACGAGCGCGCCCGTCTCGGGGTCGGCGACCTTGACCTCCAGGTGCGGGCCGACCCGGCCGACGGTGGACACGCGGCGTTCGAGTGAGTCGTCCGGACGGGTCTGGGTGGCCACCGGGGAGGTCTCGGTCATCCCGTAGCAGATGGTGACCTCGGCCATGCCCATGCGCTCGACGACCTGCCGCATGATCTCCACTGGGCACGGCGAGCCGGACATGATGCCGGTGCGCAGCGACGACAGGTCGAAGGACGCGAAGTCGGGGTCGGCCAGCTCGGAGATGAACATCGTCGGGACGCCGTACAGCGACGTGCAGCGCTCGTCCCGCACGGCCTCCAGCGTGGCACGGGCGTCGAAGACGGGTGAGGGGATGACGACGCAGGCGCCGTGGCTGATCGCCGCGAGCGTCCCCATCGTCATGCCGAAGCAGTGGTAGAACGGCACCGGCACGCACACGCGGTCGGCGTCGGTGTAGCGGCACAGCTCGCCGACGAAGAAGCCGTTGTTGAGGATGTTGCGGTGCGACAGCGTCGCGCCCTTCGGGAAGCCGGTCGTGCCCGAGGTGTACTGGATGTTGATGGGGTCGTCGGGCGTGAGCGCCGCCGCGGCCTCCGCGAGCGCCCGCCGGTCGCCCCGCCGGCCCGCCGCCATGAGCGACCGCCAGCCGTCCCGGCCGATCAGCACGACGTGCTCCAGCTCCGGGCAGCGCGGCCGCACCTCGGCGATCATGCCGGCGTAGTCGGAGGTCTTGAACCGCTCCGCGGCCACCAGGGCGCGTACCCCGGCCTGTTGGAGCACGTACTCGACCTCGTGGGCGCGGTAGGCCGGGTTCACGTTGACCAGGATCAGGCCGATCTTGGCGGCGGCGAACTGGGTCATCGTCCATTCGGCGCAGTTCGGCGCCCAGATGCCGATGCGGTCGCCCTTGACCAGGCCGAGGCCGAGGAGGCCGAGGGCGAGCGCGTCGACCTCCTCGGCCAGGGCCGCGTAGCTCCAGCGGCGGCCGGTCGGCCGGTCGACCAGCGCGTCGCGGTCGCCGTGGGCCGCCACGGCCCGGTCGAAGTTCGCGCCGATGGTCTCGTCGAGCAGTGGTGTCGTGCAGATGCCGGTCGCGAGACTGGGCAGGGAGCCCGCGCTGGAGGCGCCGGGGATCTCGCTTTCCAGGACGGAGGCGGTCATGGTTCTCACTCCTTCGGTTCGCGCGGCCGGTACGGCGCCGATCGCGGCCGGTACGGCGCCGATCGGACGCGTGCGGCGGGGGGGGGCAGGGGGGGGGGGGGGGGGGGGGGGGGGTCGGGGGGGGGGGGGGGGGGCAGGGTAGCCAAGAACCCCTCTGTTC
>NZ_JBVJHR010000028.1:115978-128232 GCF_055586705.1 Sphaerisporangium sp. NPDC049457 | reverse complement strand
ACAAGTAGTGATGGTGTAGGTGGGGGGGGCCGGCCCTTTCGAGGGGGGGGGGTCCCCCCCCCCCCCCCCCCCCCCCCCCCCCGGGCCTGGCGGGTGATCAGGGGCGCTTGACGGCCACGACGTTGTAGGGGGTCGTGGGCGTGGGGGTCGTGGTGAAGCGGCCGTTGGGGAGGTAGAGGCGGTCGCCGAAGGCCGCGACCGTGGTGGGGATGTCGAAGCGGCCGTCCACGAGCCTTCCGGTCACCTTGCCGCTGGTCGCGTCGCGGTCCAGGCGAACGGAGGTCAAGGTGTTCAGGAAGTTCTGCACGACGTGGAGGGTGCGGCCCTCCAGCAGCAGGCCGTCGCCGTTGACCAGGGATTCGTCGCCGAGGTCGACCAGGGTGGCGACTCCGGTCGCGGGGTCGACGCGGAAGAGCTTGCCGGTGTTGGACTGGATGACGAGCAGCGCCTCGTGGTCGGGGGTCTGCTCGATGCCGTTGGCGTTGATGCCGTCGGCGTAGACGAGGTCTCCGCTCAGCGGCACCGTGACCGCCTTGTCCGGCAGCGCTCCGCCGCGCCCGAACGGCAGCTTGTACAGCACGGGGTTGATCGAGTCGGTGAAGTACGCCGCGTCGTGGGTGAGCACGACGTCGTTGACGAAGGCGCCGCCGGTGGCCAGTGCGTAGCTCGCGAGCACCGCACCGCTGCGGGGGTCGATCACGCGCGCGTCCCCGCCGGTGCCGCCGGCGACGAACAGCCGGCCGCGCGGGTCGAGTTTGAGTCCGAGCGACGGGGTGCCCGGGCCGGGGTTGATGATCCGGCCCTGCCCCGTTCGCAGGTCGGCACGGTAGATGGCGCCGGTTTCGCGTGAGCCGAAGTACCCGACCGGGCCGGGGCCGATGGCGACCCCCTCCGGCGGGAAACCGTCCGGCAGGGAGATCTCGGTGGGGTAGAACTGCTTGGTCGGGGAGACCGACGCGGGAGCCGCAGACGCTCCGGCCTCGGCCGCCGCGGCGACCGGCGATGCTAAGAGCAGGGTTCCGGCTAAGAGAACTGCCACCTTCATCGGACGACATCCCATCTGTCACAGGTGCGGTGTTGCACCAGAATGCCCACTTTGGGCACCGATTCAACGTCCGGCGCGGCGCCTGTGCTCCCGTGAACCCACCCCGGCCGTGGTCACTCGCCCGCCACGCCGCCGGTGGGATGGCGCCGGAGGGCCGGTAAACCTGTTGTCCCGCCGGGGCGGCGTCTGTTGTACTCCCGGGGTCAGCAGGTCCGACGAGGAGGCGAAATGTCCGCGACGTTCATGTCCATCCGCCAGGTCTTCGCCACCCGTCTAAAGGACATGACGCTCAGTGACAGCTCCGTACCCGCAGATCACCCCACATGGACACATCGATGACGGTCGGCTGAACGCATGGGCCGGCGTCCTGCGCCGGCTCCGCCCGGGACGCCGCCCCGCACCGGGCCCCGTCCGGCCGCGACACCGCCGCTTCCTGCGTCCTCTCCGCCCAGGACGCCTCGGGTTTCCGCGTCCCCTCCGGCCGGGACGCTTCGGGATTCTGCGTTCGTTCCGTCCGGGACGCCGCGCCGCCGCCGGTCTGGTGGCCGCCACCGTCGCCGCCACCGTTCTGCCGCTGCTCGCGCCGCAGGTCACCCGCCGCTTCGTCGACGACGCGATCGGCGGCGCGGCCACCGGCCATCTGACGCTCGTCGCGCTCGGCTACCTCGTCCTCGCCGTCGCCGGGCAGGCGGCGCGCATGCTCACCGCCTGGCTCGCCAGCCGCCTCGCCTGGGACGGCACCAACCGTCTCCGGGAGGACCTCGCCGGGCACGCCCTCGGCCTGGACATGGCCTTCCACGGCGGGCGCACACCGGGCGAGATGATCGAACGGGTGGACGGCGACGTGGTGGCCGTCGCCGACTTCGTCGTCGCGTTCGTGATGGACGTCGTCGTGGGCGTGCTGCTCCTGGCGGGAGTGCTCGTCGTCGTGCTCACCACCGACCTGCGGCTCGGCGGCGTGCTGCTGCTGTACTGCGTGCTGGTCGGGCTGCTCATGGCGCGCGCGCAGCGGCCGGCCGTCCCGTCGGCCAGCGGCGCGCGAGCGGCGAGCGCCGCCGTGTTCGGCCTCATGGAAGAACGGCTCGCCGCGGTGGAGGACATCCGGGCCAACGGCGCCGGCGAGCACAGTGTGAACCGTTTCCACCAGGTCAGCGCCGACATGTACCGCGCCGAGGTCCAGGCCGACAAGGTCAGGAGCGGCCTGCTCGCGGGCACGTCGGTGGCGTTCGCGGCCGGCACGGCCCTGGTGCTGGGCCTGGCCGCGTGGAGCCGTCAGTCGGGCACGCTCACCGTCGGCACGGCCGTGCTGCTGTTCCAGTACACGCAGATGGTGCGCACGCCGCTGGAGCGGTTGATCGACCAGCTCAAGCAGTACCAGACGGCGCTGGCCGGCGTCGCGCGCATCGGGGACCTGCTGGCCGAGCGGCGGACGCTCCCCGACCCGGCCGACCCGCGGCCGCTGCCCGCCACCGGGCCGCTCGCCGTGCGCCTCGACGGGGTCGGGTTCGCCTACCCGGACGACCACGAGCGGGTGCTGTCGGACATCACCTTCGCGCTGGCGCCGGGCGAGACGCTCGGCCTGGTGGGGCGGACCGGCAGCGGCAAGACGACCATCGCCCGCATGCTGCTGCGCCTGTACGACCCGACTGCGGGAAGCGTCCGGGTCGGCGGGCTGGACCTGCGGGACGTCGACGAGGCCTCGCTGCGCCGGCGCGTCCGCGTCGTCACCCAGGACGTGCAGCTGTTCGCCGCCACCGTCAGGGACAACCTCACGCTGTTCCGCCCGGAGTCCGACGATCGCCGGTTGCGCGCGGTTCTGGCCGATGTCGGGCTCGGCGAATGGCTGGCCGGCCTGCCCGACGGGCTCGACACCGAGCTCGGCGGCCAGGCGGGCGGCCTGTCGGCCGGCGAGGCGCAGTTGCTGGCGTTCGCCCGGGCGTTCCTCGCCGATCCGGGACTCGTGGTGCTGGACGAGGCGTCCAGCCGGCTCGATCCGGCCACCGAGCGGCGCGTCGAGCACGTCACCGGACGGCTGCTCGCCGGGCGGACGGGCGTGCTCATCGCCCACCGCCTCTCCTCGCTGTCCCGGGTGGACAAGATCGCGGTGGTCGACGGCGGCAGGATCGTCGAGTACGGCGACCGCGCGGACCTGGCCGCCGATGCGCGAAGCCGGTTCGCCCACCTGCTCGCCGCGGCGGGGGTGCGCCGATGAGCGCCGCTTCGTCGGTGGTCCTGCGGCTCACGCGTATCACCGGATTCGCCCGGTACGTGATCGGTGCGCTCCTGTGGGCGCCGGTCAGCGTCCTGCCGCTCGCCGGCGGCCTCCTGCTACAAGCGATCTTCGACCGGATCGGCGCACATGGCGGCGTCGCGCTGACGGACGCCTTGTGGCTGTGCGCGGCGTTCGTGGGCGTGGAGGCCGTCCGCGGTCTGATCATGGTCATCGCCTGGGTCTACGGCACCTACTGGTGGGACGCGGGGGCGACCGTGCTGCGCGCGAACGTCCTGCGCTCGATCCTCACCGCGCGCGGGCCGGCCGCGGGACGGCTGCCGCATTCGTCGGGCGAGGCGATGGCGCGCCTGCGGGACGACGTGAGCGACCTGGTCCAGCTCACCGACGACATCGTGAGCCTGGCCGGCGCGACGCTGTTCAGCGCCGCCGCACTGGTCGTCATGGCGGCGGTCGACCCGGTCATCACGCTCGTGCTGCTGGTGCCGATGATCGGCATCGGCGTGCTGAACCGGGCACTCCGCGGGCTGGTCCAGCGCCTGCACCGGCGCGCCCGCGTCCTCGGCGCGGTCGTCACCGCGTCCATCGGCGACGCCTTCGCCGGCGTCCTGGCGATCAAGACCGCCGGCGCCGAGGACGCGGTGCTGGAACGTCTGCGGGCGCACAACCGCGCCCGGCGGGACGCCACCGTCAAGGACCGGCTGGCCACCGACCTGCTGGCCACCGCGACGGGCGTGACGGTCGAGGTCGGCATCGGGCTCGTGCTGCTGCTCGCCGCGTCGGCGATGCGCCGGGGCGAGTTCACCGTGGGCGATCTCGCGCTGTTCACCAGCTACGCCGGATGGCTGGCGGCGTTGCCGCGCACGGCCGGCTCGATGCTGTCCCGGCTGCCGCAGGCCGCCGTCGCCGTCGAACGGCTCAGCAGGCTGATGGCCCCGCACGAGGACGACCGCGACCTGTCGCGGGCGAGCGGCGTCTGGTTCAAGCGGGAGCCCCCGGTGGCGACGACGTCGCCTCTCGACCGTGACGACCCGCTGGAGGTCATCGAGGCGCAGGAGCTCTCCGTGCACTACGGGATCGGAGCCGGACCTGGAGCGGGAGCTGAGGCTGGAGCCGGAACGGGAACCGGACCCGGAGCGGGAGCAGGAGACGGAGCGGGAGCCGCGGACTGCGGCGTGCGGGACGGCGCCCGTCGTCCGGGGCTGCACGGGGTCGGCCTTCGGGTCGAACGCGGGTCGTTCACGGTGATCACCGGGGCCGTGGGGTCGGGCAAGACGACCCTGGTGCGCGCCCTGCTCGGCCTGGTGCCGCCGGACGGCGGGACGATCACCTGGAACGGCCGGCGCGTCGAGGACCCCGGGACCTTCCTGGTGCCGGACCGCGCCGCGTACGCCGGTCAGGTACCGCGGCTGTTCTCCGAGTCCCTGCGGGAGAACGTGCTGCTCGGCCGGTCGGCGGACGACGACCGGATCGCCCTCGCGCTGAAGCTGGCCGCGCTCGAACAGGACGTGAGCGGCATGCCGGACGGCCTGGACACCGTGGTCGGACCTCGCGGTGTACGCCTGTCCGGCGGGCAGGTCCAGCGGACGACCGCGGCGCGGGCGCTGGTCCGCTCACCCGACCTGCTCGTCGTGGACGACCTGTCGTCGGCGCTGGACGTGGAGACCGAGAAGCTGCTGTGGGAGCGGGTCGCCACCGCCGCCCGGGACGGGAGCGGACCGGGAACCCTGCTGGTGGTCTCGCATCGGCGGGCGGCGCTCGAACGGGCCGACCAGGTCATCGTGCTGGACCGCGGCCGGGTCGCCGGCCGCGGGACGCTCGGCGAACTGCTGGCGGGCTGCCCTGAGATGCGGCGGCTGTGGCACGAGGAGCTGCTGGTCGAGGCCGGGGAACGGACACCGCCGGGCTCCGGCGGCCCTCCGGCACCCGCGCCGCCGCCAAGTCCGAAGGAGCCGCAAGGGCCGGAGGGGCCGGAACAGCCGGAGAAGCTGGAGGGGCCGGTCCGACCGGAGAAGCTGGAGGGGCCGGTCCGGCCGGAGAAGCTGGAGGGGCCGGTCCGACCGGAGGAACTGGAGGGGTCGGTCCGGCCGCCGGCCGCGGTCGATGAAGGGTGGTCCTAGAGTCTTGAGTCGACGCCAACGGCATTCGGGGCCCTCATCCGCATCGGCGACTCACGGGAGCGGTGGTTCAGCATGAGCGACGACGACGCGCGTGGTCTTCTCTCCGTCGCACAAGAAGCGGCCGGCATCGCGAGCGAACTGATCAGGACGCGTCTTCCCGGAGTTCTCACGGCCAAGGGCGATCGCGACATGGCCACCGAGGTGGACTACGCCGTCGAACGGGCCGTCCGCGACCACCTCGCCGAACGCACCCCGCAGATCGGCTTCCTGGGCGAGGAGGGGGCGCGAGGAGCCGAATGGCAGGCCGGGGCGGGGCCGCGCTGGGTGCTGGACCCGGTCGACGGCACGGTGAACTTCGTGCACGGCCTGCCGCTGTGCGCGGTGTCGCTCGGCCTGGTGAGCGGGGACCTGCCCGTCCTCGGTGTCATCGAGTTGCCGTTCCTCCGCTCCCGTTACTCGGCCGCCCAGGGCTCGGGGGCGACCGTGGACGGCGAGCCGATCAAGGCGAGCGGCGCCGTCGCGCTGGAGGACGCGCTCATCTCCGTCGGGGACTTCGCCGTCGGCGACGGCGCCCCGGAGGAGAACCGGCTACGGCTGGCGATCGCCGGCCTGCTCGCCGGACGCGCCCAGCGCGTCCGCATGTTCGGCTCCGCCGCGATCGACCTCGCCTGGGTCGCCGAGGGCAGGACCGACGCCTGCCTCATGATGAACAACAGGCCGTGGGACACCGCGGCGGGCGTCGCCATCGCCAGGGAGGCGGGGGCGCTGGTCGTCGACCGCGACGGCACGCCGCACACCATGCGGTCCACGGCGACCGTCTGCGCCACCCCGGGCGTTCTCGCGGAGGTGCTGGAAGTCGTACGGGAGGCCCACGCGACGTACCGGTGAGGTGAGGGCGTCACTCCCCTGCCATACCGCGGGCGCGGAGGTCCGCCAGGTCCGCCGGTGACAGCGAGAGCAGTTCGCTCAGGACCTCGCCGGTGTGCTGTCCGAGCACCGGCGCGGGCCGCGGCGGCGACTGCCGGCCGTCGAACACCAGGGGCCCGCCCGGGGCGAGATGGGGGCCGACGCCCGGCTGGACGAGCTCGCCCATCAGCGGACTTTCGCGCAGCAGCGCGCCGTCGTCCCGCGCCAGGTCGGCGAACGTGCGGTAACGGGACCACAGGACCGACGTGGCCGAAAGGTCGCGTTCGAGCCCCTCGCACGTCCGCCGCGCGAACCACGGCGCGAAGATCCCGCCGAGGGACTCGCGGTAGGTGTAGCGGTCGGCCTGGCGGCGGAAGTCGGCGCCGAGCGCCCGTTCGAGCGCGGCGGCCACCTCGCCGAGCCCGGTCGCCGCGAGCAGGTCGTGCCAGTGCCGCGAGGTGAGCACGACGACCATGACGCGTTGCCCGCCGGCGGTGGTGAAGTCGCGGCCGAAGTCGCCGAAGAGCTGGTTGCCGAGTCGCGGGCGCGGTGCGGCGCACAACTGGGCCTCGGCCAGGTGACCGAGGTTGCCCGCGGTGGCCAGCGCGACGTCGTGCAGGGCGATCTCCAGCCGCCGCCCCTCGCCGGTGCGCAGCCGGTGCCGCTCGGCGGCGAGCAACCCGACCGCGAGGTACAGCCCGCAGGCGACGTCCCAGGCGGGCAGCACGTGGTTGACCGGGCCGTCGTGGTCGTGCGGGCCGGTGAGGTACGGGAAGCCGACCGAGGCGTTCACGGTGTAGTCGACGGCGTTGGCGCCGTCGCGGCGGCCGAGCAGCCGGGCATGGATCAGGTCGGGACGCAGGGCTCGCAGGTCTTCGCAGGTGAGGCCGTCACGCGGCTGGGCGTTGGTGAGGACGATGCCGCCCTGCGGGCCGCTTGAGGCGATGAGGTCGGCGACCAGGCGGCGGCCCTCCGGCGCGCGGAGGTCCACCGTGACCGACCGTTTGCCCTTGTTCAGGCCGGCCCAGTAGAGGCTCGCGCCGGACGGGGCCAGCGGCCAGCGCCCGTGGTCGGGGCCTCCGCCCAGCTGGTCGACGCGGATCACGTCCGCGCCCAGCTGTGCCAGCGTCATCCCGCCGAGCGGTGCGGCGACGAAGCTGGACAGTTCGATGACCCGCATCCCGGCCAGCGGCCCCGGCGTCTCCACCGGACCGGACGGGCCGGGACGCACCGGTCGAGCCGGATCGCTCGGGTGATCGGGTGGGCCGGCAGGAAGCGGGACGGAGGGGTTCGATGCCGCGGTCACCCGGCCATCTCTACCACGGGACGCTCAGCGCGCCCGCTCGCCGGCGCCGCGACGTCACCCGCCGCGCTTCACCCCCTGACGGGGGTCGCCTCGTCGCTGCGGAGGAGGCGCTCTTCGAGCTGCACCTCGGCGGCCAGGTGTGCCGCCAGCTCGTTGAGCGTGGCGGCGCAGCGCACGTTGGACAGGCCGCGCCGCAGGAGGCTCTGCGAGACGCCGTGCCGGCGGACGGCGTACCACCCGCCGCCCACGGCGTCGGACACCAGCCACTGCCTGCTGTATCTCTCTTTGAGCTCATTGATCGTCATCGCCGTCACCGGCCGCCCGGGAGAAGGAGCGCAGGGCAGGACAGGGTGGGTGCCGGCGAGGCGGGGAAGGCCATGCGCCAAGGGTATTGAACACACCGTGCGCGAGCAATCACTCAACGTAGTCGGTATCGCATTGGCCTACATCGGCCAGAGCCTGCAAGCTGGGGGTATGAACGCGAATGAGTTGACGACGACGCGCAGGTCCCTGCACGCCGTCGCGGAGCTGCTGATGGCTGGGCCGCAGTACCGGCGCAGCGGGACCATACGACTGAGGGTCACCCCTGGCGGCTTCGCCACGGTCACCCAGCCTGACCTGCGCGTCGAGGGCGCCGAGCTGGTCGCGGGCGGCGAACGGCTCGCGCTGGACGGAAGCTCGCCGGAGCGGCTGGGCGCCATGACCGGAGCCGGGGTGGGCGCCCCTGAGAACCTGTACGGCGACGGTTCGGGCGCGTCGCCCGCTGACGTGCTGATCGTCGACCCGGCCGCCGCCGGCGAGCTGGCCCGGGCTCTCACGCTCGGTGACGAGGCGCTGCGCGCGCTGGCCCCCGGGGTGACGCCCGTGCTCTGGCCCGAGCACTTCGACCTCGCGATCACCTTGGACAAGGTCAACTACGGCGTCTCGCTCGGCGACGGCTACCTGCCGGTGCCGTACGCGTACGTCGGCCCCTGGGATCCGCGCGAAGGCGACTTCTGGAACGCGCCCTTCGGGGCCGCCCGGCCTCTGAGCGAGCTGGGCGGAGGCCGCGACGACGTCACGGCCTTCTTCGCCGAGGGCCGCGACCGCGCCGCGTCCGCCTGACGGGCGGGCGGGCGGGCGGGCGGGAAGTGTCGGTGCCGGGGAACACAATGAGGGCATGCATGGATGGCAGCGGATCCGCGAGCAGGTGCGCGAGCACGCGCTCGGCCTCCCCGAGGCCCGCGAGGAGTTCCCCTGGGGCGACTGCGTCGTCAAGGTGGGCAAGAAGGTCTTCGTCTTCCTCGGCGCCGAGCAGGAGTCCGAGAAATGGCAGCCGAAGTTCACCGTGAAACTGCGCGAGGCGCACGGGCACGCCCTCGCCCTGCCCGGCGCCGCGCCGGCCGGCTACGGCCTCGGCAGGTCAGGGTGGGTGACGATCCCCTTCTCCGATGACACGCCCGATGTCGATCTGCTGTGCGAGCTGGTCGAAGAGAGCTACCGCATCGTGGCGCCCAAGCGCCTGGCCGCCATGCTGGACGGCGACTCGGCACATCAGTAGTCGACGGCCGCGTCGAGCAGCCAGGCCGCCAAGTAGCGGGCGTAGGACGCCCGGACGAGGACGCGGAACTCGTCCCCGTCACCGGCGATCAGAACGACCTGGGCCCTGGCCAGCATGGTCTGCGCGCAGCGGCCGGGTCCGAACACCGAGGGGTGCAGGTCGATGGCGCATCCGTGCGCCAGCAGGTCGCGGGCGCCCGGCCCCGCCACCGAGATGACGGTGCGCTGCGCCGAGACGTCCGTGACGGCCACCTCCGCCGAGCGCGGCAGGTCGGCGTGACCGATCACCAGCCATTCGTCCGGACCGAGCCAGACCACGTCGGCCGCGCCGGAGCGCAGCCACGTGTTCGGCTCCAGCGGCAGCGGCACTCCGAGACCGGGCGACGTTCCGAGGGCGCACGGCGCTCCGGGAGCGGACGGCGCTCCGCGCGCGAGGTCCACCGCGTGGGCGGGCGGAACCGGGGTGGGGCGCAGGCGGAGGTTCGTCTGGCGCAGGAAAGGGATCTCGCGGATCCGGAGTCGCGGGTCGGCGACCCCGTCGAAGCCCGCGAGCGGGCTGGTCGGCTCAACCATCACGACGGCTTCCCTCGGGGTCGTACAGGACGGGGTGGGCGGCCGTCACCGGGACCAGGCCGGCGCCGGTGTAGGCGTGCAGGCGCTCGCCGATCTTGTCCCTGCCGCCCTCGACCAGCGCGAGCGCGAAGGCACGGCCGAGGACGGCGCTGCGGTAGGCCGAGGTCACATGGCCGAGCATCGGCACCGGCGGCTCGGGCAGCCGGTCCCCGGCGACGATCTGCGCGCCTTCCGGGAGGACTTCGGCCGGGTCGTCGGGGAGCAGCGCCACCAGGTGACGGCGGTCGGGACGGGCGGTGTCGGGACGCGCGAAGGACCGCTTGCCGATGAAGTCCGGTTTGCTCCTTGAGATGATCCAGCTCATGCCGAGGTCGGCGGGGGTGACCGTGCCGTCGGTGTCCTGGCCGATGATCGGGTATCCCTTCTCGGCGCGGAGCACGTGCATGGTCTCGGTGCCGTACGGCGTGACGGCGCCCGTCCGCATGACGGCCTTCCAGAGCGCGAGCCCGTGCCACCAGCTGACGTTGATCTCGTAGGCCAGCTCGCCGGAGAAGCTGATGCGGCACACACGGGCGTCGATGCCGGCCACCTCGGCGTCGCGCCAGGTCATGAACGGGAAGCTCGCGGCGTCCACCGCCAGGCCGGGCGCGAGTCCGGCGAGCACGGCCCGCGAGCCGGGCCCGGCCAGGGCGAGCGTGGCCCACTGCTCGGTGACCGAGGTGCAGCGCACCCGCAGGCCGGGCCATTCGGTCTGCAGCCACTCCTCCATCCAGTCCAGGACGGCGGCCGCGTTGCCGGTTGTCGTGGTGACGAGGAAACGGTCGGGGGCCAGGCGGGCGACGGTGCCGTCGTCGAACACCATGCCGTCGGTTCGGCACATGACGCCGTACCGGATGGCGCCGGTCTTCAGGGTGCTCATCATGTTCGTGTAGAGGCGGTCGAGGAAGACGGCGGCGTCCGGGCCCTGGACGTCGATCTTGCCGAGGGTGGAGGCGTCCATGGCGCCCGTGGCCTCGCGCACGGCGCGGCACTCGCGCAGCACCGCGGCCGCCATGTCCTCGCCCGGCCGCGGGTAGTACCAGGGCCGTTTCCACTGGTCTACGTCTTCGAACCGGGCGCCGTGCTCGACGTGCCAGTCGTGCATGGCGGTGATCCGGACGGGGTCGTGCAGCGCGCCGCGGTCACGCCCGGCGAGGGCGGCGAAGGACACCGGGACGTAGGGGGCCCGGAAGGTGGTGGTGCCGAGTTCGGCGAGCCCGGCGCCGAGGGCGTGGGCGACGACGGCGGTGGTCAGCGTGCCGGAGGTCTTGCCCTGGTCGTGGGCGGTGCCGGCCGTGGTGTACCGCTTGACGTGCTCGACGGACCGCAGCCCCGCGCCGGCGGTGGCCAGGTGGACGTCCGCCACGGTCACGTCCCGCTGCAGGTCGACGAAGTGGCGTGTGTAGTCCCCCGAGGACGCGAAGGAACGGCCGGGGCCGGACGTACGGGAGGAGGTGGCGGAGTCAGAGGCCGGGGGCGGGGGCTGTGACGGTGCGGGGACCACGGTCTCGGGAGCAGGGGGCGGTACGAGCCAGAGGTGTTCGGGAGGCGGCCCGGCGGGGACGGCGAGCGGGAGGGGCGGGGCGCCGGATCCGGCCGCGGCGCCGTCGGCCAGGCATCCTTCGAGGGAGAACACGCCCCGCGCCGCCCCTGCCACCCGCACGGTCCCCCGCGCGGTCCACGGGTCGGCGGGGCGGAACGCCGCCAGGTGGTCGTCGTACTCCAGCCTGCCGCCGGCCTGGCCGAACAGGTGGACGACGGGGTTCCAGCCGCCCGCGACCAGCAGCAGGTCGGCCTCGACCTCGCGGGCGCCGATGGTGACGGCCCGCACGCCGCCGTCGCCGTCCGGGCCGGTCGCGCCGATGGTGCCGGTGACGAGCGCGCCTTCGCGGGCGTCGGCGATCTCGGCGATCGCGACGCCGGCCGCCGCGAGGTCGCGTGCGGCGTCGTGGCCGCTGTCGCCGCAGGTGAAGACCACCGCGCGGCGACCGGGCAGCACGCCGTACCGGTTGGCGTACGCGCGGGCGGCGGAGGCGAGCATGACGCCGGGCAGGTCGTTGCCGCTGAAGGCGACCGACCGCTCGTGCGCGCCGGTGGCGAGCACGACGCTGCGAGCGCGCACCCGCCAGACGCGTTCCCGCGTGACCGCTTCCGGGCCGCGGCGTTCGACGGCCACCAGGTAGTTGTGGTCGTAGTAGCCGATGACGCTGGTGCCGGTCAGCACGCGCACGTCGGGGCGGGCGCGCAGTTCGGCGGCCACGGCGAGCGCCCATTCGACGCCGGGGCGGCCCTCCACCGTGTCGCCGGTGTCGGCGAGGGTGCCTCCGGGCTCGGGGCGGTCGTCGGCGAGGATCACCCGGGCTCCGCTCGCCGCGGCGGGGGGGGGGGGGGGGGGGGCGGGGGGGTTCATGCCCCACCCCCCAAAAGCGGAAGGGGGGGGGGGGGGGGGGGGGGGGGGGGGGGGGGGGGTCGGGGGAAGAAGAGGGCGGGAGGGGA
>NZ_JBVJHR010000028.1:18501-115968 GCF_055586705.1 Sphaerisporangium sp. NPDC049457 | reverse complement strand
GGGTTGGTTGTTGGGGGCTGTTGGGGGGTGAGACTGGGTGGGGGGGGGTTGTCGGCGAGGACCCCTGGTGCTCCGCTTGCGGGGGTGGCGGGGGCCGGGGCGACCCCGGCCGGTCCCGCGCCCACCACCAGGACGTCGCAGTGGGCGTGCGTGGCGTCGTAGCGTGCCGTGTCCGGCTCCGGGGACAGCCGGCCGCGGCCGGCGAGGCCGGAGGCGGCCAGGCCGTCGCGCAGCGGGACCGTGGTGGCCTGCACCATGGGCTCGGAGTAGGGGTGGTCGATCTGGACGACGGCGTTGGGTTCCTCGGTCCAGGAGCCGAAGACGCCGCGCGGGCGGCCGAGCGTGACGCTGACGCCCACGCGGCGCACGCCCGCCGCGAGCAGCGCCGAGGCGAGCGTGTCGCCTCGGCGCCCCTCGTAGGGCCGGCCGTCGAAGCTGAACCGCAGCACCTCGCCCGCGTGCCCGTCCCTGCGCCGCCCGGTCATCGCCCGTCCCCGGAACCAGGACGGCCGCCCGGCATGGGAGCAGCGCCGGGGATGGGAGCGCCGCCGGAGGTGGAGGCGCTGAGGGGGGAGGCGCCGGAGGTGGAGGCGCCGGGGGTGGGCGCGTCGTCGGGGAGGATGTCGTTGGTGGCGGTGTCCCGGGTCAGGTCGAACCAGCGGCGGCAGCCGACGGCGTGGTGCCAGCGTTCGCGGAACGGGCCCTCGGGGTTGTCGCGGAAGAACAGGTAGTGCGCCCATTCCTCGTCGGTGAGCGCGCCCGGGTCGGCCGGGTAGGCGACGCCCGCCTGCCCGCCGTACCGGAACTCGGCCTCGTCACGCGGCCCGCACCACGGGCAAGGGATCAGCAGCATCGCAGGCAGGTGCTCCTTCAGTGGGCCACGGCGGCGGCGCCGTGCTCGTCCACGAGCGCGCCGGTGGTGAATCGTCCGAGGTCGAAGGGCGCGTTGAGCGGATGCGGCTCGTCGCTCGCGATGGTGTGCGCGTAGCACCAGCCGACGCCGGGCGTCGCCTTGAAGCCTCCGGTGCCCCAGCCGCAGTTGACGTACAGGCCGCCGACCGGGGTGAGCCCGACGATGGGCGAGGCGTCCGGGGTGACGTCGACCACCCCGCCCCAGGTGCGCAGCACGTGCGCCCTGGCGAAGATGGGGAACAGCTCCAGGGCCGCGGCCATCTGCCGTTCGATGATGTGGAAGGCGCCGCGCCGGCGGTAGGAGTTCGGGGCGTCGATGCCGGCGCCCATGACGAGTTCGCCCTTGTGCGCCTGGCTCACGTAGACGTGGACGGCGTTGGACATGACGACCGTCGGGTGCACCGGTTCGAGCAGCTCGGAGACCAGCGCCTGGAGGGTGTGGCTCTGCATCGGCAGCCGCAGCCCGGCCATCCCGGCGACGACGGCCGAGTGCCCGGCCGCGCTGAGCGCCACCCGGCCCGCCGCGACGCGCCCGCGCGTGGTCTGGACGGCCTGGACGCGCCCGCCGGTCACCTCGATGCCGGTGACCTCGCAGTGCTCGACGAAGTGGACGCCCAGCGCGGCGGCGGCCCGCGCGTACCCCCAGGCGACGTGGTCGTGCTTGGCGATGCCGGCGCGGGGCTGGTAGGTGGCGCCGAGCACGGGATGGCGGGCGTCGGGCCGGATGTCGACGATGGGGCAGATCTCCTTGACCTGCTCGGGGCCGAGCCATTCGGCGTCCACGCCGTTGAGCCGGTTGGCGTTGACGCGGCGCACGCCGTCGCGCACGTCCTGCAGGCTGTGGGCGAGGTTGAGCACGCCGCGCTGGCTGAACCGCAGCCGGTAGCCGAGCTCCTCCTCCAGGCCCTCCCACAGCTTGAGCGCGTGCTCGTAGATGCCGGCGCTCTGGTCCCACAGGTAGTTGGAGCGGATGATCGTGGTGTTGCGGGCCATGTTGCCGCCGGCCAGCCAGCCGCGCTCCAGCACGGCGACGTTGGTGATGCCGTGGTTCTTGGCCAGGTAGTAGGCGGTGGCGATGCCGTGGCCGCCGCCGCCGACGATGACGACGTCGTAGGAGGCGTCCGGTTCGGCGGGGCCGCGCCACAGGGCGGCGCCGTCGCCGGGCCCGGCGAGGTGGGCAGGGTCGGTCATCGTCCTCCCGTCGTCACCGCGCCGCGGCGTTCCGTCGTCCAGCGGCCCATCGCCCCGCGGCCAGGGCGTCCCGTCCGCGCCGGCCCGTGGGGCGGCGCGGGGAGCGTGCGGCCCCTCACCCGCGCAGCCGCTTCATGGCCGGGTCGAACAGCGGTTCCCGCGCCACGACGGCGGGGACGCGCCTGCCGAAGTAGCCGATGTGGACCCGCCGGCCGGGGACCGCCAGGTCGGCGGGCAGCCAGGCGTAGGCGATGGCCTTGCCGACGGTGTACCCGTACGCCGCGCTGGTGACGTACCCCACGCACGAGTCGCCGTCGTACACCGGCTCCTTGCCCGTCACCACGTCGGCGGGGTCGTCGGACGTCAGGCAGGTCAGCCGGCGGCGCACCGACGCCTCGCGCTCGGCCAGCGCCGCCCTGCCGATGAAGTCTCCCTTGCCCATCTTGACGGCGAACCCGAGGCCGGCCTCGTAGGGGTCGTGCTCGTAGGTCATGTCGGCGCCGAAGGAGCGGTAGCCCTTCTCCAGGCGCAGGCTGGTGAACGCTCCGCGCCCGCCGGCGATGACGCCGTGCGCCTGCCCGGCCTCCCACAGCGTGTCCCACAGCTTCAGGCCCATGTCGGCGGTCGTGTACAGCTCCCAGCCCAGCTCGCCGATGTAGGACAGGCGCAGCGCGGTGACCGGCACGGCGCCGATGTAGGCCCGCTTGGCGCGGAAGTACCGGAAGCCTTCCGCGGAGAAGTCGTCGCGGGTGAGCGGCGCCACCAGGTCGCGGGCGCGCGGCCCCCAGACGCCGACGCAGCAGGTGCCAGGGGTGAGGTCCCTGACGGTGACCGAGCCGTCGGCGGGCAGGTGGCGGGCGAGCCAGTCGAGGTCGAGGTTGCCGTTGGCGCCGACCTGGAACAGGTCGCGGCCGAGGCGGGCGACGGTGACGTCGCCGCGGATGCCGCCGTCGTGGTCCAGCAGCAGGCAGTACGTGACCGTGCCGACCGGCTTGTCGACCTCGCCGGTGGACATGCGGGTGAGGAACGCCGCCGCGCCGGGGCCCGCGACCTCCAGCCGCTTGAGCGCGGTCATGTCGTACAGGGCGACGCCCTCGCGGGACGCCAGCGCCTCCGCGCCCACGATGGGCGACCAGTAGCGCGCCGCCCACTCACCGGGCGCCGGGATGTCCCTGCCCTCGGCGAGCGCGGCGTTCGCGCCGTACCACTGCGGGCGTTCCCATCCCGAGGCCTCCAGCGGGACGGCGCCCAGCTCGCGCTGCCGCACGTGGAAGGGGCCGACGCGCAGCGGCCGCAGGTTCTCCGGCGGCTGGAGCGGGTGGATGATGTCGTAGACCTCGACGAAGTTCTGGCAGTCGCGGGTAAGCACGTACTCGGGGGCGAGCTGGTGCGGCTCGAACCGGTTGACGTCGCACTCGTGCAGGTCGAACGACGAGCAGTGGCCGTCGACCAGCCATTCGGCCATGGCGCGCGCCACGCCCGCCGAGTGGGTTACCCACACCGCCTCGGCGACCCAGAAGCCCTTGACCTCGGCGGACTCGCCGAGCAGCGGCATGTTGTCGGTGGTGAAGGAGAACAGCCCGTTGATGCCCTCCTCGATCTTCGCCTCGCGGGTGGCCGGGAGCAGGGAGCGGGTCTCCTCCCAGGCGGGGGCGAAGTCGTCGGGGGTGAACGGGGTCACCGACGGCATCACCTGCGCCGCGCCGACCGGCGCGATGTCCTCGGGCCGCACCGGCATCGGGCGGTGGCCGTAGTAGCCGACGGCCAGCCGGTCGTGCCTTTCCCGGTAGTACAGGTCGGCGTCCTGGTGCCGCAGGATCGGCCGGGTCGCCTCGCGAGGCGTCCCCCCGCCGACCGCGTCGACCCCGCCGTTCCCGCCGTTCCCGCCGTTCCCGCCGTCCGTCCGGCCGCGCAGGGCCGGCACGGCGCCGGTCCACGCGAGCTGGTGGGCGAGCGGCGTGAGCGGGAGGTTCATGCCCGCCATGGCGGCGACCTTGGGCCCCCAGATGCCGGCGCAGCACACGACGACGTCGGCGGGGATCTCCCCCCGGTCGGTGAGCACGGCGCTCACCCGGCCGCCCTCCGCGCGGACGTCGAGCACCTCGTGCCGGTCCAGGACGCGTACGCCGCGCGCGCGGGCGCGGGCGAGCTGCGCCTCCACCGCGGGCACCGCCCTGGCGATGCCGTCGGTCGGGACGTACAGGCCGCCGAGCACCCGTGCGGGGTCGAGCAGCGAGTGGTGGCGTACGCATTCCTCGGGGGTGAGCAGCCGGGCCGTGAGGCCCCAGGCGGTCGCCCAGCCGTGCCGTCTGCGCAGGTCGGCGAGCCGTTGCGGGGTGGTGGCCACCTCCAGGCCGCCGACCTGCAGGAAGCAGCCGAGTGCCAGGAGCTTCTCGACGGTGTAGCGGGCCAGCTCGGTCATGGTCTTGGACGGGTTGGTCTGGAAGACCAGGCCGGGCGCGTGGGAGGTGGACCCGCCGGCGGCCGGGAGCCCGCCCTGGTCGACCACGGTGACGTCGTCCCAGCCGCGGGCGGACAGTTCGTCGGCGAGGGCCGCGCCCACCACGCCCGCTCCGATGACGACGACCCGGGGGCCTGTCATACGCCGCTCCTCTGTTGCGCATGCTGAGACGGGATGCGCCATCCGCAACAAGCGTGACCGGCCGCCCGGGGAGTGTCAAGAGCGGCTCAGCCGGCGGGCAGCCACGCCTTCACCTTGCCGGGGTTGTCGGCGACCCACTTCTTCGCGGCGTCCTCGGCGGACATCTTGTCCTCGGAGATGTACTTGGCCACGAGGTTCTGGTCGTCGTTGGTCCAGGTGAAGTTCTTCACCAGCTCGTAGGCCGGGCTGCCCGAGTCGGCGAACTTCTTGCTCACGATCTTGTCTAGCTCGTACGGCGGGTAGTCGCAGGCCACCTTGGCCGCGTCGGCGTCGCAGCCCTCGGTGTAGGGCGGCAGGGCCACCTTGACGAGCTTGACCTCCGACAGGAACCACTGCGGCTCGTAGAAGTAGCCGAGCATCGGCTTCTTCTGCGCCTCCGCCTGCCGGAACCCGGTGATCAGCGCCGCCTCGCTGCCCGCGTACACGACCTTGTAGTTCAGGCCGAGGTTCTTGACCAGCGCGGCGTCGTTGGTGACGAAGGACGGGTCGCCGTCCAGCAGCTGGCCCTTGCCGCCGGACTCCGAGGTCCTGAACAGGTCGGCGTACTTGTCCAGGTTCTTGTAGTCGGTGATGTCGGGGTACTTCTCGGCCATCCACGGCGGCACGTACCAGCCGATGACGCCCTGGTTGCCGGTCGGGCCGGCCTCGACGGCGACCTTCTGGTCCTCGATGTACTTCTTCTTCAGGTCGTCGTGGCCCCAGTTCTCCACGACCGCGTCGACCTCGCCGGTGGCGAAGCCCTGCCAGGCCACCTCCTCCTTGAGGTCCTTCTTGGTGACCTGGCAGCCGAGCTCCTTCTCGGCCACGTACGCGATCACGGCCGCGTTGGCCTCGTAGCCGACCCACGGGTTGATGGCGATGTTGACGGCCCCGCACGCCTTCTTCGCCGAGGATCCTGCCTCGGAGGCCGCCGGCGTCTCCCCCACCTTCGCCCCGCCGCACGCGGAGGCCAGCAGACCGACGGCCGCCACCAGTACGGCCGCCCTCGGCCGCGCGGTCCTCGGGACCGTCCTCGAAACATCCACCAGGGTCCTCCTATCAGAAGGCCGCCTCTGGCGGCCGTTGCGCACCCGTGACGGGCGATGTCCGAACTCCCCGGGCGCCGCGGGCTCCGCGAGCCTCACGCGGTCGCAGGGCCTTGGTGACGGCGGCGAGCATGGTGCCGAGCACGACGATGGCGAGGCCCGCGGCCAGGCCCTTGCCGCGGAGCTGCAGCTGCGAGAACCCCGACACCACGTCGTAGCCGAGCGCGCCCGCGCCGACCAGCCCGCCGACCACGACCATGGCCAGCACATAGCACAGGCCCTGGCTCGCGGCCAGCGCGATCGCGCCCCGCGCCATCGGCACCTGCACCTTGGAGATGATCTGCCACGTGCTCGACCCGGCGGCCGTCGCGGCCTCCACCGCCCCGGCGGACACGCCCCTGACGCCGTCGGCGACCAGCTTGATCGCCACCGGCGCGGCGTACACGACCGCGGCGAGGATCGCGGTGAACCGGGTCGCGCCGAACAGCCCGAGGATGGGCACGAGGTACACGAACGCGGGCATGGTCTGGCCGGCGTCCAGCAGCGGGCGCATCACGCGGTCCGCGCGGTCGTCCCGGCCGATCCACACGCCGACCACGACGCCGAGGAGCATCACCAGCACGGCGGCGACCAGCGTCGAGGCCAGCGTCACCATCGCGTCCTGCCACAGGCCGAGCGCCACCAGCAGGGCCAGACAGGCGGCGCACACCAGCGCCACCCGCGGCGTCGCGACCACCAGCGCGGCCGCGGTGACGACCAGGAGCACCAGCCACCACGGCGACCCGGTGAGCACCGCCTCGAACGGGTTCAGCAGGCTGTAGGTGATGAGGTTCTTCAGGCCGTTGGTGTAGACGTACAGGTCGGCCTGCGCCCACTGCCCGGCGGCGTCGGCGCCCCGGCGGACGTAGGACCCGAGGTCGGCCTCGCTGGTGAACTCCGCGGCCCACACGTAGACGTGCGAGAGGTAGACCAGCACGGCGGTGACGGCGAGGACCGCGGCCACCTGGACGCGGCGCAGGAGCGGCCGGCCGGCGCGCCCGGCGCGGCGGGCCGTCTCGACGCGGCGCCCGGCCGCCGAGGCCCCGCGGTCGAGCACGATCGCCATGACGACGATGGCCAGGCCGGCGTTGAACGAGGTGCCGACGTCCAGCGTCTCCAGGGCCTTCAGCACGGTCTTGCCCAGGCCCGGCGCGTCGATGAGCGCGGCGATCGTCACCATGGACAGCGCGGCCATGACGGTCTGGTTGACGCCGACGATGATGGTGCGCTTGGCGAGCGGGAGCCGGACCTTGGCGAGCAGCTGCCAGGGCGTCGAGCCGAGCGAGACGCCGGCCTCCACGGTCTCGCGGGGCACCTGCCTGATCGCGTGCGAGGTGATCCTGATCGCCGGCGGGATCGCGTAGATCATCGTCGCCACGGTGGCGCTGGCCGGTCCGATCAGGAAGAACAGCGTCAGGGGCGCCAGGTAGACGAACGTCGGCATGGTCTGCATGAAGTCGAGCACCGGGGTGACCAGGCGGTCGAACCGGTCGCTCAGCCCGGCCCAGACGCCGAGCGGGATGCCGGCCGCCAGCGACAGCAGCACGGCGGCCGTCGTCAGCGCCAGCGTGTCCATGCTCTCCTGCCACAGGCCGAGCAGCCCGAAGGAGACGAACCCGGCGACCGTCAGCAGCGCGACCCGGACGTTGCCGTACAGCAGGGTGACCGCCCCGGCGATGCCCACCACGCCGAGCCAGCCGATCACCGGCACCGGGCGGCCGAACGAGGGCCTGCTGATCAGGGCCTGGATGAAGGCGACCAGGTCGTCGATGAACAGCCGCGCGTAGTCGACGAAGTAGAGGAACAGCGGGTTGTCGTGGCGGCTGTTGTCGACGGCCTCGGCGGCCTGGCCGATGCGCACGTGCAGCGGGGTCAGCTCGGCCCCGTCCAGCGGCAGCGTGGCCTGGCCGCGGAAGGCGACCCACAGCGCGATCCAGGCGGCGAGGATGCCGCCGAGCATCAGGTAGGGGCGGGACCACACCGGCCGGCGGGCCGCGAGGCCGGCGGTCACCCGGCGATCACCTCCAGCATCTCCGCGCCGCCGACCACGCCGAGCAGCTCGCCGTCCGCGACCACGCGCACGGGCCGGTCGGCGCGCAGGACGGTGCGCGCGGCCTCCTTGATGACGACGTCGGGGCCGAGTTCGGGGCCGTCCAGCGCGTCGCCGTCCTCGGGCGGGCGCATGATCCAGCGCAGGGTGAGCACGTCCGCGCGGGACACGTCGCTCACGAACTCCCTGACGTAGTCGTCGGCGGGGGCGCCCACCACCTCGTCCGGGGTGCCGACCTGGACGATCTCGCCGTCGCGCATGACCAGGATGCGGTCGCCGAGCTTCAGCGCCTCGCTCAGGTCGTGCGTGATGAAGATCATCGTCTTGCCGACCTCGCGGTGCAGGCGGACGACCTCGTTCTGCATGTCGCGGCGGATCAGCGGGTCCAGGGCCGAGAACGGCTCGTCGAAGAACAGCACCTCCGGGTCCACCGCGAGGGCGCGGGCGAGGCCGACCCGCTGCTGCATGCCGCCGGAGAGCTGGTCGGGATAGGACTCGCCATACCCGGCCAGCCCGACGAGGTCGAGCATCTCGGTGGCGCGCCGATAGCGGGCCTGCCTGCCCTGACCCTGGATCTCCAGGCCGTAGGCGATGTTGTCCAGCACCCGCCGGTGCGGCAGCAGCCCGAAGTGCTGGAACACCATGGCGAACCGGTGGCGGCGCAGCTCGCGCAGCTGCCTGTCGCCGGCCTTGCGGATGTCCTGCCCGTCCAGCCGCACCTCGCCGGCGGTCGGCTCGACCAGCCGGGTCAGGCAGCGCACGAGCGTCGACTTGCCCGAGCCGGACAGGCCCATGACGACGAAGACCTCGCCGCGCCGCACGGCGAAGGAGACGTCGCGCACCGCGGCGACGCAGCCGGTGCGCTCTTTCAGCTCGGCCCGCGACAGCTCTGCGAGCGGCGTGCCCGCCACCCGTCCGGCGTGCGGGCCGAAGACCTTCCACAGGCCGCGGACGTCGAGGGTCACCGCCTCATGCGGCTGAGAGGGGTCGGCCTGCGACGTCGCGGTCATGGTCACCTCGCGGTTCGGGGGACGGGGACCGGCCATCCGGGGCGGACCCCGGGGCAGGGCTCCGCCACGGACCTCTCCGTTCGCGAATTCAGTTGCGTATCACGCATCCGAATGCTCAACGAGGAACAGATCGTCCCTCCGGTACGCCGCCGAGGTCAAGGCTTGCCGCGTTTCCCTTGGCGACCGAAAGACGCACCGCCGCGCCGGCGCCGAGGTGATGGCGACGCCCGCCCTGGTCACCGGGACGACGGCGCCGAGGCGCGGCCGGGATGCCGGTAGAACTCCACCGGCTCGGGCGGCAGCGGCGTGTCACCGCGGATGAGGTCGGCGGCCTTCTCCGCCACCATCATGACCGGCGCGTAGATGTTGCCGTTGGTCACGTACGGCATGACCGAGGCGTCGACCACGCGCAGCCCTTCCAGGCCGTGCACCCGCATGCTCAGCGGGTCGACGACGGCCCCCTCGCCGACGCCCATGCGGGCCGTGCACGAGGGGTGCAGGGCGGTCTCCGCGTCGCGGGCTACCCAGTCCAGGATCTCCTGGTCGGTTCGCACCGACGGGCCGGGCGACAGCTCGCCCGCGTTGTACTCCCCCATGGCCGGCTGGTTGAGGATGTCCCTGGCCACCCGGACGGCCTCCACCCACTCGCGCCGGTCCTGCTCGGTGGACAGGTAGTTGAAGCGCAGCGCCGGCCGCGTCCGGGGGTCGGCGTCGCGGATCTTCACCGAGCCGCGCGCGTCGGAGTACATGGGCCCGATGTGCACCTGGTAGCCGTGCCCGCCGGCCGGGGCGGAGCCGTCGTAGCGCACCGCGACCGGCAGGAAGTGGAACATCAGGTTCGGGTAGGCCACCTCGTCGTTGCCCCGGACGAAGCCGCCCGCCTCGAAGTGGTTGGTGGCGCCCGGGCCCTTGCGCAGGAACAGCCACTGGGCGCCGATCCACGGCCGGTTGCGCCACTTCATCGCCGGCTGCATCGACACCGGCCGCCCGCAGGCGTACTGCACGTAGACCTCCAGGTGGTCCTGGAGGTTCTCGCCCACGCCCGGCAGGTCGTGGACGGGGCGCACGCCCGCGGCCGACAGCTCGCCGGCCGCGCCGATGCCGGAGAGCTGGAGCAGCTGGGGAGTGTTGATCGCGCCGCCGCACAGGATGACCTCGCCCGCCCGCACGGTGCGGCCGTTGTACTCCACGCCGACGGCGCGCCCGCGCTCCACCAGCACGCGGGTCACGAACGCCCGGGTCTTCACCGTCAGGTTGGGGCGCCTTTTGACCGGGTGGAGGTACGCGCGCGCGGCCGACAGGCGGCGGCCGCGGCGGATGTTGCGGTCGAACGGCGCGAAGCCCTCCTGGCGGTAGCCGTTCACGTCGTCGGTCAGCGGGTACCCGGCCTGCCGCACGGCCTCGAAGAAGGCGGCGAACAGCGGGCCGTCCGCGGGTCCGCGCTCCAGCGCCAGCGGCCCGTCATGGCCGCGGAAGGCGGTGCCGGGGTCGGCGGTGCAGTTCTCCATGCGCTTGAAGTACGGCAGGCAGTGCGCGTAGTCCCAGGTCTCCATGCCCGGGTCGGCCGCCCAGCGCTCGTAGTCGAGCGGGTTGCCCCGCTGGAAGATCATGCCGTTGATGCTGCTCGACCCGCCGAGCACCTTGCCGCGCGCGTGGTAGATGCGGCGGCCGTTCATGTGCGGCTCGGGCTCCGACTCGTACTTCCAGTCGTAGAACCGGCTGCCGATCGGGAACATCAGCGCGGCCGGCATGTGGATGAAGACGTCCCAGGGGAAGTCCGAGCGTCCCGCTTCCAGGACCAGCACCCGGACCGAGGGATCGGCGGACAGCCGGTTCGCCAGGGCGCATCCGGCCGAGCCACCACCGACGATGACGAAGTCGTACATATAACCCTCGTCTCGCTCTCTTCGCCATAACTGGCATATGCGGAGAAAAGGCGCGCGTTGCTTGTAGCGATTGACGCACATGGTTGCGGCATCCGCAACCATGTGCCGGTCGTGGCGCGTCGGCGGCGCAAATGGACGCCGGTGAGCCGACGCCCTACAGTCCCCACCTATGGGCAACGATTCCTCGGCCGGCGTGCAGTCGGTCGACCGCGCCATCACCGTGCTGGAGATCCTCTCCCAGCGCGGCGAGGCCGGCGTCAGCGAGATCGCGGCCGAGATCGGCGTCCACAAGTCCACCGCCTTCCGGCTGCTCGGCGCCCTGGAGGCCAGGAACCTCGTCGAGCAGGCCGAGGACCGCGGCAAGTACCGCCTCAGCTTCGGCGTCATCCGCCTGGCCGGCGGGGTCGCCGCCCGCCTCGACCTCACCCAGCAGGGACGCCCGGTCTGCCGCCGCCTGGCGGAGGAGATCGGCGAGACCGTCAACCTCGCCGTCGTGCGGTCCCACTACGCGGTCAACCTCGACCAGGTGCGCGGCCCGTCGGCGGTCACCGCCTACAACTGGGTGGGCCAGCTCACCCCGCTGCACGCCACCTCCAGCGGCAAGGTGCTGCTCGCCCACCTGGACGAGCGCCACCGCGACCGGCTGCTGGCCGCCGCCGGCCTCACGCGCTACACCCCCGCCACCATCACCTCCGCCGGCGACCTGCTGCCCCAGCTGGAGCAGGCCAGGACGCGCGGGTACGCCGTCACGGTGGAGGAGTACGAGATCGGGCTGAACGCCGTGGCCGCCGCCGTGCGCTCCTACGACGGCGAGGTGGTGGCGGCCGTCAGCGCCTCCGGGCCCGCCTACCGCTTCAGCGAAGAGCGCATGCACGAGATCGCCCCGGTGCTCATCGGCGGCGCGGCCGACATCAGCCACCGCCTCGGCTTCTCCGGCTAGCCCTCCCGGCCGCGCCGCGTCCGGGGACGGGCCACCGGGCAACGGCGTCAGCGCGGCCGGCCGAGGCGCCGGACGACCCACTCGTGGAAGTCGGCGATGTGGTGCTCGCTCGGCACCAGCACGCCGCCGCGCGCGTAGGCCCGTGAGCCCATCGCCGGCTGGCAGCGCTCGCACGCGTCGAAGTCCTGCTCGTTGACCTTGTGGAACAGCTCCACGGACGGCCCGATGTCCGTGCCGGCCGCCACGACCTCCGGCAGGAACAGCCAGTCGCACTCCACGACCGTGCGGTCGGCCGCGAGCGGGAACATGCGGTGCACGATGGCGTGGTCGGGGACGAGGTTGACGAACACCTGCGGCCTGATGGTGATCGCGTAGTAGCGGCGGTCCTGCTCGTCGCTGATCGTCGGGATGCGGTCGACCCCCGGCGAGCCGTCGACGGTGAACCCCTGGATGTCGCCGCCGAACGCCGCGCCGTGGCCGACGAAGTACTGCGCGGCGTACCCCTCGGCGAACTCCGGCAGCACCTCGGTCAGCTCGGGGTGGATCGTCGCGCAGTGGTAGCACTCCATGAAGTTCTCGACGATGAGCTTCCAATTGGCGCGGACGTCGTAGACGATCCTGCGGCCGACCCTGAGGTTCTCGACGCCGTAGTTCTCGATCGACGCGAGGTCGCCCAGCCTGGTCACGACCGCGCCGAGCACGTCCTGCTCGAAGGACGGCGGCTCGTCGGCCAGGCACACCCACACATACCCGAGCCACTCGCGCGCGTGCACCTTGACCAGGCCGTACTCGACCCGGTCGATGTCGGGCATCTTGCTGAGGTTCGGCGCGGCGATCAGCTTGCCGTCCAGGTCGTAGGCCCAGGCGTGGTAGGAGCACCGGAAGGCGCGGCCCACCGACCCGGACTCCTCCGCGCACAGGCGGGCGCCGCGGTGGCGGCAGACGTTCAGGAACGCGCGGACCGAGCCGTCCTTGGCCCGGCTGACGATGACGCTCTCGCGCCCGACCTGGGCGGTGCGGAAGGCGCCGGGGCCGTCGAGGTCCTCGGCGCGGGCCGCGCAGAACCACATCTCCTCGAAGATCCGCCGCTGCTCGAGGGCGAAGACGTCCTGGTCGGTGTACAGGTGGCCGGGAAGGGTGGCCACCAGGCTGGAGGTGTTCACGCGGCGGGCACCCCTGTGGTTGATGATGGCGAAACCTGACTCGCTATGCGCAACAGACTGCGTCCGCGTGCGCCGCCTGTCAATACGCTCCGGTGACCTCCGCCCGGGTCCGGCCGCCGCCGTCCGCAGCGCCTCGTTCTCACCGTGCGTGACGCCCGCCCGCCGCCGGAGGCGGGCGTTCGCCGCGAGCGGCCCTTCCCCGGAAGCCAGCTTCCTGTTACCCGGCATGGCCCGGCAGGGCAGTGGATCATGGTCGGTCAAGACTCGGTCATCCGGCAAGATGACCCTCATGTGGCGCGAATGGCACCTGTGGAGCTCTGTCGTCCTGGCTACATTTCTGTTGCTCCCGGCGGCCGTCGCCACGGCCCATCTGCTGGCCCGCCGGCGCGCCCGCGAGGGGCGTCCCGACCCCGTGCGGACCGCCTACGCGGACGTCTTCATCGTCGCAGGAACCGCCCCCTGGCTGTGGATGATCCTCACCCCCGGCACGGCTTCCGGCGTCAGCCTGGTGCCGCTGCGCGATCTCGCCGAACTGGCGCACGGCCCGTTCGGGACGGCGTTCGTGCAGGTCACCGGCAATCTGCTGGTCTTCGCCGCGCTCGGCGCGCTGCTGCCGGTGCGCTCCGCGCGCTTCACGGCCCTGTGGCGGGTCGCCCTGCTCGCCGCGGCGCTGTCGGCCGCCGTCGAGGCCCTTCAGTACGGCCTGCGGCTCGGCCGCGTCTCCTCCGTCGACGACGTCCTGCTCAACGCGGCGGGCGCCGTGCTGGCGGCTCTGGCGACCCGGCCGTGGCGGGCCGGGCGCGCGGCGGTCGGGACCGGTCCACGGTAACCGGAGCACGAAAACCCCCGGGGATCACCACACAGGCACGATCCGCGCAAAAGAAGCACAAGACCAACCTGAGTATCTGTGCGATCGTGGACAAGGCGGGGCAAGTTCTCTGGAGACGCGGACCGCGTTGGTGACTGAGGGTGATAGAGCGTGATGCAATCCCCGGTACCTCACGAACCCCCGATCTATCGCCGCATCGCCGATCGCCTGCGCCAGGCGATCCAGGCGGGCGAATTCCGCGATGGGGATCGCTTACCGGGCGAGAACGCCCTCATGACCGAGTACGGCATAGCCCGCGCCACGGCGCGGCAGGCGCTGTCGGTGCTCATCAACGAGGGCGTGGCCGTACCGCGCCGGGGGTCGGGGGTCTACGTGCGGCAGTTCAGGCCGATCCGGCGGCACGGCTCCCGCCGCCTGGCCCGCGACCAATGGGGCACCGGCCGGGCCATCTGGGACGGCGACGCCGCCGGCCGGCCCTACGTGGTCGACGACCTGGAGATCGCCAGGGAGCCGGCCGCCGAGGACGCCGCGCGGGTGCTGGCCTGCGACGAGGTGTGGGTGCGGCGGCGCCGCTACTCCGTCGACGGCCGGCCCGTGCAGCTCGCGGCCTCCTGCTTTCCGGCCGAACTGGTCGCGGGCTCGGCGATCGTCGAGTCGGACACCGGGCCCGGCGGCGTCTACGCGCGGCTGCGCGACCTCGGGCACGCGCCGGCGCACTTCACCGAGGAGGTGCGCGCCCGGATGCCCTCGCCGGAGGAGGCCGGCCGGCTCGCCCTGTCCGCAGGGACGCCCGTCATCGTCGTCCACCGCACCGCCTACACCGCCGGAGGCGGCGCGGTCGAGCTGAACACCATGATCATGGACGCGGCGTCGTACGTACTTCAGTACGATTTCGACGCCTGAGTCAAGGTGATATGTCAAGCGTTAGGTTGACCTGTCCCAGCAGAACATTGATTTCTCTAGAGATGTCCCGCAACGTGAAGGAGGAAGGTACCAACCTGGCCCCTCGCCGCGGGAAGGGTGGACGGGATGTCGTTCGACCGGCACCTCGCCGAAATCGCCCGGGAGTTCCCCGAGTGGACGATCTGGAGGAGCGACGCGGGACGGTGGTGGGCCACCCGGCACCACCTGCTCACCGAACGTGAACGTGACGCGGGTTGTGCGATGACGATCGACGCCGACGATCCCGAGGGGTTGCGCGAGCGGCTGGTGGAGCAGCGGCAGTGCATCTCCTCCCTCGATCGGGAGGCCGGACCGCCCGGCGCCTCCCCCGGCTGGGGAGAAACCGGACCGACCGGCACGTCCTCCGGCCGGGGAGAGACCGGAAGGCCCGGCGCCTCCGACGAGGAAGACAGGGATCCGCCCGGCGGCGCCGTCGACCGGGAAAGCTGATCGCCCCCGCACCGGCGAGAGGGAACGCGGAAACCTCCGACCCGATCGGGGGCGGAGGTTTCCGCCAGGCGACGGCGCGAGCGCCCTACTGGTCGGCCGGGCGGCCGGAGTTGATCTCGGCGTCCTCGAAGAAGCCGCGGATGCGGCCCTTCGGCGTGTCGTGGTCGTTCGCGTGGCGGGCGTCGCCGGCGACCTGCGCCTCGTCGCGCCCGTCCAGCGCCCGCACGGCCTCCTGCGGATCTCCGCCGCCGAAGACCGAGCCCGCGTACCCGTCGTCCTGAGCCTCGTGCGGGCGGCGCGGCCCGTGGCCCCCCTGCGGGTCGTACCCGGCGTGCGCGGCGAAGACGTCGTGCCCGCCCTGGCCCGCGGACGCCTGCTGCCCGGCCTGGCCGTGCCCGGCGGGCTCGCCGTACCGGCCGTGCCGGGTCTGCTCACCGTGCGGGCCGTCGTCGCCGTGCGAGGCGTGCTCGGCGGGTTCGCCGTGCCCGTCACGGCCGTCACGGACGCCGTCGTGGTCGGTGCGGGCGTCCTGCGCCGGCCCGGCGTCCTCGCCTGGCCGCGCGTCGCGCGCGTCGTCGTGGACGTCGGTGCCGGTGCCCTCGCTGTCACCGTCGCCGGTGTCGTCCAGGACGACGCGGACCGCGTCGAGCTCCTCGGCCGCGGGCGACCCGCTCTGGCCCCGCTCTTCGGCCGGGTCGATCGAGGGCGCGGGCGGCAGCACGGCGGCCTCGTCGATCAGCGGCCCGGCCGCCCCTTCGTGCCGCAGCAGGTCGGTCAGCACCGAGCCCATCTCGCCGAGCCGGCGCATGACCTCGGTGTGGGTGTCGGTGAGGAAGGTCACCCTCTTGCCGGTGTGCTCGTCCAGGGACGCGGCGCGCTGCCGCGCGTCGGCCAGCGTGTCGCTCGCCTCGGCGCGCGCGGCCTTCAGCGTGCTCTCGGCCTCGGCGTTGGCCGAGCCGATCGTCGCCTCGGCCTGCGCCCCGGCCTCCGTCACCAGGCGCTCGGCCTCGCGCTGAGCGGCGGTGAGCGTGCGGTCGGCCTCGGCGCGCGCGTTGCGCAGCGTCTCGTCGGACTCGGCGCGCGCGGCGCCCAGGGTCTCCTCGGCGTCCGATCCGGCCTGCGCCAGCAGCCGCTCGGCGGCGTTGGTGGCCTCGGCGACCCGGCGCTCGGCCTCGGCCTGGGCGGCGGCGAGGATGCGCTCGGCCTCCGCGGCGGCCTCCTCGCGGACCTTGGCCGCCTCGGCGTCGGCGGTCTCGCGCTTGGAGATGGCCTCTTCCTCGGCGAGCTTGAGGATCTGGCTCAGCCGCTGGCCCAGTTCGTCGTAGTCCTGCGGGGCCTCGGCCAGGCGGCGCCGGGCCTCCGCGAGCTCGACACGGCCCTGCTCGGCCTGATCGATGGCGCGTGCCAGCCGTTCCTCGAGGTCGCGAATCTGGTTGCGAGTCCGGACCATGTGATCGTGGACCTGCCGGCGGCTGTATCCACGCATCACCACCTCGAAGCCGAGGTCCTCGTGCATCATGTCGGGAAAGCTGTCGTGCTGGTTCGTCATGGCTGAGCCCTGGGGGTCGTGAATCGAGTGGGGGTCGTGCTTCGGTAACGACACGTCGGACACGACTTTCCTGCCATCCGCCCAAGTCCGCAACCCGAACGGCCTGACCTCTTCCGGTCGGATGAGCCCCTGCCGCGAGTAAGGGCGGAAACCGGAGGAGTGCCACGTGAGATCATCTTTGACATGAGCGAGCGCCCCTTCTCCGGCCCGGGAACATCCCCGGCCTCGCCCTACATCGCGGCGCTCGGCGACGCCGCCCCCGTCGTCCATCCCGAGGCGTACGTGGCCCCGACGGCCGTCGTGGTGGGCCGCGTGCGGCTCGGGCGCGGCACGAGCGTCTGGTACGGCTCGGTGCTGCGCGGCGACGACGAGGCCATCGAGGTCGGCGACGAGTGCAACGTCCAAGACCTCTGCTGCCTGCACGCCGACCCTGGGCTGCCCGCCGTCCTCGCGGACCGCGTGAGCCTCGGCCACCGCGCCGTCGTGCACGGGGCGCGGGTCGAGAGCGGGGCGCTGATCGGCATCGGCGCGGTCGTGCTGAACGGCGCGACGATCGGCGCGGGCTCGCTCGTCGCGGCGGGCTGCGTGGTCACGCCGGGCAAGAGCATCCCCGCCGGGGTGCTGGTGGCCGGGGTGCCGGGAAAGGTCGTGCGCGAGCTGACCGACGCCGACCGGGCGACGTTCGCCCGCACGCCGGACAACTACATGGCCAAGGCCGCCCGCCACCGCGCCGCCGCTCCGCCGCCTTCCGGCGCCTGAACGCGGGGCCGCGGGCCTGGTCCCAGGTCCTCGTGACCTGCCCCCAGTAGCATGGCGGCCGTGCAGTGGGACCCTTTCGAGGCGATCGAGCGGGATGTCCGCGCCATGGTCGCCGACCCGCGCTGGGCGGACGTCCCCGCACCCACGCAGGCGCAGGCGATGGCGGCCCGCCTGCTGCGCACCCGTGACGGCGGCTGCTGGCTGTTCGGCGCGCGCGCCCGCTGGCACCGGCACGACCCGGACGAAGGGCTGTGGCACCTGTCGGCGCCTCCCGCCGCACCCCTGGCCCGCGCCGCCGCGCGGCCGGCCCAGCCCGCACCGCCGGTCCCTGAGGAGCTGCTGCCGTCGGTCGCCGACCTGGCCTTCGACCGCGGCTCCACACAGGCCTTCGTCGGCCCGGACGTGCCCCGCGACCTGACCGAGCGCGTCAGGACGCTGCTGGGCGTCGCCTGCGCGACCAGGGAGGAGGAGCCGGCCTTCGCCACCGGGCCGCTGCGCGAGCTGTTCCACCCGGACGTCACCGCGCCGGTGGCCGCCATGTGGGGGACCGTCATGTGGTGCGCGTACGCTCCGGCGTTCGACGGCAACGAGGTGCTGCTGTCCATGTTCGGGGAGTTCCTGTCCCGCCCGCTGCCGGGGGACGACTGGGTGCGCTGGCTGCCTCCCCTGCCGCTGTCCGCGCTGACCGCCCTGTACACCGAGCGGCTCGCGCGCGGCGCGGGCGCCGCGGTGCGCGTGGCCGGGCATGTCACCGACACCGCGCGCGTGCTGCTCGCCGACCCCAGGTTCGCTCCCCGCGCCGCCGCGCTGCTGGCGATGGTCGAGCCGCTGCGGGCGCGGCCGTGGCTGGACCACCCGGCCCAGGACGCCGAGACGGCGCGGCGGGCGTGGCTGGCGCGCTGCCCGCCGCACCTGGAAGGCGCGCTGGTGGCCGAGCGCTCGCCCGGCGAGCACTTCCGGCACGTGCTGTACGACCTGGTGGAGGCGCTGTCGTTCTCGTGCTCCCATGGGGCCGACCCGCGGGCGGTGGCCGCCTCGCTGCTCGCGGCCGACGTCCAGGCCGTGGCGCCTGCCGTGGCGCCACTGCTCCACAAATGGCTCGACCCCGAGTCGCGGCGGGCCTACCACGTGGCGCTCACCGATCCGGCTCATCCGCTGCGGGGCTGCTGGCCGCGCGACGGCGAGCCGCCGGCCGCGTTGCGGCCGCCCGACCGGGCCTCGGCCGCGGCTCTGCTGGGCGCGGGTTACGCGACGGGGCTGGCCTGGTGCCGCCTGACGGGGACGGCGCCGCCGCCGCGCGGCTTCCCCACGTCCTCGGCGACGGTGACCTGCTTGATCCACGAGCGCGACGACCCGGCGCCCGCCGTCCCAGCGACCTCAGCGGAATGGATACGCCACTCCTGATCCAACCGGCCCGCCCTAAACGGTTTATGAGGTTATTTCATGCTTACCCCGCGTATATCATTCCCCGCCCCCTGATCTGCGGGTTTGACGGAATTGTGATCTCGGAACGGGGAAATGGTTCCACGGGGACACGAGAGGGTCCGGCGAATGGTCCTGATGGGCCATGTCGTCGAAAGCCACCCGGTCGTAACCTCGAAGAGGGTGTGGGCTGCGGAAGGAAGGACGACGCGGTGGGGCACGATTATCTGGACTCACGAGTCCATGACCGTGTCGCGTTGGACGAGATCGCGCTCTACGCGGAGGTGCTCAGCGCCGTCGCTGTCAGCGAGCGAGAGCTGACGTTGGATGAGCTCGACAACGCGCTCGGGTTGCGAACTTCGGTGAGCCACTGAAGTAGCTTGCAGAACTGGTCCCGGACTCCCCTGGGGTTCGGGACGGTTTTGTGACAGGCGCTCCCCGTTGCTCCCGATGGACTAGTCCGCCCGGGCCGGACGTCCGCCGCCGGCCGCTACGAGCGCACTAGCCTCGCTATGGCCGCCGAGGCCTCCTTGACCTTCTCCTCGGCCTCGGGCCCGCCGGCGTTGATGGCGTCCTTCACGCAGTGCCCGATGTGGTCCTCCAGCAACCCCAGCGCCACCGCCTGCAGGGCGCGCGTGGCGGCCGACACCTGCGTGAGGACGTCGATGCAGTAGGAATCCTCCTCGACCATGCGCTGCAACCCGCGGATCTGACCTTCGATGCGCCGCAGCCTGGTCAGATAGGCCTGCTTGTCCCCGCTGTAACCATGCATACCGTCCACGATACCTGCTCAGGGTATGCGCGCCGTGGCGCTCAGGCGCGGGGCCGCAGGCCCTCCACCAGCGTCTCCCAGCGGGCGGCGATGACGGGCGCGGCGTGCCCGGCGGCCGACTCCCTCGCCCCCGCCGCGAGCACCATGCGACGGCGCTCGTCGTCGATCAGCGCCAGCAGCGCCGAGGCGTACGCGCCGATCTCGCCCTCGCCCGCGGGCACCAGCACGCTGTCGCGGCCCGGCGTCACGAACTCGCCGAACCCCCGGGCGCCGTCGAAGCCGACCACGGGGACGCCGCACGCGAGCGCCTCGATCACCGTCATGCCCGGCGTCTCGGTGTGGGAGGTCACCGCCACGATGGACGCCTTGGCGAACTCCCCCTGCAGGTCGGGCGTGGTGCCCATGAAGTACACGTTGTTGTGCAGGTTCAGCTCGCCGACCAGCGCGCGCAGCCGCTTCTCCTCGGGGCCGCCGCCGTACAGGCGCAGCCGCCAGTCGGGGCGCTTGTCGGCCACGATGGCGAAGGCCCGGATGAGCCGGTCGAACGCCTTGCCCGGCAGCCACCGCCCGCCCGCCGACACGACGCGGTTGTCCATACGCGAACGCGGCCAGGGCGCGGGCGGCAGCGCGTCGGGCACCACGAGCACCGGCGGGTCGCAGGCGCCGTCCAGCAGGCGGGTCATCTCCGCCCCGGTCGCCTCGGTGGAGGCCACCACCGCGTCCAGCTTGGGGTAGAAGCGCCGGACCGGCGCGGGCACGGCCGGACGGCTCCACTCGCGGGCGATGCGCACGGTCTCGCGCGGCACATGCCGGGCGGCCTGGACGCTGAGGCCCGGCCTGGTGGTCACCAGCACCTCCGCGCGCAGGGTGCGCAGGGTGCGCCAGAGCGTCACGTCGGTGCGCATCTGCCCGCGCGGCAGCAGATGGCGTACGCCGGGGCGCGCGTCGACCAGCCAGCGCAGCGAGATGCGCGGGTCCACCGGGAAGAACGGCGCCTCGCGCACCCTGCGGACGCTGATGATCTCGACCTCGTGCCGGGCGGCCAGCTCGGTGGCGAGGTTGAGCACGGCCCGCGTGTCGCCGCGCATGCCGTACGCGGAGGGGACCAGGAAGCAGATCTTCATCCGCCCACCTCGAGACGGAGCTCGTCGTCCACCGTGTAGCACGGCCGGACCGGCACGCCGTCGACGCTGGTATCGGGATAGTGCACGCGGCGGCGCTTGCCGTCGACGTCGTCGATGCGCCCCCCGAGGGGGATGGGCTCCGCCAGCCCGTCCACCTCCAGGGACGGCGTCCACAGCCCTTCGTACTCCGGCGTCGCGGCGATCACGTCGCACAGCGACAGCGCGGCGTGGAAGCGCACGCCCTGGACGGTGGCCGCGGCGGTCACCGCCGTCTCGGGGCCCGAGGTGCTGCGCAGCGCCAGACGGGCCGTGCGGTGGGCGTCGTCGTCGTCGAAGCCGGTGTAGGCCAGCAGCCCCGTGACCTCGAAACGGCCCTCGCGGAACCACACCGCCCGCACGTCGGCCACCGGCTCGGCCGGGGAGATCTTCAGCGCCAGGTAGCCGTTGAGGGTGCGGTAGGCGCGATAGGCCAGGGTGCGGCGGCTCAGCGCGTAGGCGTCCAGCCGGTCGAGGGAGAACCCCGGGTCGACGCAATGCATGCGGGTGCGGCCGCCCGGATCGTCGCCGGCGGGACGTCCGTCGTGTTCGAGGTAGGCGTCCCACCGGCCGGGGGCCAGCTCCAGCGGCGTCAGCGACACCGCGACCGAGGCGTCGCGCGCCTCGGCTCCCGGCGTGCCGAGCACCACTTTGGCCTCGGCGCCCGTGCCCCGCTGGCGGAGGACGAGCCGCGTGCCGTCGGCGAGGGGCTGCTCGATGGAGAGGCGGAGCGAGAGGACGTCGGCCAAGGTGACCTCTGCATCGGTAACGACAACGCGCACCGCGCACCCTCCCCGTCGATCGAGCCCCGCGTTGAGGTTACCGTGATTTCCCCGTTATGTGGAGAAAGGTTTCCGGGCCCTGCCCATCACCCCACGGGCAGGGCCGTTCCCGCGCATGAGCAGGCCGTTCCCGCGGCTCACGCCTTGACCGGCCGCCCCTTCACGGAGGTGATCAGCAACTGTGCGACGTCCACGACCTCCAGCGACTCCTTGGCCTGGCCGCCGTTCTTCTTCTCGTTGATGGCGTCACCCAGCATGACCAGGCAGAACGGGCAGGCGGTCGAGACGGTGTCGGGATCGGTGGTCAGCGCCTCGTCCACCCTCTCGGTGTTGATGCGCTTGCCGATGCGCTCTTCCATCCACATGCGCGCGCCGCCCGCGCCGCAGCAGAAGCCGCGGTCCTTGCAGCGGTGCATCTCCTGGGTCTGGACGCCGGGCACCTTGGCCATGATGTCGCGCGGCTGGGCGTACACCTTGTTGTGGCGGCCGAGGAAGCACGGGTCGTGGTAGGTGATCTTCTCCTCGATGGGTGTGATCGGGGTGAGCCTGCCCTCCTCGACCAGCTTGGCGAGCAGCTGGGTGTGGTGGACGACCTCGAAGGTGCCGCCGAGCTGCGGGTACTCGTTCGCCAGGGTGTTGAAGCAGTGCGGGCAGGTGGCGACGATCTTCTTGACCCCGGCCTCGTTCAGCGTCTCGATGTTCTGCTGGGCGAGCATGTTGAACAGGAACTCCATGCCCAGCCGCCGGGCCGGGTCGCCCGAGCAGGCCTCCATCGGGCCGAGCACGCCGAACTTCACCCCGGCGATGTGCAGCAGTTCGGCGACCGCCTTGGTGGTCTTCTTCGCGCGGTCCTCCAGCGCTCCGGCGCAACCGACCCAGAAGAGGTATTCGAGATCGTCGGGAACCTTCTCGTCGATGACCTGGACCTCGATCGGGTCGACCTCGCGGGAGGCGAGCTCCTCGATCCACTCGGCGCGCTTCATCTCGGAGACGCCCCACGGGTTCCCCTTGTTCTCGAGGTTCTTGAGCATGACGCCCGCCTCGGAGGGGAAGCTCGACTCGATCATGACCTGGTAGCGCCGCATGTCCATGATGTGGTCGATGTGCTCGATGTCCACCGGGCACTGCTCGACGCACGCGCCACAGTTGGTGCACGACCACAGCACGTCGGGGTGGATGACGCCGTCCTCGCCGACCAGCGGCTTGCCGGCCAGCGCCAGGACGTCCTCGGGCAGGTCGGCGCGCTCCTCCTCGGTGGCGAGCAGGTACGGCGCGATGGCCATGGCGTGGTCGCGCTGGTCGAGGATCAGCATCTTGGGCGAGAGCGGCTTGTCGGTGTTCCACGCCGGGCACTGCGACTGGCAGCGGCCGCACTCGGTGCAGGTGTAGAAGTCGAGGAAGCCCTTCCAGCTGGTGTCCTCGATCTTGCCGCGGCCGAAGACGTCGGTGTCGGGGTCGGCCTCCTCGAAGTCCAGCACCTTGCCGTTGCTGCGCATCTCGGGCACCGCGCCGAGGCCGTCGGGGCGGCGGGAGAAGGCCACGTTCAGCGGCGCGGTGAAGATGTGCAGGTGCTTGGAGTTCACCACGATGACCAGGAACACCAGCATGACGCCGATGTGCAGCAGCAGGCCGGCCTTCTCCAGCGCCTCGTTGGCGGACTCGCCGAGCGGGCGCAGCAGTGCCGCGGCGGCGTCGGAGGCGAAGGCGCCTGAGCGGTAGGGGAAGTTGCCGGTGTTGATCGCCGCGCCGCGGAACAGGAACAGCGACCAGATCACGTTGAAGATCATGAAGAGGATCAGCCACGCGCCGCCCAGGTGGGAGCCGGAGAACCGCGAGTCGCGGCCGAGCTTCTTCGGCGAGTTCTTGACGCGGATGGCCGCGAACAGCGCCAGGCCGGCGAGACAGGCGACGGCGATGAGGTCCTGGAGGAAGCCCAGCACGGACCAGGTGCCGACCAGCGGGATGTGGAAGTCCGGCGTGCCGGTCACCGCGCCCTGGATCAGCGCCCCGTACGCCTCCAGGTAGACCGTGGCCAGGATGACGAATGCCCAGAAGACCACGAAGTGGGCGACGCCCGACGGCGTCCACTTCAGCAGCTTCTTCTGGGCGAACACCTCGACGAGCTGCGCCCTGATCTCGGCGCCGAGGTTCTCCTTGGCGTACCGCACCCGCTCAGGAGCGGGCTGGCCGCTGGTGGCGAGGCTGTACAGCCAGCGCACGCGGCGGCCTGCGAGCGTCACCGCCACGGCGGTCATCGCCAGCCCGATGATCGCTACAAGGAGCACGGGTCCTCCAAACTATGGCGTCGGCTGCCCAGCGTAGACATACCAGTCGTCCAGCATGACGGCCTGGCCACCCGAATGATACTCGCCGGTAACTTAACCGGCGGCACACGGGGGGCGGCCGTCTTCGTGGAACCCGATATTAGAACAATGCTCTGGAAAAAGCTCTGCCGATCGCCGGTCAGTCGCCGCCCAGGTAACGCTGGATCGTCGGGGCCACGATCGCCACCAGTTCATCGATCTCAGCGGAAGCCAGCGGTTCCAACCGGAGGACATACCGCATCATGACCACGCCAAACATCTGGGCGAACGCCACCTCCATGCGCACCGGGGAGATGCCGAGCCCCTCCACCACCCGGTTGAAGACCGCCATCGTGAAGAACTCGCGGATCATCACGGCGGCCTGCTCGTTGGTCATCGCACTGCGCACCAGCGCGATGATCGGCTCGCGGTCGTCCGCGGAGGCCGTCATGGTCAGCAGGAAGCGGACCACGCGCTCGCCGATCTCGGCGCGCGGGCCTTCGAGGATGAGCGGGATCGCCTGCGCCGGGTCGACCGGCAGCCGCATCGCCTCGACGAAGATGCCTTCCTTGGTGTCGAAGTAGTGGTGGACCAGGGCGGGGTCGACCGCGGCCTCCCGGGCGATGCCCCTGATCGTCGCCTTGTCGAAGCCCTTCTCCGCGAAGATCTTGCGCGCCGCGGCGACGATCTGCCCCTTGGTGTCCGCCGACCCGCGCCGGCGGCCCGGCCGCCGCCCGCCGGGCGCCGCGCTCGGCGGGCCTGCCTCGTGCGCCGCGCCCACCGCTCCGCCCTCCGTCCCCTCCGTCCCCGCCGTGCCCGTCGTGCTCACCGCGGCCCCTTCCGCCAGGCCGTCACCGGGTGGACGTGGCCGGGCGCCATCGCTCATGGCGTCCGCCGGATCATGTCGTCGAGGAGGCGGCGAAGTGCAGCCGGGCGAAGGCCAGCCCCTCGGCCAGATCGTCGATGCGCTCGGTGCGACCGGCGGCCTTGCGGGTGTTGATCTCAAGGACGATGAGACCGCCGTACCCGGCGGTGGCGAGGCGTTCGAGGATGCGCGCGCAGGGCTGGGCGCCCCTGCCCGGCACCAGGTGCTCGTCCTTGTTGGTGGTGCCCACGCCGTCGGCCAGGTGCAGGTGCGCCAGACGGTCGCCGAGCTTCTCTGCCATCTCCAGCGCGTCGGAGCCGGAGACCGCGGTGTGCGACAGGTCGAGTGTGACCTGCGGGTAGTCCTGGTCGACCGGGTCCCACCCCGGGGAGTAGGGGACGACCTCGGCGCCGCGGGCGCGCAGCGGGAACATGTTCTCCACCGCGAACACCACGTCGGTCTCGTCGCGGATGCGCGCGAGGCCGGTCTCGAAGTCGCGGGCATAGTCGCGCTGCCAGCGGAACGGCGGGTGGACCACGACCGTGCGCGCGCCGAGGCGCTCGGCGGCCTTCTGCGCCCGCACGAGCTTGGCCCACGGGTCGCGGCCCCACACCCGCTGGGTGACGAGCAGGCACGGGGCGTGCACCGCCAGCACCGGGATCTGGTAGTGGTCGATGAGCCGTTCGAGCACGTCGATGTCCTGGCTCACCGGGTCGGCGCCCACCATGACCTCCACACCGTCGTACCCCAGGCGCGCGGCCAGCTCGAAGGCGTCCGGGGTGCGCTCCGGATACACCGACGCGGTGGACAGGGCGATCTTGGCGTTAGGGACTCGGATGACGTCGGTCACATCTGCCAGCCTAAGGCGGGTCACGGCCAGGTGGCGCTCCGCAACCCGCGATGGAAGCAGGATCACATCGGCCCGAGCGGCATCCTGCCTGGTCTACGGTGTCTGCATGGCGCGGATCGTCGAGGGGGCCATACCGAGCCCGAACATCTGGAACTCCCCCCGCACCTATGAGCTGGAGAACCGCGCCGTCGACCCCGAGGGGGCCGTGGACGCCGCGATCTCGGCCATCCGGCCGTGGACGGGCGCGGTCGTCCTGGACATCGGCTGCGGCACCGGCTACCACCTGCCCTCCTACGCCGCCACCGCCCGCGAGGTCATCGGCGTGGAGCCGCACTCGGGCCTGGCGGCGCTGGCGGCCGAGCGCTGCCGGGGCCTGCGGCGCGTCTCGGTCCGCACGGCCACCGCCCAGGCCCTGCCGGTGCCCGACGCCTCCGTCGACGTGGCGGTGGCGCGGTGGGCGTACTTCTTCGGCCCCGGGTGCGAGCCGGGGCTGCGCGAGCTCTCCCGGGTCGTCCGGCGCGGCGGCGCCGCGTTCGTGGTCGACCTGGACGCGACGCGCGGGGCGTTCGGCGACTGGTTCAGCCGCACGGTGCCGTCGTACTCCGCGGCGGACGTGGAGGCCTTCTGGTCGCGTCAGGGCTGGCGGCGCGACGAGCTCGACCTGCGCATGGTCTTCACCTCCCGCGCCGACCTGGAGGCCGTCCTGCGCATCGAGTTCGCCCCGGCCGTCGCCGAGGAGGCCATCGCGCGCATCCCGGGGCTGGAGCTCGACTACCCCAACGTCCTGCGCTGGCGCCTCTACTGACCCGCTCGCCGCTCTCCTTCCCCCTGGCGGACGGCGGCCCGGTCTTCTTCCCCCTCTCGGACGGCGTTGGGCGCCGCGTCCGGGCGGTCCGGGACGCGAAGGCTTGACCTTGACGTTGACGTCAAGGGTTAGCGTGAGCGCGGATCAGGGAGGGCCCATGCGCATCGGAGAGCTGGCGAGGCAGGCGGGGGTGAGCACGCGGGCGCTGCGCTACTACGAGCAGCAGGGGCTGCTTCCGGCCCGCCGCTCGACCAACGGCTACCGGGACTACGACGAGTCCGACCTCAAGCTCGTCACCGAGATCCGCTCGCTGCTGACCGTGGGCTTCACTCTGGAGGACGCCCGCCCGTTCGTGGAGTGCCTGCGGGCCGGCCACGAGTCGGGCGACGCATGCCCGGAGTCCGTCGAGGTCTACCGGCGCAAGCTCGCCGAGATAGACGGCCAGATCCGCACCTTGCTGGAACGCCGCGCCGAGGTGGCGGCACAGCTCGCCGAGGCGTGCCCGGGATGCGAACTGAGAACCGGAGGAACGAAACGATGATCACACTGACCGCGGAGAACTTCGACGAGCAGGTCCTGCGCAGCGACAAGCCGGTGCTGGTGGACTTCTGGACCGAGTGGTGCCCGCCGTGCCGCATGGTGGCCCCGGTGCTGGAGGAGATCGCCGATGAGTACGGCGAGCGGCTCACCGTGGCCAAGCTGAACGCCGAGGACTACCCCGAGATCGCGTCCCGCTATGGGGTGATGGGCTTTCCGACCCTGAACCTCTACCGGGACGGCGAGGTCGTGCGCCAGGTCATCGGCGCCAAGCCCAAGCGCATGCTGCTCGCCGACCTGGAAGGCCAGTTCTGACCGATCTTGTTCTGACCGGCGGCGTGCGACTCGTCGGCACGGGAGCCGGTGAAGTTTGTCGGTCCGGGCCGATAGCGTGCCCCGCATGACCAAGACGCAGAAGGCCGGCTACCGCTGCACCGAATGCGGCTGGCGCACCACCAAGTGGGTGGGCCGGTGCGGTGAGTGCCAGTCCTGGGGCACGGTCGACGAAGAGGGCGCGCGCGCCGGCGTCCACGTCGTCCAGGGCGGGGCGGTCACCGCGCCCGCCCTGCCGATCGGCCAGGTCAAGGCCGAGTTCGCCCGTGCGCGCACCACCGGCGTCGGCGAGCTCGACCGCGTGCTCGGGGGCGGCCTGGTCCCCGGCGCCGTCGTCCTGCTGGCCGGAGAGCCCGGCATCGGCAAGTCCACCCTGCTGCTGGAGGCCGCGGCCAGCACCGCCCGCCACGAGACGGTGCTCTACGTCACCGGCGAAGAGTCCACCGCCCAGGTGCGCATGCGCGCCGACCGCATCGGCGCCATCCAGGAGCATCTCTACCTGGCGGCAGAGACCGACCTCGCGGCCCTGGTGAGCCACGTCGAGAAGGTCCAGCCGCGGCTGCTCATCGTCGACTCCGTGCAGACCATCGGCTCGTCCCAGGCGACCGGCGTGCCCGGCGGCGTCACCCAGGTGCGCGAGGTCACCGGCAACCTCGTCCGGCTGGCCAAAGAGCGCGGCATGTCCACGGTGCTGGTCGGCCACGTCACCAAGGACGGCTCGATCGCCGGCCCTCGCGTGCTAGAGCACCTGGTCGACGTCGTGCTGCACTTCGAGGGGGACCGCCACTCCCGGCTGCGCATGGTCCGCTGCATCAAGAACCGCTTCGGCCCCACCGACGAGGTCGGCTGCTTCGACCTCGACGAGGCCGGCATCCGCGGCCTGCCCGACCCGAGCGGGCTGTTCGTGTCGCGGCGTTCCGAGCCGGTCCCCGGCACCTGCGTCACCGTGACCGTCGAGGGCACCCGCCCGCTGCCCGCCGAGGTGCAGGCGCTGGTCGGCCCCACCGAGGCCCAGCAGCCCCGCCGGTCGTCCTCCGGCCTCGACCCGTTCCGCGTCACGATGATCCTGGCGGTGCTCGAACGCCGGCTGAACGCCAGGCTGAGCGGCTGCGACGTGTTCACCGCGACGGTCGGCGGCATCCGGCTGAACGACCCGGCGGTCGATCTGGCCGTGATGCTCGCGGTCGCGAGCGCCGCGGGCGACCGTCCGCTGCCGCCCGGCCTGGTCGTGCTCGGCGAGGTGGGCCTGGCCGGCGAGCTGCGCCCGGTGAGAGACATCCGGCGGCGGGTCGCCGAGGCGGCCCGCCTGGGGTTCACCCACGCGCTGGTCCCCGCGGGGTCCCTCGACCGTGACGCCCCGGCCATCTCGGACGCGAAGGAGGCCCTGCGCCCGGTGCCCGTCTCGCGGTCCCCCATCCGCACGACGGCCTTCTCCCAAGGTTTCGACGTCACCGAGGCCGAGAACGTATGGGACGCCCTCACCCACGTAACCTGAACGGTGTCCGGGTACGGCCACCGCTTCGCCGGTAAACTGGGCGACGTCAGCGACCAGCGGGGGCCATGTGGCAAACACCAACAAGGGGATCGACGAACAGCGAAGATCGACCCTTGCCATGCTCGCTCCGGGCACCGAGCTGCGTGACGGCCTGGAGCGCATTCTGCGCGGGCACACCGGCGGGCTGATCGTCCTCGGCCACGACGCGAAGGTCGAGGAGGTCTGCACAGGCGGTTTCACGCTCGACGTCGAGTTCTCCGCGACGCGTCTGCGCGAGCTGGCCAAGATGGACGGCGCCATCGTGCTCGACCGCGCCGGCAAGAAGATTCTGCGCGCGGCGGTCCACCTCGTCCCCGACTCCTCGCTGCCCACCAACGAGTCGGGCACCCGCCACCGCACCGCCCAGCGGGTGGCCCGCCAGACCGGCTACCCGGTCATCTCGATCAGCAAGTCCATGCGCATCATCGCCCTCTACCTCGACGGCGTCCGCTACGTCATGGAGGAGTCCGCGGCGATCCTGTCGAAGGCCAACCAGGCGCTGGCCACGCTCGAGCGCTACAAGATGCGCCTGGACGAGGTGTCCGGCACGCTGTCGGCCCTGGAGATCGAAGATCTTGTCACCGTGCGCGACGTCGCCGCGGTCGTCCAGCGGCTGGAGATGGTGCGGCGCATCGCCGGCGAGATCGAGGGGTACGTCGTCGAGCTCGGCATCGACGGGCGGCTGCTGTCCCTCCAGCTCGCCGAGCTGGTCGGCGGCGTCGAAGAGGACCGCGACCTGATCATGCGCGACTACCTGCCCGCCGGGCCGGGCAAGGTCGGCGAGTCACTGGCGGAGCTCGACCTGCTGTCCCCCTCCGACCTGCTCGATCTGACGGCCGTCGCCCACGTGCTCGGCCACGCCGGCTCGGAGGCTCTGGAGAGCCCGGTGAGCCCGCGAGGGTTCCGTCTGCTGGCCAAGGTGCCACGGCTGCCCGTCAGCGTCGTAGACCGGCTCGTGGACCATTTCGGCGGCCTTCAGAAGCTCCTGGCGGCCAGCACCGACGACCTGCAGTCGGTGGGCGGCGTCGGCGAGTCGCGGGCGCGCAGCGTACGCGAGGGCCTGTCCCGCCTGGCCGAGGCCTCCATACTGGAACGCTACGTCTGACCCTCTCAGGCGGCGGCTGAAACCCGACTGGACCGCGTGGAACGGGCGCTCGCTCAGCGGAGGTGGAAGACGACCTTCGGGCTCTTCAAGCCGCCCAGCCGCGCCGTCGCGACGTAGGTGCCGTCGCGGGCCTCGGGGCGGGCCGCGCGGCAGTCGGGCGCCGACCGGCGCCGATCCCAGTCGAGCATGCGCACGTGCGGCACCCCGCGCGCGAGGCGCCGGACATCGGAGCCCTCGCCGCTCACGCAGTCGGCGGTCGACCACACGCGGTCGGCGCCGGAGGTGATGCGCACCTCGATCGCCCGCGGCCCGACGTCCACGGTGCAGTCGACCCGGCCGATGTTGACGACGGTGAGCAGGAATTTGGGCGTGCGCCCCGCCGGGTAGACCTCGGCCCGGCCGCGCAGGCTGACCACCAGATCGGCCTTCTCGCACCGGTCGCCGGGCCGGTGGGCATGATGCGCGCCCGCGGAGGGTCTGCGCGGCGCCGAGGCGTGCCCGGGCCCCGCCGGCGTACTCGCGGAAGGCGTCGGCGTGGGCAACGCCGTCGTGTTCGGAGGCAGGCCCGGCGCCTTGGACCCCACGCTCGCCGGTCGCGGGGAGACGTCGTCGGAACCCCCTGAGGCGCTGGAGCAGGCCCACGCGATCACGGCCACGACCACCAGCGCGCCGGTGAGCACCGACACCCGGCGGCGCCAGTAGACCTCGGGCCCCTCGACACCGACGTCGCCACGGAACGTGTCCGGATCCATACAGTCAGTATGGTGTTTCCAAACCCGCATGTGGGTAACGACCCGCCGACAGCGCGGTCCCCGTCACCTCCCACTTCCCGCCAATCCCGGCATAACCCTCTGGCTGTGCGCCACCACAGCCGAGCAGAACGGGCGCCCAGCCGGCGCCGCCGTCCCGAACCCGCCGCCTCAGTGCCCACCGTCCCGGCCCGCCGTCCCGGCCCGCGGTCCCGGCCCGCCATCCCAGCCCGCCATCCCAGCCCGCCATCCCAGCCCGCCATCCCAGCCCGCCATCCCAGCCCGCCATCCCAGCCCGCCGTCCCAGCCCGCCGTCTCAGCTCTCCCTCTCAGCCCGCCGTCCGCCCGAGGGCCGTTAGGCTCGACGCCGTGGCCACCGGACTTCACGCCCCGATCCTCGACTGGTACGCCGAGAACGCCAGAGACCTCCCCTGGCGGCGACCCGACGCAGGCCCGTGGGCGATCCTGGTGAGCGAGATCATGCTGCAGCAGACGCCCGTCGTGCGTGTCCTGCCGGTGTGGGCCGAATGGATGCGACGCTGGCCCACGCCCGAGGCTCTGGCCGCCGAACCGCCCGGAGAGGCCGTACGCCACTGGGGACGCCTCGGATATCCGCGCCGCGCGCTCAACCTGCACGCCTGCGCCCGTGCCATCACCTCGGAGCACGGCGGACGGGTGCCCGCGGACTACGAGGAGCTGCGCCGGCTGCCCGGCATCGGCGACTACACCGCCGCCGCGGTCGCCAGCTTCGCGTTCGGCCGCAGTCACGCCGTGCTGGACACCAACGTGCGGCGGGTGCTGGCCCGGGCGGTGCGCGGTGAGGAGTACCCGCCGAAGGCGACCACGGCGGCCGAGCGCAGGCTGGCCGAGTCGCTGCTGCCCCCGCTGGACGCCCCGCGCTGGGCGGTGGCCGTCATGGAGCTCGGCGCGCTGGTCTGCACGGCGCGCGCGCCACGGTGCGCCGACTGCCCGGTCGCCGCCGACTGCGCCTGGCGCCTGGCGGGCCGACCGGCCTACGAGGGCCCCGAGCGCCGCGGCCAGACCTACGCCGGCACCGACCGTCAGTGCCGGGGACGCCTGCTCGCGGTCCTGCGGGAAGCGCACGGCGCGGTGCCCAAGGCGGCGCTGGACGCCGTCTGGGACGATGCCGTACAGCGCGAACGAGCCCTGGACGCCCTGATCGCCGACGGCCTCGCCGAGCCCCTCCCCGACGCCACCTACCGCCTCCCCACCTGACCATCCCACGACGGCCACATCAGGGGGGCTGACGGAGGCGGATTGGGTCAGGCGGCTAGTTTGAGGCCGAGGGCGGTCAGGTTGCGGCGGGTCCAGTCGAGTTCGTCGGCGAGGGTGGCGACGAGGGCGGCGGGGCCCTTGCCCTTGGCGGGGCTGGCCAGGCCGTGCGCCTCCACCTCGATGTGGGCGCCGCCGGTCGTCGGCGCCGACAGGATGGCGGCCAGGGTGTTCTCCAGGATCGACTCGGTGGCCGGGGCCTCGCCGGTGTGGTTGTGCACGTGGCCGAGCTTGATCACCGAGGCACCGGCGTCGGCCAGCCCGCGCAGGGCGGCGCCGGGCTCTTCGACGCCGCAGGTCAGGTGGCAGGCGTCCAGGCACACGCCGAGGTATTCGGAGTCGATGCCGCACACCCGCTCGACCGCCTGCTGGGTGGTCTCGAGCACGCAGCCGGGCCACGGCTGGAAGCCCACCCTGATGGTCTTGCCGGTGACGCTGTGCAGGCCGCGCAGCTCGCGCGACAGCCGGTCCAGCCGACGGGAGGCGATGGCGTGCAGGTCGGCGGGCCAGTCGCGCCGCCAGCCGATCGGGATCGTGGAGATGCTGCCGAACTGGACGTCATCGGGCAGCAGGAAGGCGAGGATGCGCGCCAGCGCCATCGTGTAGCGGTAGCGCTCGGGCTTGGCCCAGTCGGGGCCGGGGCTGTCCTGGCCCATGCCGCGTCCGCCCGCGCCGTTGAGGCTGACGACCTCAAGGCCGCGCTCCTCCAGCGAGCGGCGCAGCCGCACCAGCTCGATGCGGTCGGCGGCGAGGTGGTCGACGACGCCGGGGGCGAGCCACATGCCGATGCCCAGCCGGTCGACCCCGAGCCGCTTGCGCACGGGCACGGCGTAGCGGGTGAGGTGGGCGATCAGGTTCTCCAGATCCTCCGCGGGGTGCACGCCCGCGTTGTAGGACAGGTGAACGAGCGTGCCGTCCTCATGACACAGGCGCATCTCGGGTGCCTCCCAGGCGTACTTTGCTTGTCGGGCATCACCGCGACGAACCCGCCTGTCTCAGCGCATGCGGCATTGCCCCCCTGCCAGGAATCCGGCCCCGGCTCGCCCGAGTCTGCCCGGCCGGCACCCGCCGCCGCGTCATCCCGGCAGTTGATCCCCTGCTACATCGGTGGGGGGATCTCGGCGTGCTCACCGTACTCAGTCGATCTTGTGAGCCATGCGAGCATGGCTCAGGCCCGATTCGCTCTACAGAGTGTAGTACTACTCGCGGTGGTGTCATAGCGCCAACGGTCAAAATGATCTCAACAAATACGGAGGACCCCCCGCGATGCGTCGCGGGGGGTCCTGCGTCATGCGCGTCGAGGCGCGATCGTTCTCGCCTCTACGGTCGTACCGTCGTCACAGCCGCGTGGTCATCACGGCTGTGCGGTCGCTACGCCGTGCGGTCGGCCGGCCTGGCCGAAGCACCGGCGCGGCTGCTCGCCGGCTCGGCGATGGCGGCCGCCGAGTCGGGGATCTCAGCCTGCGCCTTCTGCTCACCGACGAAGGTGAACTTGGCCTCGTCGCCCTCGCCCTCGATCGCGATCTTGACGATCTGACCGGGACGGAGGTCGCCGTAGAGGATCTTCTCCGACAGGGTGTCCTCCAGCTCGCGCTGGATGGTGCGCCGCAGCGGACGGGCGCCGAGCACAGGGTCGTAGCCACGGTCGGCGAGAACCTGCTTGGCCTCGTCCGTGAGCTCCAGGCCCATGTCGCGGTCCTTGAGGCGGGCGTCCACCTGGGCCAGCATCAGATCGACGATCTTGATGATCTCGGTCGGAGTGAGCTGGTGGAAGACCACCACGTCGTCGACGCGGTTGAGGAACTCGGGCCGGAAGTGCTGCTTGAGCTCCTCCTGGACCTTGGCCTTCATCCGGTCGTAGTTGCCCTCGACGTCGTTGTTCTTCGCGAACCCGACCCCGATGCCCTTGGAGATGTCGCGGGTGCCGAGGTTGGTCGTCATGATGATGACGGTGTTCTTGAAGTCGACGACGCGGCCCTGGGCGTCGGTCAGGCGACCGTCCTCCAGGATCTGCAGCAGCGAGTTGAAGATGTCCGGGTGGGCCTTCTCGATCTCGTCGAACAGGACCACGGAGAACGGCTTGCGCCGGACCTTCTCGGTGAGCTGGCCGCCCTCCTCGTACCCGACGTAGCCGGGCGGGGAGCCGAACAGCCGCGAGACGGTGTGCTTCTCCATGAACTCGGACATGTCCAACATGATCAGCGCGTCCTCGTCCCCGAAGAGGAACTCGGCGAGCGCCTTGGACAGCTCGGTCTTACCGACGCCGGACGGGCCGGCGAAGATGAACGAGCCACCGGGGCGGCGCGGGTCCTTCAGGCCCGCACGCGTGCGGCGGATCGCCCGGGACAGACCCTTGATGGCGTCGTCCTGGCCGATGATGCGCTTGTGGAGCTCGTCCTCCATGCGGAGCAGCCGCTGGGACTCCTCCTCGGTGAGCTTGAAGACCGGGATGCCGGTGGCCGTCGCGAGGACCTCGGCGATGAGCTCCTCGGTGACCTCGGCGACGACGTCCATGTCGCCGGCCTTCCACTCCTTCTCGCGGCGGTCCCGCTTGAGCTGGAGCTGCTTCTCCTGGTCACGCAGGGCCGCGGCCTTCTCGAAGTCCTGCGCGTCGATCGCGGACTCCTTGTCGCGGCGCACCTGGGCGATCTTCTCGTCGAACTCGCGCAGGTCCGGCGGCGCGGTCATGCGGCGGATGCGCATGCGCGAGCCGGCCTCGTCGATGAGGTCGATCGCCTTGTCGGGCAGGAAGCGGTCGCTGATGTAGCGGTCGGCCAGCTGGGCCGCGGCCACGAGCGCCGCGTCGGTGATCGTCACGCGGTGGTGGGCCTCGTAACGGTCGCGCAGACCCTTGAGGATCTCGATCGTGTGGCTCAGCGAGGGCTCGGCGACCTGGATGGGCTGGAAGCGGCGCTCGAGAGCGGCGTCCTTCTCCAGGTGCTTGCGGTACTCGTCGAGCGTGGTGGCGCCGATGGTCTGCAGCTCGCCGCGGGCCAGCATCGGCTTGAGGATGCTGGCGGCGTCGATCGCGCCCTCGGCGGCGCCCGCGCCGACGAGCGTGTGCAGCTCGTCGATGAACAGGATGATGTCGCCGCGGGTGCGGATCTCCTTGAGGACCTTCTTCAGGCGCTCTTCGAAGTCACCGCGGTAGCGTGAGCCCGCGACCAGCGCGCCGAGGTCGAGCGTGTAGAGCTGCTTGTCCTTCAGCGTCTCGGGCACCTCGCCCTTGACGATCTTCTGGGACAGGCCCTCGACCACGGCGGTCTTGCCGACGCCGGGCTCGCCGACCAGAACGGGGTTGTTCTTGGTCCTGCGGGACAGGACCTGCATGACCCGCTCGATCTCCTTGTCGCGCCCGATCACGGGGTCGAGCTTGCCCTCGCGGGCGGCCTGGGTCAGGTTGCGGCCGAACTGGTCCAGCACAAGGGAGGTCGACGGCGCGGACTCCTGCGGGCCTCCCGCGGCGGCCGGCTCCTTGCCCTGGTAGCCGTGGAGCAACTGGATGACCTGCTGGCGCACTCTGTTGAGATCTGCGCCAAGCTTCACCAGCACCTGAGCAGCGACGCCCTCGCCCTCACGGATGAGGCCCAAGAGGATGTGCTCTGTGCCGATGTAGTTGTGACCCAGTTGCAAGGCTTCGCGGAGCGACAGCTCAAGGACCTTCTTGGCGCGCGGGGTGAACGGAATGTGCCCCGACGGCGCCGACTGCCCCTGGCCGATGATCTCCTCGACCTGCTGGCGCACACCTTCAAGACTGATGCCGAGGCTCTCAAGAGCCTTGGCGGCAACGCCTTCACCCTCATGGATCAAGCCAAGAAGAATGTGCTCAGTGCCGATGTAGTTGTGGTTGAGCATCCGGGCCTCTTCTTGGGCCAGGACGACAACCCGCCGTGCGCGGTCAGTGAACCTTTCGAACATCTCGTCGCTCCTCACAGAGCGGTCAGGCAGCTCGGGATATCCGGGCCCGCCGCATCCGCATGCTAGCCCCGACCGGTGACCGCTCTAGACAGGAGACGTTCCCCGAGAGCAGGGCGTTCACGCTCCATCCAACTACTGTTGGGGGGTCACATGTTCCCGCTACGCCGCAAGCGAACGACGTTTAGCACCGTCGTTTTACGTGCACCCCCGGGCCGCGCCCCGGACGATCACGCTCGGAAAAACACGATCATGCGGCTATGGCGGCGATTCACCTGCGCCGCCGCCATAGCCGAGTGATCCACAAAGAGCTCGTCAGTGTGCCGCTTCGTACTGCTCGACCACGGAGGAGGCAATACGACCGCGCTCACTGACAGAGATGCCGTGAGCCTTGGCCCACGCCCTGATCTCCGAGCTCTTTTCCCGAGACGGACGCTGACCGCCGCCCCGCTTGCGACCCCGCGTCGTGGCACCCTCAGCCCGCCGGGCACTGGACACGAAAGCCGACAGCGCCTCGCGCAGCTTCTTGGCGTTTTCGCCGCTCAGGTCAATCTCGTAAGCGGAGCCATCAATCGCGAAGGTGACAGTCTCATTGGCCTCGCCACCATCGAGGTCGTCGATGAGTATCTTCTGGATCTGCGTGGCCATCTGGCAATCCTTTCGCAGAGCATTGTTCGATTCGCCAGCCAAAGATATACCCGGTAACCCCGGCTGACAATTCAGGGAACCCGCGGGTTCAAGAGGAGCTGTGGCGCCGGGCCCGCCGGTCAGTCGGAAGAAGCCTCAGAGGCCTCAGATGACTTCTCCGAGGACTCCGCCTCCTGACGCCTGCCCCCCGCTTCGGAACGGAACAGCTTGACGACCGCGATGATGACCACCGCGGCGACCACCAAGGGTGGTATCAACGCGGACAATACATCGTTCATTGATCCTCGCTCCACACGGGGGGGCATTCAGCCGCCCCTCCCGCGTTAATTGTCACACGAGACTCCCACGCCCTGTACCACGGCCGGCCGATCCGGGAGTCACGATCTGACTCTATCCCCACAGGAGGTCAGCGGGGGTTGCGGGGCGGGCGCCAAAGCGGGACGAGGACCGTTCCAGAGCATTCTCCGTCTCTCCAGGCGTCTTACCGGATGGCCCGGGAAAGGTGTGATGCCCCGGAAAACACGGACGGGACGGCCGCGTCGCGGCCGTCCCGTCAATAAAGCTGATCTCAGCGGGGAGCCTTGACCACAACCGTCCCGGCGAGCTTGTCGTGCAGGCCCTGCTGTAGCGGCTTGTCGGTGAGGATAAGCACGCCCAGCACGAGGACGAAGATGGCGGCGAGGAAGCCGAGGAAGGGAATGCCGTACAGCACCAGCACGCCCGGGTAGATAGCCGAGCGCTTCATCAACGCCGACGAATCCACCGGAGCGCCGCCGACGCCGACGAGACGGATCTTCATGACCTTCTTGCCGATGGTCTGGCCGTCCTTGGAATGCAGGACGTAGTCGTAGGCGGCGTACGCGCCGTAGGCGATGATCGCCGAGATCAGGCCCGGGACGAAGGTGGAGCCCACCGCGAGCCCGGGGTTGGCGAGAATCTCCTCCGTCGAGGGCACGAAGAGCGGCGTGAGGATCGCGCCCAAGATGTAGTACAGAACGCCGAAGATCAGGGTGTCGATGATCCTCGCGACCCACCGCTCCCACCACTCGGCGAGCGGCGCGGGGGCGCCGGGAGGAAGCGGAGCGCCCTGGGGAGCACCGTAGGGAGCGCCGTAACCCTGGGGGGCGCCGTACCCGCCCTGCGGAGCGTCGTAGCCACCCTGGGGAGCGCCATAGCCACCCTGGGGGTCGCCGTAGCCGGGCTGAGGAGCGCCGTAGCCTCCGCCCTGGGGGTTCCCGTATGGCTGGCCCGGCCCCTGCCGCGGGTCATAGGGACCGCCGGGGGGTGGTTCTGCCGTCATTTGATCACCTTTCGCGACTGCGAAGGAAGCTGCGGTTCGTGCAAGGTCCTATCGCATGTAGGGGTATGTCCGTTACCTTTTGGCCAAGCTCGTCGCCATCAGGGGCGAAGAGGCCCGGTTCAAATACGCAAACGAGGCCGGAGGAACGCCCCCCGGCCCCGGTCGCGCGTACTTACTTGATCTTCACGACGACGGTGTTGGCGACCTTGTCGTGCAGACACTGCTGGAGCGGCTTGTCCCAGAACTGCCACAAGACGTTGACCAGGTAGAACACCCACGTGATCCGGCCCACGACCGGGATCCACGCGAGCAACTGGAAGCCCCACAGGACGCCGGCGCGCTTGACCGCCACGTCCGAGGCCAGCCCGCCCTGCACGGAGCCGCCCACCGGCACGACCTTGATGCCCATGACGATCTTGCCGACGGTCTGACCCCGCTGCTTGGTCATCAGGAACTCGTAGCCGATCCAGAACACCCCGGCCAGGATCGCCGTCAGCAGGCTGGCGAGGAAGATCCCGCCTCCCGGGGTGATCGCCCCGGTGGAGGGATCGAAGCTCGGCGAGGTGATGATGATCGCGGCCAGCACGAAGTTCAGGATCACGTACGGGATCACGAGGATGACCATGTCCACGAGGCGGGCGAGGAGGCGCTGCCACCACTCGGCCAGCGGCGCGGGGGCGCCCGGAGGCTGCACGCCGGTCGCGGGGTAGGCCTGCTGGTAACCCGCGGGGCCATAACCCTGCTGTCCGTACTGCGGCTGGCCATAGCCCTGCTGCTGGCCGTAGCCCGCCCCGTACGGAGGCGCCTGCTGGGCGTACTGGGCCTGGCCGTACTGGCCGCCCTGCTGGTCCTGACCGCTCTGCTGCCCGTACTGCGGCTGCTGACCGTACTGCCCCTGCTGCTGGCCGTAGCCCTGCTGCTGACCGTAACCCTGCTGGGCCGCGGCCTCCTGCTGGCCGTACTGGGCCTGCTGGCCATAGCCCTGGCCCTGCTGGCCGTACTGCTGCTGGCCGTAGCCCTGGCCCTGCTGGCCGTACGCGCCCTGCTGCTGCCCATAGGGCGACTGCGCCGCCTGCTGGCCGTAGCCCTGCTGGCCTTCCTGCTGGCCGTAGCCCTGCTGGGCCCCGGCGTCCTGCTGGCCGTACTGCCCGTAGGACTGCTGGCCGTACTGCTGCTGCTGGCCGTATGCCTGCTGCCCCTGCTGCCCCTGCTGGCCGTACTGCTGCTGACCGTAGCCCTGCCCCTGCGGCTGCTGAGGGTAGGAGGGCTGGCCGTAGGCTCCGGTGCCGCCCTGCTGCTGGCCGTAGGAGCCCGGCTGCCCGTAAGAACCCGTTCCCGCCTGCTGCCCGTACGCTCCCTGCTGGCCGTAGCCCTGCTGGGGGTAGGCGGCGTGCTCGGAGGTCGGCTGGGGACGGTGGACGACGGTCACCTCCGGATCGATGCCCGGGGGGTTCTGCTGCCCATATTGCGGAGAGCCGGATGACGAATGACCGTCGTCCGGCTCATCGCGTGGGTACGGCGGCTGTCCGGTGCTCACCGTGTCACCTCACTTCGGCTTCGCACGTGGCCTCTGTCAGGCGCACATGCCGTGATGTTGCCAAGGTAGCGACAGCGGCATCAACAGTCACCTTTCCATTCCGTCACCCAGGCGGTCAAGATCGGGGACTCAGATGCAGCAACATGCGCGTGTTCCCCAGCGTGTTCGGCTTGACGTGCTCCAGCTCGAGGAACTCGGCGACGCCCTCGTCGTAGGAGTCCAGCAGCTCGGCGTAGACCTCCGGCGACACCGGCGTGCCCTGGATCGGGACGAACCCATGCCTGGCGAAGAACTCGACCTCGAAGGTCAGGCAGAAGACGCGCTGGACGTCCAGCTCGCGGGCGGCGTCGATGAGCGCCGAGACGATCATGTGACCGATGCCCAGGCCGCGGCAGCCGATGTCGACGGCGACCGTGCGGATCTCCGCCAGGTCCTCCCAGAGCACGTGGAGCGCCCCGCAGCCCACGACCGCGCCGCCGCGCTCGGCCACCCAGAATTCCTGGACGTCCTCGTAAAGGGTCACCGTCGCCTTGCGCAGCAGACGGGGCCCGTCGCCGGAGTAGGTGTCGACCAATCTCCTGATCGCCCGGACGTCGGAGGTGCGGGCCCGCCTGACGACGGGCGCGCCTGCGGCTGGTCCGGGCTGCGCGGCCTGCTCCATGAGGGGCCAGCGTATCCGCCCCGCCGGCGGGCGGCCTTCGCCGCCTTCGCCGCCGCCGGTCGCCTATAACGGGCCGTCCGAAACAACTGCCAACTGCCCACCGAGATCGCACAGCGTCACCTTCCGGGTGCAGCCGGTACGCGCGGCCCGGCGGCGGGGGACGGCGGGGGCCACATGGTGCCGGACCTGCGGATTTCCGCGACGCCGGCACTCGGAGAGAAGGTAACCGCAGCTCGGCACGGGTGCGCGGCGGTCAAAGGCGTGATCTCTCCGTGATGCGCCGGTTGTGCAACCTCAACAGAATTCGCAGTTCTGGTTGAGCAGGAACCTGGACTGCACTAGTGTCCAGCGTCAATGTCGGTCATCGCGACGCGGTGACCGCACCGCCTAATTCCCGCTTCGTCCGAACGGCGGGAAACCGGGGACCCAAAGGTGGGAGACGGGGGAAACCCCGGCGACCCCCACCGCCCCCTGGGGTGAATCCGAGAGGGAGGCATCGCGATCCTCCATGGTCATGTTCTCGGTAGGGCTGCTCCGGCCCGAACCCGTCAGCTAACCCGGTAAGCGGCCGAGGAGAGGAGCTTGTTGGTGCAGCCCAGGCGCACACCCGGAAAAAGCGCGGGCGGACATGCCCGTGGACGAGAGCACGGCGTCCGTGCCCGGTTCGGGGGCGCCTCGAAGACGTCCTGGCGTCTTCCCCGCCGCATAGCGCTGGTCACCGCGGCCCTGATGGCCGTGACGTTCGGCTCGCCGCTCGTCTCCGCGACCGCCGAGCCCAAGCCCAGCCTCAACGAGCTCAAGAAGCAGGTCGAGCACCTCTACAACGAGATCGAGTCGCTCACCGAGCAGTACAACGGCCAGAAGGAAAAGCTCAAGCAGGCGCAGCGCTCGGCGGAGCTGGCCAAGAAGACCCTCGCCAAGAGCGAGGCCGACCTGGAGGCCAAGCGCGCCAAGGCCGGCCTGTACGCCCAGGACGCCTACATGACGGGCGGCTTCGGCTCGCCGTTGAGCCTCGCCATGTCCGACAACCCGGACGCCTACCTCGACCGCGTGGCCACGACCTACGCCCTGCAGTTGCAGCAGGGCGAGGAGGTCGCCCAGATCGGCAAGGCGATGGCGATCGCCGAGCGCGCGAAGGCCGGCGCCAAGGCCCGCGAGGCCGAGGTGAAGAAGCTCGTCTCCAACCTGTCGTCGCAGCGCGACAAGATCCGCGGCCTGGTCGCCAAGACCGAGAGCCGCCTGTTCAAGCGGGCGCTGTCCCAGGCCGGCCAGTCGTTCGGCAGGGCCACCCGCATCGACATTCCGATCCCCGGCGACGGCAAGGCCGCCCAGGCCGCCAAGTGGGCGCTGACGCAGCAGCTCAAGCCGTACGTCTGGGGCGCGGCCGGGCCGAGCACCTACGACTGCTCCGGCCTGGTCATGTGGGCCTACCAGAAGGTCGGCATCAGCCTGCCGCACTACACCGGCGACCAGTGGACCGCGGGCACGCAGGTGTCCCGCGATGACCTGCGCCCGGGCGATCTGGTCTTCTTCTACAGCGACCTGCACCACGTCGGCATCTACATCGGCGGCGGCATGATGGTGCACGCGCCGCGCACCGGTGACGTCGTCCGGGTGGTCCCCCTCGGCAACCGCCCGTTCGCGGGCGGGGTTCGCATCGCCGACTAGCGCGTGCCACCGGAGGCCGCCCGCCGGCGGCCCCGCGTGTCAGGCCGACGGCGCCGCACCGCCCGAGCCGTCAGATGAGGCGGCGCCGCGCCGCCCAGGCCACGGCCTCGATGGCGGTGGCCACGCCTATGCGGTCGCAGATGCCGCGCAGGCGGCGCCGCACCGTGCGACCGCTCACGTCGAGCCGCCGCCCCACCCTGTCGACGGTCACGCCCTTGGCCAGTTCGGCGAGCAGCAGAAGATCGTCATCGCTCAGTCCTACACCGTCTGATCCCGAAGGAATGCCATTCCCTCGGGAAACCAGATCCGGATACGCCATCGGGTGTCCTCCCCCACGACGAACTCGGCAACATACTGAATGCTTCGGCCCGCCCGTCAGGAACGTTAAACGCCGCGTTGAAAGGTCGTCAAGCACTGACCTCGATACCCATGACGTTTGTGATTGACATACCAGTGCATATGTGAACTACTCATGACACGTCCCCGCACCCACCGGTTCGGGATGAGGACGGCGCTGATCATGGACGCCGGCCGCACCGACCGCGATGAGGCGCCACCGCGGCGCTGGTGGAGGCCGGGTACGGCGGGGCCGCCCACCGGGACACCTCGGCTCGGGGATATAAGAACGGCAGCCTATACGTCGAATTCGACCCGCGAAACCCTCGGGACTTTCTGACCATTTCTCGCCCGCCACGGCCGCGGGCGTAACACGGCCGGTACACGAGATTTGCCGCGTGGATCACCGCGCCGCGTCGTATTCGGCGCGCGCCGCCTCCACGTCCTCGATATGGATCTCCGCCCACTGCTTGATCGCCAGCATCACCGGCTGAAGGCTGCGGCCCAGCGGTGTGAGCTCGTAGTCGACGCGCACCGGCACGGAAGGCGTGACCGTCCGGCTGACGATGCCATCGCGCTCCAGGGTGCGCAGGGTCTGCGTGAGCATCTTCTGGCTGACCCCGGCGATGACCCGGGCCAGGTCGCGGTACCGCAGCGGGCCGTCGCCGAGCGCGGCGAGCACCAGGCCGATCCACTTGTCGCTGAGGGTGTCCAGCAGCTTCCGCGTCGGGCACTCCGCGATGAACGCGTTGTAGGCGATCTTGGCTTCTTCGCGCCGCTCCGCCGCCGTGCGGGTTCCCATGCGTTTCCTTCACGTTCCTTCTCGTCGGTTAGGCACTTGCGGGTGCCTACTTCCCATCGGAGAGTAACTCTTCTTGAGTATGTGCCAGGAATGTCGCCCACGATGGACCTTCACGAAGGGATCGATCATGCGCATGCTCGTAGTAGAGGAGTTCGGCGGCCCGGAGGCGCTCCGCGTCGCCGACGCGCCCGTCCCCGAGGCGGTCGGCGGGCAGATCCGCGTCAAGGTCGCCGCCGCGGCCGTCAATCCGGTGGACCTGGCGACCAGGTCGGGAGTGCTGGTGGCGGCCGGCCTGATGGAACCGCACGGGGTCAAGGGCCTCGGATGGGATGTGGCAGGAACGGTGGACCAGGTCGGCGAGGGGGTCACCGGCTTCCGGCCGGGCGACCCGGTGATCGGCATGTCCGCCGGGGTGGAGCCGTCGTCCGCCGCCCAGGCCGAGTACATCGTCCTGGACGCGGAGACGGTCGCGCCGGCGCCGCACGGCGTGCCGGCCATCGAGGCGGCCACGCTGCCCCTCAACGGCCTGACGGCCGCCCAGGCGCTGGACCTCCTCGGCCTGCGCGCCGGCGGCACGCTGCTCGTCACCGGCGCGGCCGGCGGGGTCGGCGGGTACGCCGTGCAGCTCGCCGCCTCCGCGGGCATCGACGTGGTGGCGGTCGCCGGCGAGAAGGACGAGGACCTGGTGCGCGGGCTCGGCGCCCGGTGGTTCGTCCCCAGGGACGCCGACCTGTCCTCGGCGGTGCGCGAACTGGTGCCCGGCGGCGTCGACGGCGCCCTGGACGCCGCCGTGGTGAAGCTCGGCGCCCTGGAGGCGGTGCGCGACGGCGGCGCCTTCGTCGCCGTGGTCGGCAACGGCGAGCCGCCCTCACTGCGCGACGTGCGCGTCACCACCGTATGGGTGCGCCCCGACGGCGCACGGCTGCGTCAGCTGGCTCAGCTCGCCGAGGAGGGCCGCCTCACCCTGCGGGTGGCCCAGACCTTCCCGCTGGAGGAGGCGGCGGAGGCGCACAGAAGGCTCGAAGCGGGCGGCGTCCGGGGCCGCCTCGTCCTCATCCCCTGACCATCCCCTGACCGTCCCGCGTCGGCCGCGCGGCGGCCGGGGCGGTCTCAGGCGGTGTTGCGGTCGTAGATCAGCCGGAGCCCGATGAGCGTCAGCCAGGGCTCGTGCACGTCGATGGAGCGGGCCTCGTTGACCACCAGAGGTGCCATCGACCCGGTGGCCACGACGGTCACGTCGTCCGGGTCGGCCGCGAGCTCGGGCGCCATGCGCTCGACGATGCCGTCCACCTGGCCGGCGAAGCCGTAGATGATGCCCGCCTGCAGCGCTTCGACGGTGTTCTTGGCGATCACCGAACGGGGACGCACCAGCTCGACCTTGTGGAGCTGGGCCCCGGCCGCCGCCAGGGCGTCCACCGAGATCTCGATGCCCGGGGCGGTGACCGCCCCGACGTACTCGCCCTTCGCCGACACCGCGTCGAACGACGTCGCGGTGCCGAAGTCGACGATGATGCACGGCCCCCCGTACAGCGTGAGGGCGGCGAGCGCGTTGACGATGCGGTCGCTGCCGACCTCCTTGGGGTTGTCCATGCGCACCGGCACCCCGGTGCGCACGCCCGGCTCCACGATGACGGCGGTCACGTCGCCGTAGTAGCGCCGGCACATCTCGCGCATCTCGTTCAGGACGGACGGGACGGTCGAGCAGATGGCGATGCCGCCGATGTCGGCGTCCTTCAGCAGCGGGCTCTGGCCGAGCAGCCCCTGGAGGACGACCGCGATCTCGTCGGCGGTGCGCCGCGCGTCGGTGGCGAGGCGCCAGTGCTCGATGACCTCCTCGCCCTCGAACAGGCCGAGCACCGTATGTGTGTTGCCGACGTCGATCGTGAGCAGCATCAAGCCCCCCGAAGGTCCAAAGCGATGTCTAGTGCGGGCGCCGAGTGGGTCAGCGACCCCACAGCAAGGTAGTCAACACCGGTTTCGGCCACCTCACGGGCCGATTCCAGGTGGAGCCCACCGCTGGACTCCAGGCGTGCCCTGCCGCCCACCAGGGCCACCGCGCGGGCCAGTTCCTCGACGGTGAAGTTGTCCAGCAGGATCTCCTCCGCCCCCTCCGCGAGCACCGGCTCGATCTGGTCGAGGCGGTCGACCTCCACCTCGATCGGCAACTGCGGGTAGGACTGTCGTACCGCCCGGAACGCCTCGGCGACCCCACCGGCCGCCACCACGTGATTGTCCTTGATCAGGGCCGCGTCCGACAGGGACATCCGATGGTTGACGCCCCCGCCGCACCGCACCGCGTACTTCTCCAGCGCCCGGAGGCCGGGGAGCGTCTTGCGGCTGTCGCGGACGCGCGCACCGGTGCCGCTCACCGCCTCGACCCAGCGGTGGGTCAGCGTGGCGATGCCGGACAGATGCGTGAGCAGGTTGAGCACGGTGCGCTCGGCGGTGAGCACCTCGCGCACAGGTCCGACGACCGTCATCAGCACGTCGCCACGGGAGACGCGCTCGCCGTCCTTGGCATGGCGCTCCACGGTCAGGCGACCGCCTGAGGAACCGTGGAACACCGCCTGGGCGACGGCCAGCCCGGCGACCACGCCGTCGGCCCGCGCCACCAGGTCGGCCACCGCCGTCTGGTCGGCGGGCACGGTGGCGATCGTCGTGACGTCGCCCTGCTCGTCGATGTCTTCGGCGAGGGCGGCGCCGACCAGCGTCATGACCGCCGCCGGGTCCAGGCCGGCCTCCGCCAGTTCGGTCTCCAGGTGGTGCGGCAGACCGGCCGCCCGGTCGTCGTCGTGCTGGGCGTAGGTCATGGTCAGTCCCTCCTCGGCCAGGGTCATGTCGATGTGCCCCAGCCACCAGGCGTCCTTGCGTTCCGGGAAGTCCTCGCGCCAGTGGGACCCGCGCGTCTCCTCACGGGCCCGCGCCGCCGTCACCAGGGCGCTCGCCACGGTGAGCAGGTTGGTGGCCTCCCACGCCTCCGTGCAGGGCGCGACGGCCACCGGGGTCCACCGGGCGTCCAGCAGGCCGTGGCTCACCTCGGCGAGGCTCCGGCCGCTGCGCAGCACGCCCGCGCCGGTGCTCATGCGAGCCTGGACGCGCGGCCGCACCCGGGGGTCCACCAGCCCGGCGGCGCGGTCGTCGCCGACCGGCTCACCCGGCGCGGTCCGGCGCGGGGAGGCCAGGTCGGCCGCGATGCGCTCGGCGAAGACCAGCCCTTCCAGCAGGGAGTTGGAGGCGAGCCGGTTGGCCCCGTGCACCCCCGTGCAGGCCGCCTCGCCGCAGGCGTACAGGCCCGGGACGCTCGTGCGCCCGTGCAGGTCGGTGCGGACGCCGCCGCTGGCATAGTGCGCGGCGGGCGCGACGGGGATGGGTTCGCGCACCGGGTCGATGCCGTGTTCCCGGCAGACCGCGTAGATCGTGGGGAAGCGGGCGCGCCACTTCTCCTCGCCGAAGTGGCGGGCGTCCAGCAACACGTGGCTCGCGCCGCTCTCCAGCATCCGGCGCATGATCGCCTTGGCGACCACGTCGCGGGGCGCCAGCTCGGCGAGCTCGTGCACGTTCACCATGAACCGCTCGCCGGCCTGGTCGAGCAGGACGGCGCCCTCGCCGCGCACCGCCTCCGAGATGAGCGGCTGCTGGCCGGTCGATCCCTCGCCGAGCCAAAGGACGGTCGGGTGGAACTGGACGAACTCCAGGTCGCGCACCACCGCTCCGGCGCGCAACGCCAGGGCCACCCCGTCGCCGGTGGAGACCAGCGGATTGGTCGTGGCGGCGTACACCTGGCCCATGCCTCCGGTCGCCAGCACGACGGCGCCCGCGCGCACCGCGCCCACGCCGTCCCTGGCCCCCTCGCCCATGACGTGCAGCGTGACCCCGCACGTGGCGCCGGAGGCGTCCTTGAGCAGGTCGAGCACCAGCGCGTGCTCGATGATCTCGATGCGGCCGCCCGCCGCCGCGCCGCCGCGGACCGCCTCGACCAGCGCGCGCTGGACCTCGGCTCCGGTGGCGTCCCCGCCGGCGTGGACGATGCGGTCGCGGCGGTGGCCGCCCTCTCTGGTGAGCTGGAGGCCGCCGTCGGGCTGCCGGTCGAAACGGGCCCCATGCGCCATCAGCCGCCGAAGCGCGGCCGGCCCCTCGGTCACCAGCGCCTGCACGGCCCGGACGTCGCACAGCCCCACGCCCGCGATGAGCGTGTCGCTGAGGTGCTCGGGCCAGGAGTCGGCCGGATCCAGGACCGCGGCGATGCCGCCCTGCGCCCACCGGGTCGACCCGGCCGACAGCACGTCCTTGGTGACGACGAGCACGCGGGCGTCGGGCGCCAGCTCGGCGTACCGAAGCGCCACGGTGAGGCCGGCGATGCCCGAGCCGACGACGACGACATCGGCGGTGACGGTCCAGCCGGGCTCGGGCGCGGCCAACCGGCGAGGTATAGGCGGATGGGTCATGGGGGCTCCCTTATTTCGTCAATATGACGATAAAGCATCCCCGCTTATTCCCGCCACGCGGGCCTCGCCCACCACCGTCCCGCCCGCCACCGCCCCGGCTCAGGGCGACAGGGTCAGGACGGTGTTGTCGATGAGCCGGGTGGTGCCGACCTTGGCGGCGACCGCGAGGACGGCCTCGCCGCGGTGGTCCTCGGCCACGGCGGTGAACGTGGCGGGGTCGACCAGGCTCAGGTAGTCCAGCAGCAGCGGCGGGTCGGCGCGGGCGGCCTCGTCCAGCACGGTGTGCGCGGCGTGCAGGATGTCCTTCGGCCGGGTGTGGCGGGCGCCCTCGCGAAGCGCCGCCGACAGCGCCAGGGCCGTGGCCCGGTCGGCCGGCGACAGGTAGCGGTTGCGGCTGGACAGCGCCAGCCCGTCCGGCTCGCGCACCGTGGGAGCCCCCACGACCGTGACCGGCACGTTGAGGTCGGCGACCATCCGGCGGATCAGCGCCAGTTGCTGGGCGTCCTTCTGCCCGAAGACGGCGACGTCCGGCCGGACCAGGTTGAAGAGCTTGAGCACGATGGTGAGCACGCCGTCGAAGTGGCCCGGCCTGAAGGCGCCCTCGACGATCGCGCCCATCTGCCCGGAGGAGACGCCGACCTGACGGTCGGGCAGGTACATCTCGCCGGGCGCCGGGGCGAACACCAGGCCGACCCCCTCGGCGGCGCAGACCGCGAGGTCGTCGTCGAACGTGCGCGGGTAACGCGAGAAGTCCTCGTTCGGGCCGAACTGCAGCGGGTTGACGAACACGCTGACCGCCACGTGGTCGGCGCGCTCGCGGGCCAGCCGGATCAGCGAGCGGTGCCCCTCGTGCAGCGCCCCCATGGTGGGGACCAGCGCCAGCGTGCCGCCGCCCTCGCCATCCTCGCCGTCCGCTCGCCGGCCGCCCGCCCCGCCCACGCCCAGCGCGGCGCGCGCCGCGATCAGCTCGGAGTGGTCCGCGGCGACGATCACGTCCATGTGTTGCCTCCCAGGGCGTCGAGCAGGCGTTCGGCCGTCTCGGGCTTGAGCAGTCCGGCGGCCAGCGCCCGGTCGGCGGTGAGCCGGGCGAGGGCCACGTACGCGTCGGCCGCCTCGGGCGCGGCCAGGATGAGCGCGTCCACGTGCTTGCGGACGGTGCCGGCGTCGCCGCGCACGACCGGCCCGGTCAGGCCGGTCAGCCCGAGGCGGAGCGCGTTGTCCAGGGCGGCGCCGAGCAGCGGGCCCAGCATGCGGCCCGGATGCTCGACGCCGATCTTCTTCAGCAGCTCCTGCGACTCGACGATCAGGGTGACCATGTGGTTGGCCGCTCCGGCCAGGGCGGCGTGGTAGAGCGCGCGGTCCTCCTCGGCGACCCAGACCGGCTCGCCGCCCATCTCGATCACCAGGGCCTCGGCCACCGGCCGGAGCTGGTCGGGGGCCGTGACGCCGAACGAGCAGCCGGCGAGGCGCCGCATGTCGTCGTCCCTGCCGGTGAAGGTCATCACCGGGTGCAGCGCGAACGGCAGCGCGCCGGCGGCGGTCGCGGCGTTGAGCACGCCGAGGCCGAACGCGCCGCTGGTGTGCACGAGCATCTTGCCGCGCAGGTCGGCCCCCGTGGCGGCCAGACCCGAGACCAGGCCGGGCAGGGCGTCGTCGGGCACGGTGAGCAGCACCAGGTCGGCGGCGCGGACGACCTCGTCCGGCTCGGAGATGTGCACGCCGAGGCGGTCGAGCGCCCTGCGGCGCGAGGCGTCGGAGACCCCGGCGGCCGCGACGATGTGGTGCCCCGCCTGCGCGAGCGCCGCGCCGAGGACCGAACCCACTCGCCCGGCGCCGAGCACGCCGACGGCGAGACGCCCGGGGCGGTCGCTTGTCTCCATCACTTTCCCGTTCAGCTTCGACGGATCAGGCCAGGTGCCAGCGTAACGGTCGCCTCGCGCCGGGGGCCCGACCGGCTCGACGGGCGGTCGTCCACAGGCTGTCAGCGTGATCGTCATGAACCGGGACCGGAATTGGTAACGTCCGATGTCGTGTGGGTCACGTGGCGGCAGGCCATGCAGCAGGCGCTCTACGGCGACGGCGGCTTCTACATCCGCGAGCGCCCGTCAGGTCATTTCCGCACGTCGGTCGCCGCCTCGCCCGCGTTCGCGCTGGCGGTGCTGCGCCTGCTGTGCACCGTCGACGAGTTCGTCGGCCGCCCCGCCGAGCTCGACCTGGTCGACGTCGGCTCCGGTGACGGCGCGCTGGTGGCCCAGGTGCTCGACGCCGCGGGGCCGGCCCTCGCCGAACGCCTGCGGGCCACGGCCGTCGACCTGTCCCCGCCGCCCGACGACCTCGACAAGCGCATCACCTGGACGCACACCCTTCCCGACCGGGTCACCGGCCTGGTCATCGCGAACGAATGGCTCGACAACATCCCGCTGGACGTCGCCGAGCAGACGCCCGAGGGGCCCCGCCTCGTGCTCGTCGACCCCGCGACCGGGCGAGAGCGGCTCGGAGGGCCGCCGTGCGAGGCCGACGGCCGGTGGCTGGAGCGCTGGTGGCCGCTGCCCCGCACCGGGCTGCGGGCCGAGATCGGCCGCCCCCGTGACGAGGCGTGGGCGTCGGTCGTCGGGCGGCTGGTCCGGGGGCTGGCGGTGGCAGTCGATTATGCACACCCTGTGGATAACCGGCCGCCCTACGGCACCCTGACCGGGTACCGAGATGGGGCGTGCGTGCCCGCCATACCCGATGGGTCCTGCGATATCACCGCACACGTGGCGTTGGACGCCTGTGCGGCCGCCGGCGAGCGGGCCGGTGCGATATCCACAGCCTTGACCACGCAACGACAGGCTTTACGCGACCTCGGGGTCAGCGGCGCCCGCCCTCCGCTGGCCCTGGCGACCACCGACCCGGGCGGCTACCTCCGCGCCCTCGCCCGCGCCTCACAGGAGGCCGAGCTGATCGCCCGCGACGGCCTCGGCGGCTTCGGCTGGCTGACCCAGCGCAAACCCTGATCTCCCACGCCGGCGCGAGTTGAACGTCCCGCCCGGTCGCCCGTCCACGAACCCACTCGCGTCACGCGGGCACCGCACACCCGTTCCGGGCACTGCCCCGTACCGGGGCGGGGTGGGCTGGGTGGGTCAGGCGGTGGAGATCTTCAGGGTTTCGAGGCCGCGGATGACGTAGTTGGGCTTCCAGACCGGTTCCTCGACGAGCTCGATCTTGGGAGCGGCCCTGAGCAGCGCCGAGAACGACTCCATCAGCTCCACGCGCGCCAGCGGAGCACCCAGGCAGAAGTGGATGCCCGCCCCGAACGAGATGTGCGGATTGTCCTTGCGGCCGACGTCCAGCCGGTCGGGGTCCTCGAACACCTCCTGGTCCCGGTTGGCCGAGCCGAACAGCAGGGCCACCTCGGCGCCCTTGGGGATGTCCACCCCGCCGATGGTGACGTCCTCCAGCACCCAGCGTTCGAACATCTGCAGCGGGGTGTCCCAGCGCAGCAGTTCCTCGACGGCGGTGGGCAGCAGCGACAGATCGCCGCGGAGCCGCTCCAGCTCACCGGGGTTGCGCAACAGCGACCACCAGCCGTTGCCGGTGACGTTGACGGTGGCCTCGTGGCCGGCGTTGAGCAACAGCACACACGTGCCGACCAGTTCGTCCTCGGTGAGCCGGTCGCCCTCGTCCACGACCTGCGCCAGAGCGCTGATCAGGTCGTTCCCCGGGCGGGCGCGCCGCTCGGCCGCCAGCGCGCGCAGGTAGTCGCCGAACTCCGCCGCGGCGCGCACCGCCGTGTGCTGCGCCTCGATCGACGGCGCGAGTTCGTACATGCCGCAGATGTCGGCCGACCAGGGGCGCAGCAGGTGCCGGTCCGCCTCGGGGACGCCGAGCATCTCCGCGATCACCGTCACCGGCAGCGGCTCGGCCACCTCGGCGAGCAGGTCGCCGCCGCCGCGCTCGACGAACCCGTCCACCAGCTCGCCGGCGATGCTCCGCACCCGCGGGCGCAGCTCCTCGACCATGCGCGGCGTGAACGCCCTGGAGACCAGCCGCCGCAGCCGGGTGTGCACGGGCGGCTCCACGTCGAGCATCCCGGCCCGGATCACCCGCCAGAACGGGTCCTGGAAGGCCGGCTCCGGTTCCCGGCCGAAGGCCTCGTGCGTGGCCACGTGGAGGTAGGAGCGGCCGAGCCTGCGGTCGCGCAGCGCCGCGTTGACGTCCCGGTGCCGGGCCACGAGCCACTGGCCGGTCGGCTCGAAGAAACCGACCGGCTCGTTGTCGCGGAGCCACCGGTAGACGTCGTAGGGCTGAGCGACGAAATCCGGATTCCAGGGGTCGAAGCGCACGAAGTCATGGTAGGCCGGGATCCCACCAGCTTTCACCTGGGCATCCGACGCGCCCCGGCGCCGGCGCCCCCGGCGGTGGGCCGTGGCGCCGCCGCTTCGGTGTGGGACGTGGCGACGACGCTTCGGCGCGGGGTCATGGCCGCGGGGTCATGGCCGCGGGGTCATGGCCGCGGGGTCATGGCCGCGGGGTGTCACCCGCTTCGGAGGAGGCCACGGACGACGGCGCCGGAGACGGCTCCTCCGCGGTCTCGTAGCGATCGCGCAGTTCGACCGGCCGCTGGGCGCCCGCCCTCCTGCGCGCCCGGATGTTGAGCAGCTCCACGACCAGCGAGAAGGCCATCGCGAAGTAGATGTAGCCCTTGGAGATGTGCTGCTCGAAGCCCTCGGCGATCAGCACGACGCCGATGAGCAGCAGGAACGACAGCGCCAGCATCTTGATGCTCGGGTGCTTGTCGACGAACGCGCTGATCGGCCCGGACGCGAACAGCATGATCACCACGGACACGACCACCGCGGCGATCATGACGCCGATCTCGTCGACCATGCCCACGGCCGTGATGACCGAGTCCAGCGAGAACACCACGTCCAGCAGCATGATCTGCACGATCACCGCCGTGAACGAGGCCGCCACCCGCCCGCCGGAGTGGCCGGAGGCGCCCTCCAGGCTGTCGCCGATCTCGAAGGCGCTCTTGCCCAGCAGGAACAACCCGCCCAGGATCAGGATCAAATCGCGTCCGGAGATCTCGTGCCCCCACACCGCGAACAGCGGCTCGGTCAGCCGCACCACCCACGACAGCGCGAGCAGCAACGCCAGGCGGCTGATCATCGCCAGCGCGAGCCCCAGCTTGCGCGCCATGTCACGGCGCTCCGGCGACAGCTTCCCCGCCAGGATCGAGATGAAGATGATGTTGTCGATGCCCAGGACGATCTCGAGCGCGACCAGGGTCAAGAACCCGATCCATATTTCTGGGTTGAGCAGCCAGTCCATCGCGCCTCCTCGGGCCGGGGGTCGGTCACCTCACGGCCCCTTCGCCGAGGAGTCCGTCCCAAGTCAACGCGCGAGGGCCCGGCAAAGTTCGCGATTCGTGGGACGCGTCACCCCGCGCGCCGCGAGGTTGCGGAGACGCGGGGGATTCGGGTTATAGTCCCGGTAGGTCATGAGTGCCAGCGTCAAGCCCCGGCTTGCTGGCCGGCAACCCTCGCGCTCGCGGCGGGGTGCCCCGGGTGAGGACCGGGTCCGGCACGAGGTGTGCCGGGCAAGCGCGGGCTCCGTCATTCCAACGCCGTGACCGGGGTCCCATGACCTTAGGAGGCCGGCGTTGTCTGCTCTCACCATCCTGAAGAGCTCCTCCACCACCGACGCGGACGCGTCCCCGCTGCTCACCGCCACGTCCCCCGCCCTCCCGGACGCGCCCCAAGCCGCCACCGGCCTCACGCACGCGACCCCCGGCGCCACCGGCCTTCCGCACGTCCCGCACGCGGTCGCCGGCCAGTCCTCGGCCGTCGATCCGGCCATCCCCGCGGTAATCGGGGCCGACCTCGAGGTTCCCGTCAAGGGCGGCCGGCTCCTTGGGTACGCGAACCTGGACTACGCCGCCAGCGCGCCGTGTCTGGCGCCGGTGAGCGCCGCCGTCGCCGCCGCGCTCCCGGCCTACTCCAGCGTGCACCGGGGCGCCGGGTACGCCTCCCAGCTCACCACGGCCCGCTACGAGCAGGCCCGGCACACCGTGCGCGCCTTCGTCGGCGCCCGTCCGGGGGACGCCGTCGTGTTCGCCAGAAACACCACCGACGCCGCCAACCTGCTGGCCCGCTGCCTGCCCGACGGCACCACCGTCGTGGTCTTCGAAAGCGAGCACCACGCCTCCCTGCTCCCCTGGCCCAAGGCCGTACGGCTCGCGCCGCCCGCGTTCCCCGGCGAGGCGGTGCGCGCGGCCGACGAGGCCCTCGCCGCCATCGACGGGCCCGCGCTCCTGGTCGTCACCGCGGCCTCCAACGTCACCGGCGAGCTGTGGCCGATCGCGGCCCTGGCGCACATCGCCCACCGGCACGGCGCGCGCATCCTTGTGGACGCCGCGCAGCTCGTCCCGCACCGCCGGCTCAACCTGACCGCCCTCGACCTGGACTACGTGGCCTTCTCCGGGCACAAGCTGTACGCGCCGTTCGGCGCCGGCGCCCTGGTGGGCCGGTCCGACTGGCTCGCCGACGCCGAGCCGTACCTGCGCGGCGGCGGCGCCTCCAAGGCCGTCACCGGAGGCGCCGGCCAGGACGAGCCGCTCTCGACCGAGTGGAGCGCCGACCCCGAGCAGCGTCACGAGGCCGGCACGCCGAACGTCCTCGGCGCCATCGCCCTCGCCGCCGCCTGCGACGCCCTGTCGGCCACCGGCTGGACGCCGCTGGTCAAGGAGGAGGAGCGCCTGCTCACACTGCTGCGCGACGGCCTGGCCGGCATCGAAGGCGTGCACGAGCTGTCGCTGTGGGGGCCGGGGCACCCGCGCGTCGGGATCGTCTCCTTCGTCGTCGACGGCTGGACGGCCCGGGAGGTCGCCGAGGCGCTGTCGTCGGAGTACGGCATCGGCGTGCGGGACGGCAAGTTCTGCGCCCACCCCTTCGTCCGGCACCTGCTTGAGGGCGTGGGCAGGTCCGCCGACGGCGACTGCGCGGACGGCACCACCGGCGCCGTCCGGGCCTCCATCGGCATCGGCACGACCGAAGAGCACGTGCGCCGCCTGGTCACCGCCCTCTCAGATCTTGTCTCCCGGCGCTGACGTGACAGCATGGGCCTTATGACCGAACCTCGCGAAGGTCACCGAGATCGCGAACCTCGCGGCGCCCGCGGCGCTCGCACCGGAGCCGCGGGCACCGAGCGGGTCGTCGCGATCGGGGCCGGCGCCAAGGAGCTCGCCACCGAGGACATGATCCTCAACATCGGGCCCCAGCACCCTTCGACCCACGGTGTCCTGCGCCTGCGGCTGACCGTGGACGGCGAACGCATCGCCACCGCCGAGCCGATCATCGGGTACATGCACCGGGGCGCCGAGAAGCTCTTCGAGGTCCGCGACTACCGGCAGATCATCGTGCTGGCCAACCGGCACGACTGGCTCTCGGCGTTCGCCAACGAGATCGGCGTGGTGCTCGCGGTCGAGCGCATGCTCGGCATGGAGGTCCCCGTGCGGGCGGTGTGGGCTCGCACGCTGCTCGCCGAGCTGAACCGCGTGCTGAGCCACCTGATGTTCCTCGGGTCCTATCCGCTGGAGCTCGGCGCGATCACGCCGGTGTTCTACGCCTTCCGCGAGCGCGAGACGCTGCAGGCCGTCATGGAGGAGATCTCCGGCGGGCGCATGCACTACATGTTCAACCGGGTGGGCGGGCTGAAGGAGGACCTGCCGTACGGCTGGCTCGACCGCGTGTCGCACGCGGTCGCCGACGTGCGCAAACGCCTGCCCGACATCGAAGGCCTCATCTACGGCAACGAGATCTTCCTCGCCCGCACGCGCGGCGTCGGGGTGCTCGACCGCGAGACGATCCTGCAGTACGGCGTCAGCGGCCCGATCGCCCGCGCCTCGGGCGTCGACCTCGACCTGCGCCGCGACGAGCCGTATCTGGCCTACGGCGAGCTGCCGGTCAAGGTCGTCACCCGCTCGGCCGGCGACTGCCACGCCCGGTTCGAGGTGCTGCTCGACCAGGTGAAGGTGTCGCTCGACCTGGCCGACGCGTGCGTCGAACGGCTGCGCTCGCTGCCGCCGGGACCGGTCAACCAGCGGCTGCCCAAGGTGCTCAAGGTCCCCGAGGGCCACACCTACGCCTGGACCGAGAACCCCCTCGGCCTCAACGGCTACTACCTGGTGTCCAAGGGCGAGAAGACCCCGTGGCGGCTCAAGCTGCGCAGCGCGTCGTACAACAACGTCCAGGTGCTCAGAGAGATGCTCCCCGGGCATCTGATCGCCGACATGGTGGCCATCCTCGGCTCGATGTTCTTCGTCGTCGGCGACGTCGACAAGTGATCACACCCTCTGACCTGCGATTTCGGCGGCAATTCCGGCGAAGCGGTTTAACCGCCCGCGTCTGGCGCAGAAGGGGAGTGCGATAAGGGACAGGGATTCAGGGTGGCTCCGCGCGCGGCGGGGCCCGGCGCCGGCCGGGCCCCGCCTCGTGCGTCCGGGGTGAGGCGCCGTCCGGGGTGAGACACAAGGAGCCGGCGGACGGGGACGGCGGCGGCCGGTCAGGGGCGGACGTCGTCGTCCGGCTTCCCCGGCACCCTGCAGCAGTGCTCCAGGTACAGGGCGGCGCAGACGAGGATCACGCAGGCGACCAGAGAGCCTCCGGCCAGGAAGAAGTCGCGCCGCGGTGTGTCCTGGTCCAGAAGCTGCACGACGTGGAAGACGAAGCCGGCGAAAACCCCGGCGAAGACCGCGCCGGCGTAGGCCGACGCCTTGGCCAGCGCCGCAAGCCTGGCCACCGCCAGCGGCTCCACCGGCTTGGTGTCCGGCCTGCGCTCGATGCGGGCGCGGGTCATCCACCCGCTGTACGCCTCACCGACCGCCAGCAGGAGCACGGTAGGGATGGCCGTCCAAGGGACGGTCGGCAGGTCGGAGTAGACCTTCTGCAACAAGCCCCACGTCACGACCGCGAAAGCGACCAGCAACAGGACGAGCACGCCGGGACGGCTCGGTTTCACGCGATCCTCCTCGTTCCCCATGGGCGGCCCGGCCTTCGTCCCGCCGGAGGGTCCACTATCATCGCGGGCCGGACGGTGATCAGGTCACGACCCCGCCCACGAACCAGGTCACGACCCTGCCCACAACAACCCCGCACCATGCGGAGAACGTCCCGCCCGCCCTTAGAGTGCCCCACCGCCCCGAAACGAACGGCCGACGCCTCCCCATCCCCCGGCGCGGCCGCTCGACGCCCCTCATACCGCACCGACTCCGGCAGCGCCGACCCGCCAGCCGGAACCCGGTCGAACACGGACAGAGCGGTCAGCCAGCCGGACGACGACCAGCCAGACGCAGACAGCCCGCCCAGCCAAGCCCGGACCCCGTCCAATTCGGCCAGACGCAGACGGTCCGGCAGGCCAAGCAAATATCGTCCAACCAACCAAGCCCAGACAGGGAGCCAGCCAAGCCCAGACGGTCCGACCGACCAAGCGCAAGCGGTCCGACCGACCAAGCGCAAGCGGTTCGACCGACCAAGCCCAGGCGGTTCGACCAGCCAGCCGCAGACGGTTCGGCCCGCTGAGCGCAGGCGGTTTTGCCCGCTGAGCGCAGGCGGGGGCTACCGAACGGCTGGCCGGTCAGCCCGGTGGCTGCAGCGCCAGGTCCGAACGGAGCCGCACGCCCTTCTGGTCGAGGTCGGCGAGCAGACCGGCCACCGACCCCCGTCCGGGGAGGACCGCCCCGGGATCGGCCTGCGACCAGGGGACCAGCACGAACGCGCGTTCGTGCGCCAGCGGATGCGGAAGCGTGAGCTCGGGATCGCTCGACAGCAGCTCACCCACCATGATCAGATCGACGTCGAGGGTGCGCGGCCCCCACGGCTCGGTGCGCACCCGCCCGAACGCGGTCTCGACGCCGAGTGCGCGTTCGAGAATGGCTCGCGGCCCGAGCGTCATGGTGTTCCCGATCACAACGGCGTTCAGATATGGACGCTGGTCGGGCGGGCCGCCGACAGGATCGGTCTCGTAGACCGGGGACACCGCCACGAATTCGAGCCCCGGCGCGTCGAACAGCGCGTCCACGGCACCTTGCAGCGTCTCGAAGCGGCGTCCCACGTTGCTGCCGAGCGCCAGAACGACCTTCATCCCCGCCTCCTCCTGACAGTCACCACCACGTCGTCGAACGGAAGCGGGATGGGCGCGGCGGGCTTGTGCACCTTCACCTCGGCCTCCTCGACCAGCTCACCGGCGAGGCAGGCGTCGGCCAGGCGCTGTGCCAGCGTCTCGATGAGGTTCACCGGCTCACCCTCGACGATCGCGGCCAGCCGGAGCGCCAGCGCGCCGTAGTCGACCGTCTTGGCGAGATCGTCGCCGGCGGCCGCCGGGGCCGTGTCGAGATGGAGGGTGACGTCCACCACGAACTCCTGGCCAAGCTCGCGTTCGGCCGGCAGGCACCCATGCCTGCCCCATGCTCGCAGGCCGACCAGGCTCACGCTGTCCACGGCGATCATCCCCCTAACTCGTCACCGGCCGTCGCGCCACCCGAGGGGTGGTCACTCGTCGTCCTCCTCGTCGTCGCTCTCACCTTGGAGGACGGGAGAGCCGTGGTGGAACCAGAGCCGCCACCCGTCGGCGGTGCGGACGAAGGTGTTGGTCGCGACCACCCGGCCCGCCGCGAAGGTGGCATCGTCGGTGTCGGCGGCGGTCAGGATGTTCTCTGCGCAGGTGAGCACCGCGACATCGCCGATCACGGTGGTGCGCACGTCGGTCAGCACGAACTGGATGTACGGGGTGTTGGCCATGATCAGCGCCCATGAGCGCAGCACTTCGGCACGCCCGGTCAACATGGGCCAGCCGGGGTGGACGCACATCGTGACCCGGCCCTCGTCGTCCTCCGCCCAGATATCGGTCATCCGGTCGAGGTCGCCGCCCTCGATGGCGGTGTAGAACGCCTCGTTGAGCTTCTCGATCTCAGCGTTGATCGTGCTCATCGAACCCCCTCCCCGGCCTGCCAGGCGGCCGCGACACGAACGGCGTCGGCGTTGGGCCGCACCTGGTGGACCCGCACGCACCAGGCGCCGGCGTGAGCCGCCAGCGCGGTGACGGCGAGCGTGGCGTCGTCCGACCGGGCGAACGACCTCGGCGTGCCGTCGGGGTCGGCCAGCAGGCGGCCGAGGAAACGCTTGCGCGACGCTCCGATGATCACTGGATAGCCCAGCTCGTTGAGCCTGCCGATGGCGGCGAGCAACGGCCAGTTGTGCTCGGCCCGCTTGGCGAAGCCCAGGCCGGGATCGATGATGATCTGCTGCTCTGCGACGCCCTCGGCAAGGACGGAGTCGACCCTCTTGCGGAGCTCTTCGACCACCTCGGTCACCACGTCGGAGTAGACGGCCCTGCCGTCCATCTCGTGACTGTGGCCGCGCCAGTGCATCACCACGTACGGCACGCCGGCCGCGGCCACCACCCGGCGCATCGCCGGATCGGCCAGACCGCCGCTGACGTCGTTGACCAGCGCGGCGCCGGCCTTGACGGCCGCCTCTGCCACCTCCGCCCGCATGGTGTCGACGCTGACGGTGACCCCCTGCTGGGCGAGGGCGCGGATGACCGGCTCGACCCGGCGCAGCTCCTCGTCGAGGGGCACCCGTGCGGCGCCCGGACGGGTGGACTCGCCGCCCACGTCGACGATGTCGGCCCCCTGCTCGACGAGGTGGAGCCCATGGCGCACCGCGACGTCGGGGTCGAACCACTCGCCGCCGTCGGAGAAGGAGTCAGGGGTGACGTTGACCACGCCCATGACCAGACAGCGCCCCGCGTGGGGCAACCCCGGCACCCTCCATGTGGTCATGGCGTCAAGCCTAGGTGCTCCCCGGTAACGATCTGTGCCATGGGTCCGGCTTGTGGATAACGAATCGACCCGACACAGACACGCCCGCGATATCCCTCACTCCCTCAACCATCCCCAACCCCACCCCTCACCCCACCGCCGGCCGCACCCCACAAAAACCCCACAACCCCAGCAGCACACCCGTCACACCAGCCACAACCCCGCACCCCACCGAACCCCACACCAGACCGACCCCAACAACCGGGGTCCAGGCCCAACAACCGGGGTCCCCGTCGGTGATCACGTGCCTTCACCGGGCGCCACTCTCCACCCGGTCTGTGCTGGATGCACTCGGCGCCGGGTCGGCGAGCCGTGGTACGGCGATACCGGCGCCGCCGTACGGCGCCCAACCCGCCGAACGCTTTGGAGAGCACACCGGACAAACCATCAGACAGACCCCGAAAATGGCACGGTGAAGCCCAGCGCGATGACCGGAACGGCTCGCCGGGTCCCCGCCGTAGGAACGGCGCCGACATTCACCGCCCACCGTCCCGCCGGCCCGGGGCCGATGGGGAGAGCCCCATCGGGCGGACGGGAGGAAGCGAAGCCGGAGAGGGTAGACGGGAGGAAGGGCAGCCGACGGAAGCCTGGGGATGGGTCAGTGGTGGCCGAGGATCAGGGCCATGGCTTCGGCTCGGGTTTTGTCGCTGTCGCGGAAGTCGCCGCGCACCGCCGAGGTGATGGTCTTGGCGCCCGGCTTGCGTACGCCCCGCATCGTCATGCACAGGTGCTCGGCCTCGATCACCACGATGACGCCGCGCGGCGCGAGCACGGCCATCAGCGCGTCGGCGATCTGCGACGTCATGCGCTCTTGGACCTGGGGGCGCCGGGCGTAGACGTCGACGAGCCTGGCGAGCTTGGACAGGCCGGTGATCTGGCCCTTCTCGTTCGGTATGTAGCCCACGTGGGCGACGCCGTGGAAGGGGACCAGGTGGTGCTCGCAGGTGGAGAACACCTCGATGTCCTTGACCAGCACCATCTCGTCGTGGTCGGCGTCGAAGACGGTGGTGAGGACCTCTTCGGGGCTCTGCCCCAGCCCGGCGAACTGCTCGGCGTAGGCGCGGGCGACCCGGGCGGGGGTGTCGAGCAGGCCGTCTCGGTCCGGATCTTCACCGATCGCGAGCAGGATCTCGCGAACGGCCTTCTCGATCCGGGCCGAGTCGACCTTGAGCGGTTTTACGGACACCCGTCAGGCCTCGTCCTGGGGTGCCGGATGGTGGTCGTTGGTCAGCGAGGACCCCTGGGATGCCTGGGTGCCCGCCGGGAGCGCCGCTCCGTTGCCGTTGCCGGCGATCTCCTTGGGGGTCAGGATGGGCGGGCGGTCGGAGGGGAGCCGCTTGCCGTACCCGGAGTAGGAAGGCCGCTTCTCGCGCACGACCACCGGCGCGAAGATCTGCAGGACCTGCTCGCGGGACAGGGTCTCCTTCTCCATGAGCTCCAGCACGAGGTTGTCGAGCACGTCGCGGTACTGGACGAGGATCTCCCAGGCCTGGTCGTGCCCGGCCTCGATGAGGCGGCGGACCTCCTCGTCGATCGTGGAGGCGATCTTCTCGGAGTAGTCGCGCTCGTGGCCCATGTCGCGGCCGAGGAAGACCTCGCTGTTGCCGGTGCCGAACTTGCGGGCGCCGAGGTGCTCGCTCATGCCGTACTCGGTGACCATGCGGCGGGCGATCGAGGTGGCCTTCTCGATGTCGTTGGCCGCGCCCGTGGTGGGCTCGTGGAACACGAGCTCTTCGGCGGTGCGCCCGCCGAGCAGCATGGCCAGCTGGTCGAGCATCTCGGATCGCGTGGCGAGGAACTTGTCCTCCATGGGGAGGGTCATCGTGTAGCCCAGCGCCCGGCCGCGGGACAAGATGGTGATCTTGTGCACCGGGTCGGAGTTCGGCAGGGCGTGCGCCACCAGGGCGTGGCCGCCCTCGTGGTAGGCGATGATCTTCTTCTCCTGGTCGGACATGACCCGGCTCTTGCGCTCAGGGCCCGCCATCACGCGGTCGATGGACTCCTCGAGGGTGCCCATCGTGATGAGCTTCTGGTCCTGGCGGGCGGTCAGCAGCGCCGCCTCGTTGATCACGTTGGCCAGGTCGGCGCCGGTGAACCCGGGGGTGCGCCGCGCGATGACGTCGAGGTCGACGTCCTGCGCGAACGGCTTGCCGCGCCCGTGGACGCGCAGGATGCCCTTGCGGCCCTCAAGGTCGGGACGGTCGATGACGACCTGGCGGTCGAAGCGGCCGGGACGCAGCAGGGCGGGGTCGAGGATGTCGGGCCGGTTGGTGGCCGCGATCAGGATCACGCCGCCCTTGACGTCGAAGCCGTCCATCTCGACGAGCAGCTGGTTCAGCGTCTGCTCACGCTCGTCGTGGCCGCCGCCGAGGCCCGCGCCGCGGTGCCGGCCGACGGCGTCGATCTCGTCGATGAAGATGATCGCCGGGGCGTTGGCCTTGGCCTGCTCGAACAGGTCGCGGACCCGGGAGGCGCCGACGCCGACGAACATCTCGACGAAGTCGGACCCGGAGATCGAGTAGAACGGCACGCCGGCCTCACCGGCGACCGCGCGGGCGAGCAGGGTCTTGCCGGTGCCGGGCGGGCCGTAGAGCAGGACGCCCTTGGGGATCTTGGCGCCGATCGCCTGGAACTTGGCCGGGGCCTGAAGGAACTCCTTGATCTCCTGGAGCTCCTCGATGGCCTCGTCGGCGCCCGCGACGTCGGCGAAGGTGGTCTTGGGAGTGTCCTTGGTGATCAGCTTGGCCCGGGACTTCCCGAAGTTCATCACCCGGGAGCCGCCGCCCTGCATCTGGTTCATGATGAACAGGAAGATCAGGACGATGATGACGATCGGCAGGAAGCTCACCAGCAGGCCGACGAGGAAGTTCTCGGTCGGCACGGTGACCTTGTAGCCGTGCGGCAGCTTCTTGGCGTCGACCTGGGCCTGGAGCTGCTTCTGCAACTCGACGCCCTGCCCCTGGACCCAGTACGCGTAGAAGCGGTCCTCTCCGTCGACCTTCTGGAGAGTCTTGATCTCTATGCGCTGGTCCTTGTCGACGATCACCGCGTTGTCGACGTTGCCAGACTGGATCTGGCTGATGACGAACGAGGTGTCCTTCTGGGCATAGTTGCTGTTGCCGCTCCAGAAAGTGGAGGCGAGCAGGAGCAGCACGACGATGCCCAGGATCCACAGCAGTGGCCCACGTGTAAATCGCTTGAGATCCATCCGATGCGGAACCCCTGCGGGCCCGTCCCTTCCTGAACACGGCCTGACGCCCCGGGCGAACCCGGGGTTAGCGGCATCCCGAACCGCTCCTGCAAATGACCACCCGAAGGCGATCACACCTTCGGAGACCTCCGAAGGTACACCGGGCCGCCGCGCAGGGTCACTGCTCCGGCGACACCGGCTTTGTCCTACCAACGTACGTCAGGCGGCGCCGTGTTCCCCACGGCGAGACCGATTGACGGTGTATTACGGCACTTGGCGAGTTGGAACTTCGCTCAGGGCTTACTCGGCACCGTAGACGTGGCGCGCCAGGGTGCCGATGAAGGGCAGATTGCGGAAGCGCTCGGCGTAGTCGAGCCCGTACCCGATCACGAATTCGTTGGGGATGTCGAAACCGACATATTTCACATCGATCGGCACCTTCACCGCCTCAGGCTTGCGAAGCAGGGTGCAGATCTCCACGGAGGCGGGGTTGCGCGACTGGAGGTTGTGCACCAGCCACGACAGGGTCAGCCCCGAGTCGATGATGTCCTCCACCACCAGCACGTGCCGGCCGGCGATGTCGGTGTCGAGGTCCTTGAGGGTCCTGACCACGCCCGACGACTTGGTGCCCGCCCCGTACGACGAGACGGCCATCCAGTCCATCTGCACCTCTACGTGCAGCGCGCGCGCCAGATCGGCCATGATCATGACCGCACCCTTGAGCACCCCCACGATCAGGAGGCTCTTGCCCGCGTAGTCGGCGTCGATCTGCCCGGCGAGCTCCTTGATCTTCGCCTGAAGTTCTTCCTCGGGAATGAGGACCTTTTCCAGGTCCTTGCCCATGTCGGCTGCGTCCACCTGGGGTTTTCCTTCATGTGAGGGTGCTGGCGAATATCAGGGTGCCATACCGCCGGACCACCCCCACCCCCCCGGGTAGCTCCACCATCCGCTGTCCCCGCCACGCCGTGACCAGGCGGTCCACCTGCTCGATGTGCACGGCCGCCAGCGCGGAGCCCGCCGCGCCGGCCGCCAGCGCCGCCCGCTGGATCACCCGGCGCCGCACGGCGGCCGGCAGCGCGGCCAGTTCCGCGACCGCCAGCCCGGCGCCGTCGCCGGCGTCCCGCAGCCGCGAGTGGACCTCGTCCGCCCACTCGTCAAGCGCGTCGGCGTCGTCCCTGCACATCCCGGCGGTGCGGGCCAGCGCCTCGGTGACGCCGGGCCCCAGCGCCCGTTCGAGCACGGGTAGCACGTCGTGGCGGACCCGGACCCGGGTGTAGGCGGGATCGACGTTGTGCGGGTCCTCCCAGGGGACCAGGCCGAGCGCCTCGCACGCGGCCCGGGTGGTCCGCCGGGCGACGCCGAGCAGGGGGCGCCGGTAGAGGCCCGTGCTCGCCGGCATCCCTGCCAGGGACCGGGTGCCGCTGCCCCGCGCGAGCCGCAGCAGCACGGTCTCGGCCTGGTCTTCGCGCGTGTGCCCCAGCAGGACGGCCGCAGCGCCGAGCCGCCCGGCCGCCGCCGTGAGCGCCTGGTACCTCGCCTCCCGCGCCGCGGCCTCGGGTCCGCCCGCCGTGCCGACCGTGACCGTGAGAGCCTCGGCCGGCTCCAGCCCGAGCCCGTCCGCCAGGCGGACGACCTCCTCGGCGCGCTCGCGCGAACCCTGTTGGAGCCCGTGGTCGACGGTCAGCAGCCCGGCGCGCAGCCCCAGGCGGGGCGCGGCGAAGCCCAGGCAGGCCGCCAGCGCCAGCGAGTCGCCGCCGCCGCTGCACGCGACCAGCGCCAGAGCGCCCTGCGGCAGCTCGGCCAGCGACAGGCGCACGGCGCGCCGGATCTCGGCGACGGCGGGATGCGGTCCCATGCCCCTAGTGTGGTGGCCCCGGCCGGGGCCGCCGACCACCGGCCGGGGTTCGCGTCAGGACGAGGCGTGCCCGTTGGCCGAGGGCAGCTCGGGGGCGCGCACCACGCGGGCGATCCACGCCTCGGGGTTGCGGATCTCGCTGTGGTCGGGCAGCGTCGTGGGCGAGCCCCAGACGCGGTTGAACCCGTCGACGCCGACCTCGTCGACGACCTTGCGCACGAAGGCCGACCCCTCGGCGTACTGCTTGAGCTTGAGATCGACGCCGAGCAGGCGCCTGACCGTCTTGTCGAACCGCGAGCCGCCGTGCCTGCGGTGCTGGAACTTGGACCGGATGTCGGCCACCGAAGGCACCACCGACGGCCCGACGGCGTCCATCACGTAGTCGCCGTGGCCCTCGACCAGGGTCATCACGGCCGTCAGGCGGTCGAGGATCTCTTTCTGCTCGGGGGTCTGGATGGCGTCGATGAGGTTGCCCTCGCCGCCCTTGATCGCGTCGGCGACGGCGTCGGAGGCCGCGCGCAGGCGTTCGAGCATGGTGCCGAGGTCGATGTCGGAGGCGAGCAGGAACTGGGTCATCTGGCCGCGCACGTACTCGCGGAGCCAGGACACGCCGGTGAACTGCACGCGGTGGGTCTCTTCGTGCAGGCAGACCCACAGCCTGAAGTCACGGGGGTTCACGCCGAGCTCGCGCTCGGTGTGCACGATGTTGGGCGCGACCAGGGTGAGCCGGCCCGTCGGCGCCCGCCCGCTGGGGTCGGGCGGCAGGAACAGCTCGTACTGCCCGAGCACGCGCGTGGCCAGGAACGCCAGCACCGCGCCCACCTCGACGCCGGTGACCCGCGACCCGACCGCGCCCACGAGGGCGGGGATCTGCGTGCGCCGGGCGTTCATGCGCTCGGTCAGCGGTTCGAGGACGACCCGGAACCCTTCGACGTTCGCGCGGATCCAGCCCGGCCGGTCGACGACCGTGGCCTCCTCGGGTTCGGCCGCGCCGTTGATGCGGGCGAACTCCTGAACGTGGCCCTCGGCCTCGCGCGAGAGCCGCCTGAGCTCGGTGACGGCATGCCGGGCCTCCTCTCGGCTCACTTGCGGCCCGGGCCGTACAAGGCGCACACCGGTCGAAACGGCCAGATCCCAGTCGATCACCTGCATGTTCACCACCGTACGTCGTGCGACGCGGTTATGGGCAACCGCATCCGCTGACGAGCGCGGCCAGCCGGTCGAGCGCCGCCACGGCCCCGTCGGGATCCGTCACCTTGTCGGCCATGAACGCGAAGGCCAGCAGCCGGCCATCGGCGGTCCTGGAGAGTCCGGTCAGGGTGTTCACCCCGTTCAACGTGCCCGTTTTGGCCCGTACCACTCCCGCTGCAGACCTACTGTCCTTTTTGTCGTATCGGTGGCCGAGCGTGCCGGTGAACCCGGCGACGGGCAGCCCGCTGATCACGGCGTGCAGACGCGGGTTCGCCGGGGAGGCCGCCAGGGCGATCAGGCGGGCGAGCGCGGCCGGGGTGATGCGGTTGCGGATGGACAGCCCGCTGCCGTCGTACACCGTCACGCCCTGGGCGACGCCGAGCCGCTTCAGCGTCCCCTGGACGGCCTGCGCGACGCCGGAGAACGTGCCCGGCCTGCCCTCCTTGACCGCCACCAGGTGGGCGAGCGCCTCGGCCAGGTCGTTGTCGCTCTCGGTCAGCATGTGCTCGACCAGCTCGTACACCGGCGGCGACTCGACCCTGGCGACCTCGCGGGCGGTGGCCGCGGCATCGGCCCGCCTGATCGACTTGCCGACCTTGACGCCGTCGCGGCGCAGCAGGGACGCGAACGCCTCGGCCGCGGAGCGCGGCGGATCGGCGTACCGCGCCGAGCGCCGTGGATCCTCGCGGCCCTCGTCGATCGTCAGCGCGGTCACCGGCGCCACGCTGCCCTCCGGCACGTACCCCGGCTTCCAGCCGGGCGCGGTGCGCGACCCGCCGAACAGCGAGTCGTCGTAGGACAGGGCGACGGAGGAGACGCCCGCGGCCTTCAGCGCCCGGGCGGTGCGGGAGGCGAGGGCGGCCAGCGAGGCGAAACGCGGGGAGGACGCCGACGCGGACGCCTTGGGCCCGGCGAGCGTCGGGTCGCCGCCGCCGACGAGCGTGATCGCGCCGGCCCGCGGCTGGACGACGCGGGTGGCCAGGCGGGTGTCCGGCCCGAGGGAGGTCAGCACCGCCACGGCGGTCGCCACCTTGGTGGTCGAGGCGGGGGTGAGGCCGGTGTCGGCCTTGCTGCCGTACAGCGTGGCGCCCCCGGCGACGTCGACGACGACCGCGCCGACGCTGCCCCCGAGCGCGGAGTCGCCGATGGCGCGGGAGAGCCGGGCGGCCAAAGTACCCTTTGCGGGAAGAGGTCCGTCCGGGGCGGGCCGCAGCACCGGGCCCGCCGTCACGATGGCGACGGAGGGGCGCGCCGGCGTGGGGCTCGCGTCCGGGCCCTGCGCCCCAGGAGCGCCCTGCCCGCCGCGCGCGAGGTAGTACGCGCCGACGGCGCAGACGAAGAGCTGGAGCAGGGCGAGGGTCGTCACCGCGACCAAGCGCTCGCGACGCACCACCTCACCGACCTCTTTCCCGAATGCGTCATCCTGGATATACGCCTACGAGACATTAACGCCCGCCCCGGAGTGCCCGGGAGGCTTGAGCGGAGGAACCGCAGTGGAGTTCGACGTTGTCGTTGAGATCCCCAAGGGACAACGCAACAAGTACGAGGTCGATCACAAGACGGGCCGCATCCGGCTGGACCGCCTTCTTTTCACCTCCACGCAGTACCCCGCCGACTACGGCTTCATCGAGAACACCCTCGGCGAGGACGGCGACCCGCTCGACGCGCTCGTCCTGCTGCAGGAGCCGACGTTCCCCGGCTGCCTGATCAGCTGCCGCGCCGTCGGCATGTTCCGGATGACCGACGAGAAGGGCGGCGACGACAAGGTGCTGTGCGTGCCCGCCACCGACCCCCGCATGGAGCACATCCGCGACATTCACCACGTGCCGGAGTTCGACCGGCTGGAGATCCAGCACTTCTTCGAGGTCTACAAGGACCTGGAGCCCGGCAAGTCCGTCGAGGGCGCCAACTGGGTCGGCCGCACGGAGGCCGAGATCGAGATCCACCGGTCGATCAAGCGCCATCTCGACCACGAGGAGACCGCCGAGGCCGAGCATCCGGCCGCCGACGAGCACCCGGACATCGCCGAGCACTGACCTCTCTCGCATCCGCCGAGGCCGTCGCGCCGGACCCACGCGTCCGCGCGGCGGCCTTCGCGCGTCCGCGCGGCGCCCCGGCGTTCCCGGCCGGTCGCGGCGGCCCGCCCGGAGCCCCGCCGGCCGTCCGCACGGCCCGTCCGCACGGCATCGCACATCGTGTGGCATGCCCACCCCCTTGAAACGCCACGCGGAGAACGACCCCGGGCACCGGCGGCCGCCGCGCCCGCGAACGAGCCGGGAGCGGTCGCCCCCACAACCGACAGGCTTCCCTGCGGCGATGCCGCGCACACGCCTTCGGCTACTCTGAGTGATCGTCCAGGCGCAGCAGGCGGGAGATCCACGGGCGCACCCCGGCCGCCGGGGGGAGCGGGCCGCGCGGGTAGGTGAACACCGGGGCCTCGCGCCCGTACGCGGCCCCCAGCTCGGCGGCCTTGCACCAGTCGGCGACCGTGCGGCACACGGCCCAGGCGGCGCCCAGCGCCGGCCTGGCCTCGGCGTGCCGCTCCCAGATGCGCATCAGCGTCACGGTGGCCTGGGCGGCGGTGTACCCGTCGTCGGGATAGGCGGTGCCGGCGAGGTACGGCGCGGTGACCTGGCCGGCGAACCGGGTGTCGAGCACCCACGTCCAGTTGGCGACCACCAGGCCGAGCACGGGGCCGGGGACCCCGGAGGCGGCGCCGTACATGAGCTGCTGGCGGGGACCGGTGAGCCTGCGCCCCGGCCACAGCCAGCTCACGTCGGCGGGAGACTCGCCGTCCGCCAGCCAGCAGAGCACCGCGAGACCCCGGGCGGTCTGCAACCGGCACAGTTCGAGCACGTCGCGCAGCATGCGCGGCCCCGGGTCGAGCCAGACCGGCCAGTCGACGCGGTGGACCCGGGGCACCAGGACTGCCAGCTCGGGAGCGACCGGACGCGGGAAGACACGGCAGCCCAGAGCAGAATCGTCACCTACGGTGAACACGGCCCGCGGCCTGGGGCGCGGCCACCGGGGCGGCCGGGGCGTCGGCCGAGCCCGTGGGCGCCGCGGACGACGCGCCACCCGTGCCGCTGGGCGCGGGTGAGGGGGTGGCGGTCGGCGCCGGCGTCGTCCTGCGCGGGCAGGGGGTGCGCCGGGGATGACGCTGGTGGGTGACGGTCGGCGCCGGAACGGGAGGCCGCTCGCGTGGCGGGCGGGGAGGGGTCGGAGGCGGCGGGGGCGGAGGCGTGACGACGGGCGGCGGGCCGGAGGGCTGCCCGCCGGTCGGCCTGGGGGTCGGCGCGGGCGAGGACGGCCGGGACGGCGTGGGAACGCGCGTGGACGGGGACGGCACGGGCGCGCGCGGCAGGGCGTGGGCCGCGGCGGTGGGACCGACGGCCGCGACGGGCGCGATCGTCCGGCCCGTGGAGGGGTCGCGCACGGCGGGCGTGCCGCCGACCACCGGTGTGAGCGACTCGGGAGACCCGGTGGGCGGACGGGGGCTCGAAGGCGCCGGAGCGGCGGAGGGCGGCGAAGCGGGCAGGGCGGCGTATCGGCCGCTCGCGGCGGGGTCTTCGGCGTCGCGGACCGCGCCGACCAGCACGATCGCGGCTAGGACGATCGCCAGCGCCGCCACAGCGCCCGCGATGATCGTAGGCGCCCGACGAGCGCTTTTGGTCTCGCGGAGGGGAAACCCGTCGGGGTCGAGCAGGCCGGTGCGGCGGGCGACGAAGCGGCGGTAGGGCACGAGCTCGGGGTCGATGAAGCAGCTCATCACGCGCACGCGCAGCGTCTCGGGCAGCTTGGCGACCGGCAGCAGGTTGAAGACCTTGGCGGCCGAGACCTGGCGCTCACGGTGGGGGGCGCAGACGACGCAGTGCTCGACGTGCTCCAGCAGCCGCTCGCGCGTCTCGGCGTCGAGCGGGCGTGCGGGCGTCCCCGCGCCGGCCCCGCCGGGCAGATCTTCGCCGCCGGCTCCGGCGAAGCGCCCGGCGCCGGGCACGCCGATGAACGTGTCAGTGTCGGAGGTGTCGGAGGTGTCGGAGAAGGGCTCATGGCGCGCGCCCGAGAAGGGCTCATGGCGCGCGCCCGAGAAGGGCTCATGGCGCGCGCCCGAGAAGGGCTCGGACGCCTCGGAGGACGGCTCGTCAGGCGTGCCCGGAAAGGGATCGGTCTCGGGTTCGTCGGACAGACCGGCCAGGACGCGCGCCCGGACCGGGCACTCGGGAGAGGCGTTGCGCGCGAGGATCTCGGCGGTGACGAGATCTTGCAGGCGGTCGCAGGCGGCATGGTGGAGCCGCTCGGCCTGCGCGGGGGTGGCGCCGAGCACGGCGGCGAGTTCGTGCTCGGGAATGGCGTGCCGGGTGAGCAGGTCGAGAACCTCCCGCTCGTCCTCGTGCAGTGCCGCGACGGCGTTCACGGCCACCTGCCGGAGGTCTCCGTCAGGGGCGTCGCCGGCCACCGCGCCGTCCTCGGCGTCTCCGGGGCTCGTCGGCTGGAGGGCCGAGCGCCTGCGCACGCACTCGCCTCGCGCCAGCGCGTAGAGCCAGACGCGCAGCCTGTCGGGGTCGGCCAGGGCGTGGACGTGGGCCTCTGCCGCGATCAGCGTGTCGCGGAGCGCGACCTGGGCGCTGTCGGGGCTTTCGAGCAGTGTCCGGGCGTATCTGTAGATGCTCTCGGCGTAGGTGTCGTAGAGGGCAGCGAGGGCCCCCGGATCGCGGGCGCGGAGTGCCTCGACCAGGACGCTGTCATTCATGTCACCGACAGTAAAGGCTCGGTAACTCCTCGCTCCACCGTTTCCCAGACAATGACCGGCCTTGTATTAATACCGTAATGAACACCGGCAAGATTGTTCGGCGCAACCCGCTGGCGATATGTCCATCAAATTCGACAAATCACCATTCAGTAGGCAGCAAGGCGAGGAGCTGGGACAAGACGCCGAGCGAGACGTGCCACCGCGCCCACGCCTCCGCCTTTTCGTTCCCTTATGGCGGAAATTCTCACTGTCCGAAAAGGTGTGCGGACAACCTTTGGCGCGGCCGTTCAGGCCACCGCGCGCAGCCCCGCCTGCTCGCATCCGCGCACGAGGGCGTCCAGGCCGAAGGCCTCCACCGGTCCCACCGCGCCACAAGCGCTCACGCCCTCGGTGGCGGCGGTGACGGCCGCCCACGCCAGCACGCGCGCGGTGAAGTCGTAGGGGTCGCCGCCGTGCAACTCGACCGAGGAGATCTTCTCGCCGCGCCGGTCGTACGCCTCGGCGACGATCTGCGAGGTGATCTCGGCGCCGTCTGAGAGCGCTCCCTGGCCGCCCGACTTGATGACCCGGTCGGCGACGGCCTCGGTGACCCGCTTGGCCCCCGGGATCGCCGCGATGAACGGCGTCGCCTTGGCCAGCACGCCCGCGGCCCTGGTGAGAGCGCCGAGCCACCCGAGATAGACGTTCACCTCTCGCAGCCCTGAATGCGTGCGCGGCAGGGCGAAGTGCTCGGAGGCGCCCACGGACAGCCCGTGCCTGCCCCGGCCCTCCACGGTGAAGACGCGCGTGCGACCCTGTTCGCGCAGAATGCGGCCGTCACGGAAGCCGTACATCGGCTCCAGCGCCATGCCCAGGGCCGAGGCCCGCGTTCCCCCGCTCGCCCGCCGCGCCACGTTGCCCCGGACGAAATACCCGATGTCCACGCGTACCGCTTCTGCTCCCGCCTTGCTCAGGGCGAGCGACGCCGCCAGGTTTCCCGGCACGTAGTCGTATCCGAAAGCGGTGAGCAACGTGGCGCCCGACGCGGCCGCGGCCGGCCCGTACCGCTGGAAGATCCGCCTGATGAACGTCGGCTCCCCCGTGGAGTCCAGGTACACGCCCCCGGCCTCGATCGCGGCCTCGACGGCGGGCTCCCCCCACCGGGCGAACGGGCCCACGGTGGAGATCAGCACGGTCCCCGGCTCGATGATCCGCCGCAGGGTGGCGGGCCTGTTCACGTCGGCGACGGCGGTCGGCAGCTCGACCGGCAACGAGGAGACCAGCGCCTCCAGCCGCCGCGGGTCGCGTCCGGCCAGCACCGGGTGAGCCCCGCAGGCCAGAAGCGCGTCGACGGTGAGCCTGCCGGTGAACCCGGTCGCTCCGAACAGGACTATCCGGGGGGATGTCATGTAAGTACCGTAACCCGCCGGTGATTTCAAGATCCATAGTGAGGTCGGCCGGCCGCCGCCGGAGAAGGGAATCGTCAGTCCGGCGCTCACGGCCGTCGGTCGACCGGCATCGCCTGATCTCCGCGATCCCTGGCGAACGGCACGGTGCGCGGCCGGGCGGTGTCCGCGGGAAGCGCGCCGCTGATGGCGAGCTCCTCGTACGGCCTGCCGCTCGACCCCCACGTGCGGGCGGTGATGTCGGTGCGCGCGACCGGGCCCGCGCCGTTGAGGCTGTCCACGGTGAGGACGAACCTGCGGGGCACGCCGGCGTGCACGTCGTCCACGTACGTGCTCGCGCCGCCCACGAGCCTGCCGGCCTTGTCCCGCAGCAGCGCCGTGACCACCAGGCTGGTCGCCGCCTTCTGATAGGGATTGCCGACCGCGCCGGTCACCAGGTAGGAGCCGTTGCCGAGCTTCTCGGTGTTGGCCGAGGAGATCGGGAACGGCACGTACGCCGACGGGATGCGCGACGCCCGCCGCCAGACGGCCGGCTTGTAGGTGAGCTTCACGTCGACCGGCCTGGCCGACGCCGTCGCCTGGCCGGTGAACTTCAGCGCGCCCGACGGCGGAACGGCGTCCAGAGGCTGCTCCATGCGCACGACCTCCTTGCCGGCGGCGTCCTTGCCCACCACCGTCGCGGCGACGTTCTCGCCGAAGTACCAGCGGTTCGGGTTGCTGATGACGCCCGCCCACGTCACCACGTAGCCACCCGTCCCCTGGGTGACCGACGACGTCTGCTCCTTGATGACGAGCGGCTTGAGCCGCGGCCGCTTCGGCCCCTCCTCGCCGCCGCCGCACCCGCCGAGCGGCGCCGCCGCCGCCAGAGCGAGTGCCAGTGCGAGTGCTGTCGTGTGTCGACTACGCTGGGTCACAAGGCCGTCATAGCCCGGCCAGTCGGGCGTGATTCCTCCGACACGCGCAAGCCGCACCAAATCTTTACGGCTCGGCCACCGATCAGCGGTCGCGGATCACCCGCGCCTCGTCCCACACCGGCTCCGGCGCCTCGTACACCCGGCCGTCGGAGCCGAACACCAGAAAACGGTCGAAGTCGGCGGCGAACCACCGGTCGTGCGTGACCGCCATCACCGTGCCGTCGAACTGCTCCAGCCCTTCCTGCAGCGCCTCGGCGCTCGCCAGGTCGAGGTTGTCGGTCGGCTCGTCCAGCAGCAGCAGCGTCGCGCCCGACAGCTCGAGCAGCAGGATCTGCAGCCTCGCCTGCTGGCCGCCCGACAGCGTCTCGAAGCGCTGCTCGGCGATGCTCCCCGCCAGCTCGTAGCGGGCCAGCGCCTTCATCGCCTCGTTCTTCAGCCTGGCGTGCTCGGTCATGACGATCTCGCAGGGGGTGCGCCCCCGCAGCTCGGGACGGGCGTGGGTCTGCGCGAAGTGCCCCGGGACGACCCGCGCGCCGAGCCGGGCGACGCCGGTGTGCCCGACCTCCTCGCCGCCGAGCAGGCGCAGGAAGTGCGACTTGCCCGACCCGTTGGAGCCGAGCACCGCCACCCGCTCGCCGTACCAGACCTCCAGGTCGAACGGCCGCATCAGGCCGGTCAGCTCAAGGCTCTCGCAGATCACGGCGCGCTTGCCGGTGCGACCGCCGCGCAGGCGCATGCTGATGAGCTGGTCCTTGGGCGCGACCTCCGGCGGCCCGGCCTCCTCGAACCGCCGCAGCCTCGTCTGGGCGGCGTGGTAGGCCGGTGCCATGCCGTCGTTGTACGTGGCCTTCTGCTTCAGCATCGTGACCAGGCGCTTGATCTTGGCGTGCTCCTCGTCCCAGCGGCGGCGCAGCTCGTCCAGGCGCTCGTTGCGCTCTTTGCGGGCGGCGGCGTAGGTGGCGAAGCCGCCGCCGTGGATCCACACGCCGCCCGACTCGACGGTGACGATGCGGTCGGCCGCGTTGGCCAGGAGCTGGCGGTCGTGCGAGACGAGCAGTACGGTCTTGGGCGTCTCGCCGAGCGCCTGTTCGAGCCACAGCTTCCCCGGCACGTCGAGGTAGTTGTCCGGCTCGTCCAGCAGCAGCACCTGGTCGGGGCCCCGCAGCAGGGCCTCCAGCACGAGGCGTTTCTGCTCACCGCCGGACAGCGTGTTGACCTCGCGGTACTTGACGTTGTCGTACGATGCGCCGAGCGCCGCCATCGTGCAGGTGTCCCACAGGACCTCGATGTCGTAGCCGCCGGCGTCGGTGAAGTCGGTGATGGCCTGGGCGTAGCGCATCTGCGTCTTCTCGTCGTCGCGCTCCATCATGGCCAGCTCGGTCTCGTTGAGCCGTTCGGCCGCCTCGCGCACCCGTTCGGGCGCCACCGACAGCAGCAGGTCCTGCACCGTGCGGCCGTCGCGGATGCCGCCGATGAACTGGCGCATGACGCCGAGGCCGCCGGAGGAGGCGACGCTGCCCTCGACCGGCCGCACATCTCCGGCAATGAGCCGCATCAGCGTCGTCTTGCCCGCCCCGTTGGGCCCGACCAGGGCCGCCTTGACGCCTTCCCCGACGCGGAAGGAGACCTCGTTCAGCAACGGTCGTCCATCCGGCAGTACGTACGTCAGACGGCCGACCTCTACATGCGCCACGACGACCTCCCCAGCCTTCCCGCGGAGGGTATCCAGCGCGGGCCCCCGCGCGCACCCCGATTTCACCGCCCGGAGATCGTCGCACGCCGCGTCCGCCCTGGGGATCACGCCGCGTCCGCCCTGGGGATGTGGCGGGGCGGCCCGCGCCGCTAGGGGACGATCTCCATCTGGGCCATCATCCCGATCGAGGAGTGCTCCAGGTAGTGGCAGTGGTACACGTACCGCCCGACGTAGTCGGTGAAGGTGGCCTGGACGCGCACCGACCCGTTCGCCGGGAGGTGCACCGTGTCCTTCAGCCCCGCGTCCTGTGGCAGCGGCGGCGCCCCGTTGCGGTCGAGCACCCGGAACTGCACCAGGTGCATGTGGAAGGTGTGGTCGACGCCGATGGTGTCGGCGTTGGTGACCCGCCAGATCTCGGTGGCGCCGCGCTTGACCTGGAAGTCGACCCGGTTCGGGTCGAAAGGCCGGTTGTTGACCATGCCGATGGGCTCGGTCCCGGTCAGGTCGAAGCTCATCGCCACGTCCCGCACGACCGTCGCCGCCGGCAGGGCGGGCAGCGGGCGCAGCGCGTCGGGCAGCCGGCTGTCGTCGGACGCCGTGCGGGTGACGTCGAAGCGCAGCACCGGGGTGCCGCCGTTGGACAGCACCAGCTGCGAGCCGACCGGGTAGCGCGCGAAGTCCACCACGATCTCGGCGCGCTCGGCCGAGGCGAGCACCAGTTCGGTCACCGGCACCGGCGCGGGCAGCAGGCCGCCGTCCGAGGCGATCTTCATCATCTCGCGGCCGCCCAGGTTGAGCTGGAAGACGTGCTCGTTGGAGGCGTTGAGCAGCCGGAACCGGTACTTGCGGGCGGCGACGGGGAAGTACGGCTGGATCGCGCCGTTGGCGATGATCGTGGTGCGGTTGGCCGGGTCGTCGAAGAAGATCAGCTCGCCGTTCTGGTCGAACTCGATGTCGCGCAGCATGATCGGCACGTCGTACGCGCCGGAGGGCAGGCGCAGCGAACGCTCGGCCTCGTCCTCGATCAGGTAGAACCCGTGCAGGCCGCGGTAGACGTGCTCGGCCTCCATGTGGTGGCTGTGGTCGTGGTACCACAGGGTCGCGCCCTGCTGGGTGTTCGGGTAGTCGTACAGCCGCGCCTCGCCGGGCTGGATGACGTCCATCGGGTGCCCGTCGCTGGACGGGGGCACGTGCCCGCCGTGCAGGTGCACGTTCGACGGCATGTCCAGCCGGTTGCCGTACACGATCTTCACCGGGCGTCCCGCCTTGGCGCGGATGGTGGGGCCGACGAACTGGCCGCCGTAGGTGAGCACGGGGGTGCGCACGCCGGGGATGATCTCGGCCTCCGCGGGCTTGATGACCATCTTGTAGATGTCGGCGGCGCTGGTCTTCTGCGACGGCTGCAGCACCTGCGGCACCGGCATCCGCACCGAGAAGGGGCTGACGGCCGGCCGCACGCCGGTGGCGCCGCCCCGTGCGCCGAAGCGGCGCGGCTTCTGGGCGGGCGGCTTGACGTCCTTGACGTCCTTGGCGCCCACCGGGGTCAGGCCGGTGAACGGGAGCAGCATCACGCCACCCACGCCGGCACCGGCCGCGAGTAAGCGTCGTCGGTTGAGCATCGGATCCCCAATCGCCGCGCGTCAGGGGCGCGGCCCCCGTGGGCCGCCGCTTCACTCCCCCAGGCGAGACTTTCGCCACCTTGAACGTCCCATCAGCGCGTCCTGCGGTGCTTCCTCCAAATTGCTCGTCCCTGCGGTCGGACAGAAGGTCAACCCCGGCAGTGAAGCCCACCGGCACCGGCATGGCCCGCGACCTGGGCATTCATAGGATGGAGAGCCGGCGTGGAGAGCCGGCTTCGGCGAGGCGCCTCGGAGAGCGGCGATGCAGACCTTCCTTCCCTACGCGGACTTCACCGCCACGGCGCGGGTGCTGGACCCGCGCAGGCTCGGCAAGCAGCGGGTCGAGGCCCTCCAGGTGCTGCGCGCGCTCACCGTGCGGGGGTACGGCTGGCGCCACCACCCCGTCGTGCGCATGTGGGCCGGGTACGAGGAGGCCCTGGTCGCCTACGGCCTCGCGGTGTGCCGCGAGTGGTGCTCCCTCGGCCGGGCCGACACCTGCTCGGCGACGATGACCCGCGAGCTGGCCGAGCACTGCGCCGTCGCCGCGCCCCGTTCGCAGGCGCTGCTGGACGGGGCCGACGAGCTGCCGCCGTGGCTCGGCGACCACGCCCTGCATCTGAGCCACCGGTCGGCCCTGCTGCGCAAGGCCCCCGAGTTCTACCGGCCGATCTTCGGCGACGAACCGGACGACCTCCCCTACGTCTGGCCCGTCTCCGACCGGCCGCCCTCCTGCCTGCCCCGCGAGTGAGGCGCGCGGCGTCGCCGCTCACAGCGAGAAAAGGGCATTTGTGCTGAAAGTTTCAGGTAAGGCACCGGTCGTGGAAGCGCTCTTCCTGCGGCTATGGGGACGCGGGGCCGCACCCGCCGGACCGGGCCTTATGGGAGCGGCGCGCGGAAACCTACCATCCGTAAACAGCGGTGGGAGCGCTCCCACCTAATCGGACGGGAGTTATCGCATGGCTCGCAAAAGGCCCCTGTGGGGAGCCGTCATCGCCACGGCCACCACGGCCTTGGCCGGGGCGGTCGTCTTCGCCTCACCCCCCGCCCAGGCCGCGGACTCGGCGTTCTACGTCGATCCGACCACCAATGCCGCCAAGTGGGTGGCCGCCAACCCGAACGACAGCAAGACAGCGGTGATCAGAGACCGCATCGCGGCCGTGCCGCAGGGCCGCTGGTACGCCAGCTACAACCCTTCGGCCGTGCGCAGCCAGGTCGACTCCTACGTCGGCGCCGCCGCGTCCGCGGGCAAGATCCCGATCGTGGTCGTGTACGAGATGCCGAACCGCGACTGCGGCGGCGCCAGCGCGGGCGGCGCGCCCGACCACTCCTCCTACCGGGCCTGGATCGACCAGGTCGCGGCCGGCCTCGGCGGCCGCCCGGCGACGATCATCCTGGAGCCCGACGCCCTGGCGATCATGCCGAACTGCATGAACTCCTCGCAGCAGGCCGAGGTCCAGGCCTCCATGGCCTACGCCGGCAAGAAGTTCCGGGCCACCTCCTCGCAGGTCAAGGTGTACTTCGACATCGGCCACGACGCGTGGCTGTCGCCTTCAGAGGCCGCGAACCGGCTGAGAGGCGCCGACATCGCCAACAGCGCGAACGGCATCGCCGTCAACACCTCCAACTACCGGTCCACCTCCGGTCTGGTGTCGTACGCCAAGAACATCCTGTCCGCGGTCGGCGTCTCTGGGCTGAAGGCCGTCATCGACACCAGCCGCAACGGCAACGGCCCGGCGGGCAGCGAGTGGTGCGATCCGGGCGGGCGCGCCACCGGCAACTGGAGCACCACGAACACCGGTGACTCCGCGATCGACGCGTTCCTTTGGGTGAAGCCGCCGGGCGAGTCGGACGGCTGCATCGCCCCCGCGGGGCAGTTCGTGCCGCAGCGGGCCTACGACCTGGCCATCGCCGCGCCGCCGCCCACCCGCGACCCGACCCCGACCCCGACGCCCACCCCCACGCCGACCCCGACGCCGACGCCGACTCCCACGCCGACTCCCACTCCCACGCCTACGCCGACTCCCACACCCACCCCGCAGCCGGGTGGATGCTCGGCCAGCTACAAGCTGATCAACCCGTGGGGCGGCGGCTTCCAGGCCGAGGTCACGGTGCGGGCCGGCAACTCCGCCATCAGGGGCTGGCGGGTCCAGTGGAGCTTCCCCGGCGGCCAGTCGATCTCACAGCTGTGGAACGGCAACCTCTCTGCCAGCGGCGCGAACATCTCGGTGACGAACGTGGACTGGAACGGCAACCTCTCCGCGAACGGGACCACCGCCTTCGGCTTCGTGGCCAACGGCGACGGCAACAGCAGCACGCCGTCGAGCGTGACCTGCACCGCGTCCTGAACCCTGGCTTTCCGCGAGCCACCTCCTGAACCGGAGCCCGCCACGACCGCCTCCTGAAGGCGTTCGGACGGCCACGAGAGCCGGTCTCCGCGGCCGGCGCCATCAGGAGCCGAGCCGTCGAAGGCCCACACCGCCGAGCCTCTGCGCACCGCCCGCCGCGCAGAGGCTCGGTCACGTCCTGGGCCGGGCGCGAACTTCGGGGAGCGGGCCCACGTGGGGGTTCTAGCCGAGTTCGGACAGGTATAGACCGTTTCCTACAGGGGCCGAGCGTGGCACGATAGGGGATCGCCCGACGTTTCCGGCAGGCGGACGAAACCTCGTGGTGTATCCGGTCGACCGGCACACGGAATAGTGCACAGCGCTTCTGCGACCGATGAGCGCATCGATCGCATCAGTTCTCTGAGCTATGGAAAGTGGTGCGGCCAATGCCAGCTGCGATCGTCGGTCATGAAGGCCCTTTGGCCGGTCAGCGGTTTCCGCTCGATGAGGCCCCGATCACCTTCGGGCGCAGGGGCGACAACAACGTGGTGATCGCCAGTGGCCGGGCCTCGCGCTATCACGCCCAGGTGCTCAGGGAGAACGGCGAATACGTCCTGCACGACCGGGGAAGCCGCAACGGCACCCTGGTCAACGGGGACCGCGTCACCTCCCACGTGCTCCGGCCGGGCGACGTGATCACCATCGGCGACGAGACCTTCCATTTCGAGGCGTCCGGAGACATGGAAACGGTCATGGACGCCCCGCTATTGCAGTCGTTCATCAAATCGGCGGCGGCCGACCCCGGGCCGGTGCTGAAGGTCACGGTCTCGGGCGGCGGCCCGGTGGGGCTGAGTTTCGCCCTGCTGCTGGAACACCTCATGGGCCGGCGCGTGTCCGTGACCATTTATGACGGCCGCTGGACACAGGACGGCCCGCGCGTCGTGTGGAAGAACGAGAAACAGGGCAACATCCGGCGGCAGCAGGTCGTGACGATCCAGAGCCGCCAATATCTGAACCTCCCGGAGGAGGTCCAGAACCGGCTGTTCACCGAGGGCTCGTACACCGAGATGTGGCCGACCGGCCCGGACTCCATCCGCGGCTACGGGCCGCGCAACATCCGCATCGCCTACATCGAGGACACCCTGCTCGACATGGCGAACGACAAACCCGACCGCATCCGGCTGGTCCCCGCCGGCTTCTACCCGACGGAGCACCACGAGACCGTGGTCCAGGACCATGTGCTCGCCATCTGCGAGGGAGGACGCTCGGGAACGCGGGACTACTTCACCCACAAGTTCGGCAACGCCGACAAGTCCATCTACTCGCTGGACGGCCGGCACATCCAGGACGTCGTACTGGGCTTACGGGTGAAGTCCGAACTGTCGGACCCGATGACCGTCCTGCTGACCGTGGCGCAGAACCGTTTCCTGCTGAACGCCCTGCGCGGCGAGGGCTTCCTCAACATGCGCCTCACCGACGAGGAGGCCAAGGAGGTCGTCGGCATCGACCCGATCCGGCAGGTGTTCACCGAGTGCATCGCCTCCCGCCCCTGCGTGATGGGCCGGACCGACCAGGGCGAGTTCCTCTGCTCGACGCACAGCACGCTGTTCCTGCCCGCCCTGATCAGAAGCTCGGCGCTGTGGAAGCGGGTGCTGGAAGGGCTGGTGCTCTTCGGCGTCAGGGAGGAGAACCTCAGCGCCGTCACCGCCTTCCGCCTGGACATGGTGCAGCGGCCCCGGTTCACCGCCCAGTTGTACTCCCCGACGGCGACCACCCCGGGAACCTATGGCTTCCTGCTCGGGGACGCCGCGAACGCCATCCACTTCTGGCCGGGACGCGGACTCAACAGCGGCCTGGCGTCGGCCATATCGCTGGCCAGGTCGCTCAACCGCGCCTGGCGCGGGCGCCCCTTCCGCGACGCCGACTTCCTGCGCCACGAGGCGGCGATGTCGATGCTGCAGTACCGGCACAAGAGCCGCGCGTGGAAGGCCATGGTGAGCACCGACGAGGACGGGGTCACCTCCGCGATCAAGGACAAGATCGTGCAGAGCATCGACGAGGACGTCCCGGACTCCGGCAAGGAAGCCGACATCGAGGCGCTCATGGAACGGCTGCGCCAGATCAGGAGCCGCCTCGCGCCGCGCATCCCCGGCATGCCCGACGACGACACCCTGCGCGAGCACCTGCACAAACTCAAGGGCGAGACGCTGCACACCCTGCTGGTGAGCGGAGCCTGGGAGACGCTGATCGTCGGAGGCGAAGAGGTCGACATCGACATCTTCGACCGGGACCCGCCCACCACCCCGCAACCCGATCCGGCCCCGGTCACGGCGCCGGCATCGACCCCGGCTTCGGCATCGGCATCGGCGCGCGCCGACGAGCATCACGAGCACACGAAGCTGATCTCCCGGGGATCGACCGGCTCGATCTCTGCGGGCTGACGCCGCCGCCGGGCCGGGCATCCCGTCGTCCAGGGTGTCCGGCCTGCGGCCCGGTGCGCGCACGGCGGATGCGACGGTCTCGGCGCCAACATAATCCGCTTTCTTGGCATCTAACCCAACATGGAGAAGACCACCCCCCTACGGACTCTCATCTCGATGAGCGCGGTCGTAGCCGCCGCGATGGTCCTGGCCTCGCCGTCCTCGTCCGCCGCCGCCGCGCCGCTCGCGGCGTCCGGCGACGCGCCCACCGCCTCCGCCTCCGCCGGCGTGCGCACCACCGCGGCGCCGGCCACCGCACGCGAGGCGAAGGTCGAATGCGTCCGCGTCAGGGGCGCGACGGCGTGCGTGGGACCGGACGAGAGCGACCGGCCGGGGGTGTCGATCGAGGACACGCAGCCCGACCGGCTCCACGCCACGGTCGAGTACTACATGAACGGCTACCTCGGCACGAAGTACGTGATCCACAACTTGGCCGGTGAGGGCGCCGTCCGCGCCAGCCGCGAGATCGGCAGAACCATGACCTTCAGGGCCGCGCTGTACAAGGGAAACCACCGGATCAAGGTCAGCCGCTGGAAGACCGTCCGGGATCTCACCAAGTACCCCGTCAAAAAGGAGACCCGCGTGACCCCGTCCACCGCGCGGGCGCGATCGAAGGTCTGCACCTGGACGAAGGGCGCCGCCGGCATGTGCTTCGCCGAGAAGCACACCTTCGTCTTCGCGTGCGACACCGGCGCCGACCGGCACCAGGCCCGTGCGGAGTACTTCCTGGCGGGCGACCCGACGGCGCGTTTCGAGATCCACCAGCTGGCCGGCGCCGGCACCTGCGGAAAGGCGGAGCACGGCGACCTGGCCGTCAGCAAGTACCGCGCCTCGGTCTTCGACCACAACCACCGGTTCGCCACCAGGCTGTACAAGTACAACTAGCCCCGTCGGATCATCCGCGTGAAGACGGTCGAGGGCGACATGCCGTGCTCCCCCGCTCGGCACCTCCGCCGCTGACCTCCAGTCGACGCTCGTCGCGGTACGCCGCGTCACCCATGACGCGCGGCGTACTGCGCGCGGTGCCGGCGGGCCTCCCCGCGCGCCCGCTCCTGCGCGTCCGCCGGCACCCGCTCGTGCCGCCAGCCCTCCAGCACCTCGAGCATGCCTTCGGCGAACGACCGCCCGAGAGAGGTGAACCTGTCGGCGCCGAGCAACCGGCGCACGGCATCGAGCGTCACATCCCGCCATCGGGCATAGCAGGCCGCGGCCTGCAAGCCACCGACGCCGTGCCGCCACTCCTCACGCCAGAAGGCCGTGACGCCGAGGTGGGCGTAGGCGCCGTGGAACAGGCCGATGAACGGTCGCGGGTCGCTCCGCCAGGGCGCGTAGTACAGATCGGACCGGCCGGCGGGGAGGGGGCGAACGAGGTCGAACATGGTCATGAGCGCGTTCAGCTTCTGGTGCTGGGTCTCGTGCACGAGGGTCAGCGCCGCGTGCACGCCCGTGGCCGGCAGCGACGGCAAAAACGGCGGAGACGGCGGGGACATGGCCACGGCGCCGAACGCGGCCTGTGTGCTGGCACTCGCGTGGCCTCGCCCCCCGGCGGCGATCGGCGTGAGCACCCGCACGGTGCCGCGTACCTCCTCGGCGGCGCCCGGGTGCCGTTCGCCCAGCACTTCCACCGCCTCCTCGAGCGCGCGGCGCCAGCGCTCCAGGTCATGACGCCCCACGACGAGCCGGCGGTGGCTTCGATCGGGGAAGCAGTGGACGTCGATGTCGTCGACGCGCACCTCCCACACCCCGCCCGGCATGGGGAAACGCAGCAGGCGCACCTGCCGCCAACCCGGATGGGCCGGGCTCAGAGGCACCCAGCGGCCGTCGTGGACCTCCACCTGCCGGTCCCGCACGCGCATCCGGCGCCGCGACCGGTCACCGCAGCCCGGCAGGCGCAGTCCCCCGAGGGAAGGAAGGGTGAGGGTGTCGTGTTCGGTGAGCACATCGGCGTCGAGGGCGACCCCCGCCCGGGCGGCGACCGTGAGGGCGAGCGCCGCCAGACGCTCCGGCCGGGCACGGTCGCGGTCACCGGCCGGCATGGCGCGGAGCGTGGTGAGCGCCCACAACCCGACCGAGGGATAGCGGAGCACCTCCTCGGCCGTCGCCGGGACCGTGCCGCACAGCTCGGCGAGCAGGGCATATCCTTCGCGCGCCTGCCGGGCGCCGGGCTCGTCGCCGCGGCCGGCTTGACCGGCTTGATCGGGTTGAACGACCTGTTCGGCGACGCTCTTGACGAGCAGTACGTGCTTGCTGCGCTCCGCCGCCGCCAGCGCGCGCACGCCCTCGGCGCCGCCGTTGCCGCGCGCCAGGGCGGCGAACATGGGGAAGGGCAGAGTATGCGATCGGGGGCTCATCCGACCGCTTTTCCGAGCGCTGACAGGTCGTCCCGCAACCGCTTCCTGACATGGGAGATCAGCCGGTACAGGTCGGCACAGTACACCGAGGGATTGGCGAACCCGGCGCCGTCTCGGTAGCGGTGCGCGTACTGGCCGCCGCCGCAGGTCCGTCGCAGGTCACAGGAGCGGCAGCGGGACGCCAGCGCCCGCGTTCCCAGTTGCTGTGCGACGATCGGCGGGCTGAGCAGGGCGCGGTCGAAGGGGACGGCCGCCACGTTGAGCGGGCTGCGCCGGGTTCCCGGGCGGGAGGTCTTCAGCACGTCGCCCTGTTCGATCGTCCCGTCGGTCTCCACCACCACCGTCTGGCTGGGGGCGAGTCCGATGCCCTGGACGGCCGGGTCACCGCCGAGAAGGGTGGCGACGATGCCCTCCAGCAGCCGCACCGGGGTGGGCGGCGCCGTCGAGCCGTACCACTGGTCGAAGACGGTGACCAGCCAGTCGCCGTACGGAGTGGTGGTGGCGCCGGCGTCCTTACCGGGGGGCGGGCTCGACCAGTGCCCGTGCGGCAGGAGGAAGTCGATCAGAGGCGGGTCGAAGTCCGTCAGGCTCCGATAGACGTCCACGGGGTCCGTCCACGGGTCGATCACGCACAGGAGACCGCCGAACAGGTGGCGGAAGCGGGGGGAGGCCAGAAGGCGGACGGCGGCGGCCACCTCCGCGTGGCTTCCCCCGCCGCGCGGGGTGCGGCGGTGGCGGTCGTGATCCGCCGCGCCGCCGTCGACGCTGACCCCGACCCGGACGCCGGCCTGGTCGAAGGCGCGCAGGTAGTCCTCCGTCAGGCGCATGCCGTTGGTCTGGACGCTCGTCTCCACCTCGGCCGTGCCGCCGATGGCCTCGCGCACCAGCGTGACGATGCGGACCAGGTCCCGCGATGTCCGCAGGAGCGGCTCGCCGCCGTGCAGGATCACGCGGACGCGGTCGAGCCCGTGATCGCGCACGTGCTCGGCGATGCGGGCGGCGGTGAGGGCGGCGACGCGGGGCGTCATGACGCGGGGTTGGCTCCGCCACCGCTGGTCGGCGAAACGGTACACGTAGCAGTAGTCGCAGGCGAGGTCGCACCGGCTGTGCACTTTGAGGACGAATTCCCGGAAGGGCACGGGCCGCCAGCCAGAGGCCAGCAGCGCGTCGACGCGGAGCTCGTCCGGCCCGGCATCGGCGCCGGACGGGCCGCCGCGATCATCGGCGTCGCCCACCGGCACCCCCGAGGCTACGGTCCGACATATGCCACAATCCATCCTGTAGATGCTGGCAATAATATTAATCACCGGAAACCGGGATGGCATATGTATCATCAGTGCCCTACCGGGAGCAACGCGCGCCGTCAAGGGACGACCCGCGCCCCGGAATAACCTTCTCCGATACGCGTCCGATATGCCGGGTTCGAGTTGACACAAGCGGATGGACCTGATGGAGGAAGATCGCGACGATCTCGTCGCCGACCTGGTGGACCTCACTGTCGCCGACCTGGACGATCTGGAGCCGCGCGCCACGCCGGGGCTGGCCAGGGCGCTGCGCCGGCTCGTCGAGGGAAACGGCGAAACGGACCCCTTATGGGTGGGGTATCAGGACACTACCTAATTCGATCTCGTGGGATATCGGTATTCCGTCCCACCCAATAGCTCTTTTTGTGGCTGCTCGCCGCCTCTATACTTCACATCCTGGAGGCGACGGCACGAGGCGTTTCCCTCGCGGCCCGAGCCGCGGCAAGGGGCGTGGCGACAGTGAAACGGAGCGCGATGGGCGAGGTTCCTCCCACAATTCCATCGAGCACCGTGATCGCTTTCTATGGCCGCCGCGCCGGCATCGGCAAGTCGACGGCGCTGTGCAATGTCGCGCTCATCCTCGCCGCGGCCGGCCGGCGGGTGCTGGTCGCCGACACCGCGACCGAGTGGTCCGGCCCCTCGTCCTACCTCCACGATCTGCTGCCCGACGGCCGGCTCGAAGCCGGCGAGGCGAGCGCCGCCCCGGTGCCCCTGCGCCTCGCCGCCTCCGGCGCGGTCGAGCTGCTGTGGCGGCCGGCGGCGCAGTGGACGGCCGAGGAGGCCGGACAGAGGCGCGCGGAGCTCCTGCGGTCGCCGTACGACTTCGTGCTGCTGGACGCGCCGGCCGACACCTCCGGCGCCAGGGAGTTCATCGCGGCCGTCGCCGACACGCTGGTCCTGTGCTTCCCGATGACCCCACGGGCCGTCGAGGAGGCCGCGCAGGACAAGGCCTGGTTCGAGACGGCGCGCGGCACGACGCGACGGCTCGTACCGCTGGCGATGCGCGTCGACCCCGCCGCGGGCGCGCCGCTGTCGGAGGCCAGACGGGCCGCGCGGTCCTCAGGGCTGGCGAGCCCCGATCTGGAGATCCCCTACCGCGCCGAGTACTCCCACTCCGATGAGCTGGCCGCCCTGCTCGAACGGCCGGGCTCCGAAGGGCTGCGCGGGTCGTACGAGCGGCTGGTCACCGAGGTGACCGGGGGCGAGGTGATCCCCGTCCGGCGGGTCTCCATCGTCTACCCGCCGCGCTGGCGCGCCTGGGCCGAGTGGCTCGCAGACAGGGGCTCGCGCTACGGCATGCGTGCCGACCTGGTGCCGGAGGACGGGCTGCAGGGCGCGCCGCCGCCTCCCGGGCACCGGTGGGTGGTGCTCCAGCCCGGCGAGCTCAAGGAGGCCGCCCGGCGGCGCGTCCGGGTGCTGGGCGCGGTGCTGGTCCGCATGGACTCCGACCCCGTCCCGGACGAGCTGGCCGAGCTCGAGGTGATCGACCTGGGCGAGCTGCCGGAGGAACAGGCCCTGGCGAGGGTCCCCGCCATCCTCGGGGCCGGGTCCACCCTGCTGGAGGAGCCGGGCGACCGTCGTTTCCCAGGTGGCGCACCCGAAGTGGACGGGCTGCCCCTGGACGACGGTACGTTCATCGGCCGTGACGCGTTCTTGGAGGGCGTGCGCGACCTGCTGGAACCGAGCGCGAGCGGTCACGTCGCCCTCACCGGTCCGGGCGGCGTCGGCAAGACGCAGATCGCGGTGGAGTACGGCAGGCGCTTCCGCGGCGCCTACGACCTGGTGTGGTGGCTGGACGCCGGGCACCAGGACACCATCAGGGCGGGGCTCGTCGGCCTGGCCGAACGACTCCACCTGCCGGCGAAGGACGACCCGGTCGACGCGGTACGGGCGCACCTGGCCTCCGGACGGGTGCCCCGCTGGCTCCTGATCTTCGACGACGCCAGGGACGCCTCGGAGGTGGCCGCGGCCGTGGACCTGCCCGTCCCCGGTTCGGGCGGCGTCGGCCACGTCCTGGTCACCGGGCGCGAGCGCGACTGGCCACCGCCGTTCCAGGCCGTCGAGGTCGGGGCGATGAGCAGGGACGAAGCCATCGCCCTGCTGCGCGCGTGGGTGCCCAGGGCCGGGGAGCAGGCGGCCGAGAAGGTCGTGCAGGCCGTCACGCGAGTGCCCCTCTCGGTGCAGCTGGCCGGCGCCTGGATCCGCCGCGAACTGCTGGGGAGGGGCGCGGGACGCGCGCGCGAGCCGGGCGCCGGCGCGACGGCCGGCGTGTGGCACGGCGGCGAGGCCGAGCACGAGGTCGCCGAGCAGTTCGTGGCCGACTTCGACCAGGAGTCCAGCAGGCTGCTGCGCCGGTTCGGCGAACGGCCGAGCGTCTACCACGTGCTGGTCGAACTGGCCATGCAGAGGCTGAAGGCGGGCGTGGCCGGCCGGGCCGGCGAATGGCTGGTGGAGGCGTGCGCTTTCCTGTCCCCCCAGGGCATCGGCCCGGCCCTGCTCCGCTCCCCCCACATGCTCGTGGAGCTTGAGAGCGTCGACCACAGGCTGTCCACGCCGACGCTGATCGACGCCGTACTGCGGGAGACCGACCGCTATGCGCTGATCCGCGCCGAGCTCGGCCGTCCTGCCGATCCGGTTCGCATGCACCGCGTGGTGCAGGAGACGGTACGAGAGCGGCTGCGCCGGTCCGGCGCCGACCAGGCCCGGCGGCTGCAGATCTCGCGGGTCCTCGCCCGATACGCTCCGCGGTACGTGGAGGGCATCGACGCGAGCGCCACGTCCGTCCTGGCCGAACTCGACCGGCACCTGACCCCCCACTCCGGGGCACTGGACGCCGCCGCTCCCGCCGAGGTCCGCCAGTGGGTTCTCAACCAGCTTCGTTTCCTGCTGACCGTCGGGCACCTGAGCGCGGTCGAGCGGGCTCGCCGGCTGGCCGAGGAACTGACCCGTGTCTGGCGGCGTCCCGGGACGCCCGCCCAGGGCCCGGACCAGGACCTCGTGGCCGGGGCGCACGACGCGGCCACAGAACGGCCGGCGGAGGGCACCGTCTACGAGGAACTGCTGGTGATCCTGGCGCGCGTGCACCTGCGTCTGAGCGAAGGCGCCCGCGTCGTCCAGCTCACCGAGGACGCCCTGCCCGGTCTGACCCGCGTGCACGGCACCTTGCACCCACAGGTGCTGGAGACGACCGGAGTGCTCGCCGCGGGGCTGCGCCTGACCGGCGACTTCCCGAGGGCCTACGACCAGGCGGCCGCGGCGCTGGAGGGCCTGCGCGAGCTCTTCGGCGCCAACCATCCCGCGGTCGGCAGGGCGATGAACAACTACGCCGTCGCGGCCGGGCTGATGGGCCACTTCGAGCAGGCGCGGCAGGTGGCGGTGGACCGCTTCGAACGCCGCAAGCGGCTGTACGGGGAGGACGACCGCTTCGCCTGGCACACCGCCTGTAACATCGCCTACTTCCTGCGCGAGTTAGGCCACCTGCGGGACGCGCGCGACCTGCTGCGCCAGGCGGTCCAGCGGCTGAGCTGGCTCGACCAGCCCGCCGAGCTCGAACGGCTGACCGCGCATCTCGGGCTGGCCATCACCGAGCGCCGGCTGGGCCTGCGGGCCGGCCTGCTGCAGCGAGATGAGCAGACCCTCGCCCGGCTGCGCGCGGACTTCGGCCCTTCCCACTACGTCACGATGGGCTGTGAGGTCAGCGTGAACGCCGACCGTTACGCGCTCGGGCTGTGGGAGGAGGCCGCCAAGGGCGCGGCCGACACGCTGAAGCATTTCCACAAGGAGATGGGGGACGAGCATCCCTTCACCCAGATCTGCCGTGGCAATCTCGCGGTCTACCTGACGGCCGTCAACGAGCTGCGGGACGCCGAGCGGCAGAGTGCGCGGGCCGTGGAAGGGCTGCGGGACCGGCTGGACGACCTGCATCCCCTCCATCTCGCCGCCGCGGCGAACCATGCCGGGATCCTGGCCGCGCTGGGACGACGGGAGGACGCGATGCGGCTGGAGCGAGCGACCCTTTCGGGCCTCATCACGATCCACGGCCGCGACCACCCCACCACCAGGCTGGTCGCCGCCAACCTGAGCCGCACCGAGGCGGGCCTGACGGGCGACCGCGGCACCGTGGACATCGAGATTCCGAGTTAGCACCAGGAAGGCACAGCCGTCAGATGACCCTCCCCCAGGGATCGGCCCAGGCGTGGGAGCACTCGCCCGAGGCGAAAGCGCATCCCCTCGCCGCCCGCCTGTCCGTCAAGCGGGCCGACCACGCCGTCCCGCCCCGCTTCGACATGATCATCAAGCTCTGCGCCAAGGCGATGCCGGACATGGCAGGCCCGCACTCGGTGGTCCACTTCAGCCGGGGTTTCCACGACTTCACCATCGACCTGCTCAGCGAGCCCGAGGCCGGGCCCGAGGCCGAGGCAGGGGTCGAGGCCGTCCGCGCTGCCCGGCGGCACGCCTTCCGCCAGTTCGTGCTGGGCACCGAGCGACTGGACCAGTTGCTCGCCGAGATGGAGACCGGTTCGCTGATGCGCACCGTTCTGGAGACCCAGGACGGCTTCGTACACTGCGGCCGGATACGCCCCGGGGAGTACGTGGTGGGCGCCGCCACTGGAGCGCACGATCCGGGCCAGACGGACCGCCGGCTCAGTCTGCTGGTCACCGAGATCAGGGAACAGGTGTACGGCCTCGCCAACGAGGACCCGGGCGGCTACCTGAACCCGCTCATCGGCGAGGTGCGAGCGGCTCCGATCACGCGGCGCGCCGGTGACGACCCCGGGCAGGTTCTTCCCGGCCCGGCCCGTGAGCTGATGGACACCCACCTCAGCGTCGACGACCTGCATTATCTGGCGCTTTACAAAGACTGGCGGCTGGCCTACTCCTGCGACCTGCTCGACGCCGACGAACTGGCGCCCGCTTTCTATACGATGACGCAGGACCGGCGCCGAGACCTGTACGAGAATTTCGTGCACAAAGGACGCCGAGACATCAACCAGCTGAGTCGTGTCGTGCGCGAGGTGATCGGCGGGCGGCCGAGCAGAGTGGTGCTCGACGTCGAGGCCGGGGCCGTGTACTCACACGTGCTCGATCTGACCGGCGACTTCCTGCTGGGGATGACCCTGCGGCAGGCGGCCGTCTTCCGGGCCGAGGAGCGCATGAGCCGCGTGACCCGCGACATCACCACGTTATTGCCAGACGGCTGAGCCGATTTCATCGGGGCCAAAAATCGATAAGACGGACATATGCCGCAATAATTCGGGCTGCCATGCGTTTACTGTTCACCGTCGTACCAATATGCTGTTTCCAATGGGTGCGGTAGGGCGGTGAGGCGCTGCGGAACACGTGATCGAAAGACGCGGTTCCGCGTGAGAGAGGCGGCCGCATGACGAGTGCCACGAGTAGCGTGTCGCTGTTGTGGCCGTCCATGCGAAGGCTCCTGCTCGCCATCTCGTGCGTCGGCGCGGGTCTGCTGATCGCCCGTCTCTTCGAACTGTCGGACCTCACCCTTTCGCCCGCCTACGTCACCGGGGTCAGCGCGTTGCTCGCCCTCGGCCTGTACGGCAGCGCCTCCGGCATTCCCCGCGAGGCGGTCACCGACGTGCGGCGGGTGGTGCTGGCCGTCACGGTCGGGGTGCTGCTCAAGGCGCTGCTCATCGGCGGCCTGATGTACGCGTTCTACCCGCACCCGGCGTCCCTGGTGCTCGGTGTCGCCGTGGCCCAGATCGACCCGCTTTCGGTCGCCGCGCTGCTCACCCACTCGCAGATGTCGCGCAGGGCCAAGGGCCTCCTGCTCGCTTGGGCGTCCTTCGACGATCCCATCACCGCCCTGCTGACCATCTACCTGTCGGTCTTCGCGTTCGGCTCGGCGACCGGCGTCCTCCGCCTGGAGTCCGGCCTCGGTCCCTACCTGCTCGCGATCGGTGGCAACCTCCTGCTCGCCGCCGCGGGGTGGCTGCTCTGGCACCTCCTCAGGCGGCTCCCGCTCGGCGAGCGGGCCTTCCGCGCGCTGGCCGTCGCCGGCCTGATCGTGCTCGGCTCGGTGGCCGTATGGCAGTTCCTGATGCTGGGCATGGCGCTGCTCGGACTGTTCTACCGCCCCGCCCTCGGTGCGCTGCTGGACAGGTCGATCACGGTCACCTTCTACCTGGCGTCCGTCGCGCTGGGCCTGCTCCTGGTGAACGGGGTGTACATCGCGGCCGGGGTCGTCCTCGGCCTGGCGGCGTTCGCCGCGCAGATCCTCGTGGGCGGCCTGCTGGTCGCGCCCCGGGGCATCGGGGTGACCGACCGGGTCTACCTCGCGCTCGGACAGCAGAACGGCGTCACGGCGATTCTGCTCGCGCTCGCACTGGCCCCGGTCCACCCCCCGGCCATCCAGATCATCGCCCCCGCCATCCTGGTGATCAACGTACTGCACATCCTCGCCAACGCCGTGTGGGACCGGCGCGAGGGCATCCCCGTCTGGCTCAGCGGCATCCGGGACGGCGGCACCACCGGGGTGACCGCGCGGACGGTGCGGGTGCTCGGGGCGGGAGGCATCAGCGAGCGCGCCGGGCGGCGACTGTACGCGGCCCTGCGGCAGGAGGAGGCGGCGGCATCGGCCGCCAATGATCACCGGGTCTGCTGAACCCCCGCGATCAGCGCGGGCGCATCACCGCATCAGTGCATCAGTGCATCAGCGGGGAGCCCACCGGGCCGAGCAACTCCTCCTGCACCCGGACGGCGAGATGGGCCAGGGCATCCTCGGCGTCACGCCGCACCGAAGTGTCGATCACCTGCTCCGCCAGCCCGAGGACCTCGATCTTCTGAGCGCGCTCGGTCACCCGGAAGAGCGGGATGATCTCGGCGGTGGCGTCGTACCGCTGGCAGATGAGCCGCAACTCCTCCCGCAGGTCGTCGGAGAGCCCATCGCGGAGCGCCTGCGCCTCGGCGCGGGTCAACCACCGGGCCACCGCGTCCGAGAACTGTTCCACCAGGCGCTGGAAGAAGACGACGATGCCGAACGCCTCGAAGAACTCGCGTGAGGAAGCGGGACGGAGCGGGTAGGGCCGGGCCTGCGTGGCGTCGAAATGATCGCGAAGGAGCGCCTCGGCCCCGACCAGCCCTTGCAGGGCCGTCAGAGCGCGGGTGAAGTGGCGATGCACCCGTTCAGGGAGCCGGCGCCCGGCGTCCGTGATCGGCCCCTCCTGCGTCTGGGCCAGCGCCTGAACTCGCTCCACCTGCGCGGTCAGCCGCTCCACCATCGTCTGGGTGTGGTTGTTCTGCGCGCCGACGCGCAGAACCTCCTCGCGAATGGTCGCCAGGACCGTCTCCCTGTCAGCCTCCTCCAGCCGGCCGTAGGCCTCGGTCAGTTGCTCTCTGAGCATTTCGCGGAAGCGGTAGTGGTCGTAGACGAGCGGCTGCCGGGAGAGCGTGCCGGCGAGCGCCCGCCGCTCGGAGGGCCGCAGGTACCCGTTGACCACCACGATCACCTCCTGGCCGGGCTGGTCGAGAACGCCACGAAGCCGTTTTCGGAACGCGGCGCTCTCTTCGTCGCTCAGGATCGAGCCGGTGAGCATGACGGTGACCGCCGCACCGTCGGCGCGCCGGGAGCTGCGGAAGTCACGCTCTCCCATCTGCGTGTACGGCCAGCCGCCGGTCTGCAGCACCTGCGCGACCTCTCGGGAGACGGTCTGGAGCAGGTGCCTCTCATAGAGGTCGCGGACCCCCTCACGCACCGCGGTGGGGGTCACCTCGACGACGTCGCCCGGACGGTGGACCCGCTCCCAGATCGCCCGGCACACGTTGAGCATGAACCGCGGGTTGCCCTCCGCCAGCGCGTTGACCTCGGTCGTCGCGTCGGCGGGGAACCGGACCGGGGAATCGGGAGGAAGGTGTCGGCCGATCAGCCGTGCCGTCTCCTCCACCTGGAACGGTTCCACGGTGACGGTTCGCATGCGTTCGTGGAACCCGCCGGAGAACTTGCTCAGGTTGCCGGGCAGCGCGGAGAACACCGCCATTCCGCCGCTGGCCACCAGCACATTGGCCAGGCGTTCGAAACCCTGCAGGATCTCCACGCTCCAGGCCGGCGAGCGGTCGCTCTCTTGCATCATGCGCTCGATCTCGTCCATCACGAAGACGAACGGTTCACCGGCCTTGCCGTACAGGAAGGCCAGCATGGCGAACGCGCCGAACGCCTTGACGTCGGTGTCGATGGGCTCGGTGATGCCCCGCTCGATCAGGGTCTGGTCGGGGAACTTGCAGTTGAGCCACTCCCAGACGGCGGCCGGACGCTGGGGGGAGTACAGCAGTTCGCCGAGGTCCAGCAGCGCGAGCTGGCTCGCCAGCGCCTCCCTGTCGGTGACGCTCAGCAGGTTCTCGCCCATGATGGCTCGGATGTCGTACTCCGACAGCCGGAACCGGCGCACCACCTTGTCGGCGCGGATGGCCATGGAACGAACGTCGCTCACCTGCGCCTCTGGAGCGCCCATGCGGGCGAGCAGGTCGGCCGTCGCGTCCGCGTAGTGGTGGGCGAGGACCCTGGTGAAACCACTCTCGTCGAGGTCCGCCATCAGGTGGTCGCGATAGAGCGTGAGGAACCTGCCGGAGGCGCCGCCCGCGGAGAAGAGCTGGGGCGCGAAGTACGGGCCGAGCGGGCTGCCCTCACGGCGGGGGACGGCGGCTCGGAGGTCCTTCAGCACCACGCGGAGCAGATGGGTCTTGCCGGCGCCCAACTCGCCGGCGAAGGCGAAGCAGGCGCCGCCGCCCGGCGCCCGGGCGCTCTCACGCGTCCGCAGGCGCGCCCGGCCGAGATAGGACTCGATCTCTTGGCGCGCCAGCTTGATGGAGGCGGTCTCCACCGTCACCGGTTCCTGCGCGCCGTCCAGAAGCGCGGCGGCGGTCTCGGGGAACGGGTTGGGCGTCCGGTTCATCACACTTGCCCCTCCGGCTCCTCAAGCTGCTGCCACACCTCGGGGTTCTTCAGATCGAAGTCCGCGAAGTGCCGGTGGCGCACTTCCTCCAGACCGGCTTCCTCGAAGATCCGGCGCAGGATGCCGCGCCACTGGCCGATGCTGACGACGTCCGGCCGGCTCTTCCGGAACTCCCGCACCACGTCGCAACTTATCCGCACGGTGGATTTCGTCCGGCGCAGCCGGTTGCTGACGTACCGCCAATAATCGTCGTCCCGCAGGGAACCGATATGCATGTGGTAGAAATACCGGTCCGGGGGATTGCGCAGATTCCGGTAGAGATATGGGCCGAAAAGCTCGGGCCGCCACGCCGTCTGCTGCTCCAGCGTGTCCAGCAGGCTGCGGGAGCTCTCGGCGAGGAAGACGACCCGGTCGCGGGCCAGCCGGAGATACGTTCGCACCTGCCGCAGGGTGTCGACCGGGGGCAGCAGCACGACGAGATACTTGGCGCCGCTCCTCAGAACTTCACTGAGAGCCATGTATCCCTTGCCCGGGTCGGCCGCCGAGTGACAGGAAGCGGACAGCCTCATTTCACGCTTCCCGAGGTACAAGACTACCTCGTCGAATAAGAACTTGTCGATGTCGGCGCCAGGTATGTCGTCCGACCGAAACGACAATCCCGATAGATCCACTACTTTCACCGACGAATGCCACCAGATATTACTTATCGCGTCTTCACCAGTGATATTCGCGTTTACCGGCAGGCCACGCTTCTGCAGGTAGGCGGCGCAGGCGCCCAGAAGCGACGTCTTCCCGTCATCTCCCCTGCCGGTGGCCAGGATGAAGTAGCCGGCGTCATCGAGTTCGCGCAGATGCCTGAACCGCTCGCAGAAACCCCGGTAGACCGCGGCCAGGTCGTCCACCAGGACGTATGAGTGCAGATCATCCCGAGATGAGTGCCGGTCCGACCAAGGCCGCAACGGGTCGTCGGGGCGCTCCCGGCGCGCGCTCGCGTGCGTGAACGGGTTCACGTCCTGTTCCTCCTCAGCGCCCGGGCGGCACGGACGCGCACCCCCGCCCTCGGCTCGCTGGTGCCCCCACCACGGCCGACCGGCCACCGGGGGAGCACCCGCTCCGCCGCGGCGGCCACGGCCATCACTTCTTTCACCTCGGCGTCGAGCTCGGCGGCGCACTGTTTCGAGAACGCCTCCCTGGACTGCCGGCTCCGCTTCTCGCCCCACTCGGCGGAGGTGCCCCACGGCGGCCGCCGCCGCTCACGGAGGCGACCCAGCAGGGCCCGGCAGCCGGTCGCACCGCGAAGGCGGAGGCCGGCCAGGACGGACAGCTGTCCCTCCAGGGTGAGCTGGGCGGCGCGTACCTCCTGGTCGGAGGGAGCGGGACCATCGGCCACCCACTTGTCGATGTGCTCGGCCACCGCTCTGCGGTAGGCGACCACCACCGTCCGCAGATCCATCGCGGCCTTCGACGCCCGATCACGCCGTCCATGCCAGGCCGTCGCCACCAGCGTGAGCAGCGCACCCACCGCGACCGGCACCATGCCGCCGATCAGGCCGGGCCAGATCGAGGCATCGTCGCGCAGGCGTTGCGGGTCGGCGCCGATGAGCGTCTCGCAGGTCCGGTCGAAGGCGGCCTGGTGACTCCGCCGCCACTCGAGCGGGGTCAACCGGCGCCCGTCGACCCACACGTAGGCGGCGCGGGATGCCGGGGACGGGGTGGCCGCGGGCGAGGACGGCGTAGAAGGGCCCGGGGACGAGCTCATCGGAGGCGAAGACGGGGACGGCGACGGGGACGGCGACGGGGACGGCGACGGCGACGGCGACGGCGACGGCGACGGCGACGGCGACGGCGACGGGGACGGGGAGGCGAGCCCGAGGGCGACCGCCGCCTCCGCGAGCTCGGCCCGGTGCGCGGGAAGCAGGCAGTACACCGTGCGGGCGTCCTTCAGTTCCCGGTCATCGCCTGCGGCGGCGGTGGGCGAAGTGGCCAGGCAGGCACTGAAGGTGAACGCACCCACGAGCAACCACCTGACATTCGGACGGACCATGCCACCTTCCCGAGCTCGGTGGAGGGGACACTAGCCCAATTAGACATCAAGCGATGGGATATCAGATCAGATCACAATGGCGAAACCGTATCGATGTGACGATCGCGATGAATCGCCCCCTGTGGCCACTCCGAAAATGCTTATTCGGATTTCCGAGCCGCCGGTTGGGCCGGGAAGAGCGCCGTCGAGCGGACAAAAGGGATTTACCACCGACCGCATGATCAGGTCACGGCATCGGGAGCAGCGGCGCGAAGCGTTCCGTGGTGCTTTTCGCCGCCTCCGCGACCCTCGGAGAGAATCCCGCCCCGGCCAGGCGGGGCGCCCCGGCCGGTCAGGTCACCGGACCGTGAGTGGCCGGATACGACCGGCCGGGGCGCGGGGTCAGCGCGCGGCGTCCGAGTTGACGGCGTGGACGTGGGCCGGCGGCGCCGCCGAGCGGGCGGCGACCGCGGCGGCGCGGGCGGGGATCGAGCGCAGGTCGAAGGCGTACCTGGCCGTGGAGTCGGCGATCGCGTCGGAGTCGACGTCCAGCGCCGTCATGTTGACGTTGGCGATGGAGTCGCACGCCGCGTGGTAGCACGGGTCGTACGCCACCCCCGCCGTGCCGCCGAACAGGGCGGCCTCCTCGGCCGTCTTGATGCCCTCGGCGCCGGTGAAGATGCCCCCGGACGGAATGCCCGCGGCGATGAACGGCCCGTAGTCGGAGCGGCCGTCGAAGTCGGTGCCGACGGTGGCCAGGCCGCGTCCGGCGAAGAACTTGGCCAGGCGCCTCTCGATCGCGTCGGACCCGGCCGGGCCGGCGGGCGAGCCGGTCGCGTCGGAGTCGTCGCCGTCGTACAGCTTGTAGGCGTAGTTCGGCGAGGCGACCATGTCGAAGTTCAGGTAGAGCCGGATGCGGTCGCGCTCGGCCTGCGTCAGCTTCTCGACGTACTGGTCGGAGCCGAGCAGCCCGAGCTCCTCGGCGGCCCAGAAGGCGAACCGCACCTTGTGCCGCACCGGGTAGAGGCTCATCTGCAGGGCGGTCTCCAGGATGGCCGCGCTGCCGGAGCCGTTGTCGTTGACGCCCGGGCCTTCGGGCACGCTGTCCAGGTGCGCGCCGACCATGACGACCTCGCGCGGGTCGCCGAGGCGCGACTCGGCGATGACGTTGTCGGCCGTCCCGAGCCCGAGCTTGGCGTCGACCTTCAGGTGGACGGTCGCGCCCGGCGTGCTCGCGAGTTCGTTGCCCACGGCGAAGTCGGCGAACACCATCGGGATGCCGCCCCGCCACTCGCCGAGGTCGACCGAGTACGCGTCGGTGCGGCCGGGCTGGCCCTCGTTGAAGACGATGACGCCCACGGCGCCCGCTCCCGCCGCGTTCAGGATCTTCTGGACGAACGCGCAGGTGCCGCGCTGGATGAGCGCGATGCGGCCGGGCACGAACCCGGCGAAGTCCTCCGGCTCGCACCCGCTGGTCGAGCTGGGCGCCGGGGCGGGCGGCAACGTCACGTCGACCGCCTGCACCTGCGCCGTGACGTCACCGGAGGGTGACGGCGGGAAGGTGTAGAAGTCCTCGCCCGGGGTGTAGGCCTTGGCGTTCGGCGCGGTCTGGGCGAGCACCGGCGCGCTGTTCTCGCTCCAGCTCTCCACGTAGTTGATGGGCTGGAGCGTGACCTTGTACCCCGCCCTGCGGAGCTTTCCTGCGACGTAGTCGCGGGAGGCCGTGTAGCCCGAGGTGCCTACGGCGCGGTTGCCGCCGTTCGCGTCCGCGATCGCCTGGAAGGCGTCCAGATGCTTCTTGACGTTCTTGCCCTTCACCTGCTTGACCAGCAGCTTGGCGAACACGTCGTCGAGTGACGTCGCCGAGGCGGGCAGGGAGGGGACCAGGAACAGGGTGAGCACCGTGACCACGGTGAGGAGTCGGACGACGCGCTTGGCGCGGCGCTGAAGTGGTGAATGCATGCTTCTCCAAAGCGGGCAGATGCGTGCAAGATCGCCCAGTTGGCGTTTCAAAGAAACGTAACCCTGAGAGCGTCCGGCGTACAGGAAGTTTCATCGTCCTGCGTATACCGGCCCGCCTGCCGGCCGCCATCCGGCGCGCCCGAATCACCCGCGCGAAAGGCTCGCGCACTGGGGCGAGATGCGCGGGAACAAGGGTTCCGTCCCTCGATGACACTGATGTCGATCTTCGTGCCACCACTGCGGACCCGGCGGACCACCGCCGTTGCCCGGTAATCGAGAAGAACCTCCGGAGGGAGAAAAGCGAGCCGTCACCTTACGAGTCGCCGACCCCCGCCCCGGGGGGGGGGGGGGGGGAGAGAGGGGGGGGGGGGGGGGGGGGGGGGGGGGGGCGGGGGGGGGGGGAGGGGGGGGGTGGGGGGGGGGGAGGGGGG
>NZ_JBVJHR010000028.1:0-18491 GCF_055586705.1 Sphaerisporangium sp. NPDC049457 | reverse complement strand
CCGGAGGAAAAAAAACACCCCCCCCCCTTACGACCCCCCCCCCCCCCCCCCCTCCCGCCCCCCCCCCGACCCAGGGCGGGGATCATCGGAGGTCGGGGGTCACTGACAGGCTGAGCCGTTGAGCTGCCAGGCCGACGGAGCGGGGTTGGCGCCGTGGGTCGAGCCGTTGAACCCGATGGTGACGGTCTTGGAGGGGGCGATGTTCCGGTTCCACGCGAGCGCCGTGGCCGTCACCGCCGAACCGGTCTGCGACCAGTCCGCCGACCATCCGGTGGTCACGCGCTGGCCCGGGTCGGGGAAGGCGAAGGTGAGCCGCCACCCGGCGATCGGGGTGGTGCCGGTGTTGGTGATCGACACCGACGACGTCATGCCGCCGGACCAGCCATAGGTGGTGTACGTCACCCGGCAGGCGACCGACGGTGTGGGAGTGGGGGACGGCGTCGGGCTCGGAGGCAGGACGACGTCGTTGTAGATCGTGGCGTCGACCGTCCCGGACGCGGTCTCCGCGCCCCACCGGTCGATGGCCACGACGTACAGGGTCGCGATGCGCGTCTGCGTGCCGTACGGAGGATATTGCACGTAGAACCAGCCGTCGGTGACGTCTGGCGCGAATGTGGCGACCTTGACCTTGGAGCTGCCCTGGACCTCGTACACCTGGTAGCAGGCGAGCCCGTCCGGATCGGAGGCGGCGGCCCAGCGCAGGTGAACGTAGTTGTTGACGGTCTGCACCCACTCCGGCGTTCCGGGTGCGGTCGGCGGCGTCAGCGGAGGACTGCTCGGCGGCAGGGTCCGCGGGTCGTAGCACGGCCACAGCAGCGACGTCGATGGAGAAGGAGACACCGGCGACGAAGAAGGCGACACCGTCGTGCCCGCCGCGGCGCCGATGCCCGCGCCGGAGGAGGCGCTCGCCACCGCCGGAATCAGAAAGGCCGCGGCGACCAGCACCGCGGCGACCCAGGAGACAGCCCAACGTCTTAACACGAATACACCCTTCCACGTGACCACGATCCCCTGACACGAGCGTGCGAGCAGAACGGGGTCTGGTCAACGGCGGAACGGGCGGACAGGCGAGGCCGGGAAAGGTGGGGAGGTGACAGGGGTCGGCGCGGACGTCGCACCTGGCGCGGTGATGAATATTTCATATTTCATCACCGCGCCTTTGACGACCCTTTCGAGATCCAGGCCGACCTCGAACGCCCGCGCCCATCGAAAACGCGCGGTGCGAAACGTGGACGCGTTCCGGCGCGCGGGAGCGGCCCGCTCAACGGTGCCAAGGTCGTCGATCCCGCCGTCCCGCTCGCGGTTCAGCCCAGGTAGAAGTCTTTGCGGGCGGCGACGAACGCCTCGACCGTGCCGGCGGGTACACCCGTCACGCGTTCGACGTCGGCGGACGCGCGGTCGTAGCGGTTCTCGCGGTGCAGCCGGGCCATGGTGGCGATGTGCTCCTCGGTGTGCGGCGGCAGCCCCGCCTTCGCGAGCACCTCGTCCCGCCACCGGTCCAGCGGCAGGTCCACATAGGACACCGGACGTCCCAGCGCCCGCGAGAACTCCTCTGCCATCTCGGTCATGTCGACCGTGCGCGGCCCGGTCAGCTCGTAGACCTGGCCGATGTGCGGGGCCGGATCGCGGAGCACGGTGGCGACCACCCGGGCGACGTCGTCCACGGCGACCGGCGACGTGCGCCCGGCGCCGAACGGCAGCGCGATCGTGCCGTTCTCCCTGATCGAACGCGCCGCCAGCGCGGTGAACAGCGGATTGTCCAGGAACGACGTCGGCCGGATGTGCACCACCCGCAGGCCCGACCAGTTCAGCACCTGCTCCGCCAGCCAGTGCAGCCGCTGCTGGTGCGACTCCGCCGTGCTGGTGGCGGTCATCTGTGACACCGTCATCTGTGACATGCCGACCAGGCAGGCCAGCTCGCCGTACTCCCGCGCCACCGTGGCCACCACGGTCGCCGCCAGCAGATGGTCCGGCGACACCGGCATCGCGAAGTACATCCGCCCGACGCCCTCCAGCGCCGCGGCGACGTTCTCGGGCCGGGTCAGGTCGCCGAGGACGACCTCCGCGCCGAGCGCGCGCAACCCGGCCGCACGGTCGTCGTCACGGCGGACCATCGCGCGCACCGGCACATCCTGTGCGCGCAGCCGCTCGAGGACCGTACGGCCCACGCCACCGGCGCCGGCGATGAGAACAAGGTCACTGGAAACCATCGGTCGATCTCTTTCTGCTAGCCCGGCATCCGCGTGTCCGCGGAAAGGGGTGCGCAGGCGCGGCCACCTGTCCGGAGCTCCGCTTCCCCACCTGTTGGAGCAGCGCACACTGATCCGGCGGCCTGCCTGGCCTGCGAAAGGAGCATATGCACGTATTTGCGGAAACGCCAAAATGCACCTGCCCGCGAACCGGGTGGCCCTCAACCGGCGGCGACGCCAGAGCGTCCCTTCGCATTTGGGAGCAGATGCTCCTATTCTGGGCGCGGAAGGCACTGGAGGAGACCGTGATCCCTACATCGGCGAAGTTCGACGACCCGTGCAACTGCCTGGCGCTGCGCAAGGCGGCCAGGTACCTCACCGCGACCTACGACAAGGCTTTGACCCCGGTCGGTCTCCGTGCGACGCAGTTCACCATCCTGCGGCAGCTCGGCACGCACGGCGAGATGACGATCACCAACCTCGCCGACCAGATCGCCATGGACCGGACGACGATGGCCTCGAACCTCAAGCCGCTCGCGAGGGAGGGCCTGGTGACCGTCGAGCCATCGGCGACCGACCGCCGCGCGCGGATCGTCGCGATCACACCGGACGGCCGGTCCCGGATGAACGCGGCGCTGCCGCTGTGGCAGGCCGTGCAGGCCCGGTTCGAGAACAGCTTCGGCGCCGACGAGGCGGTTCGACTGCGCTCATCCCTCGACGCCGTTCTCGACACCGGTTTCCAGCCCTGGGCGGAATGAGGCGGTCTCTCGCTATTCGTCAGGCAGCAGGTACCGCCAGGAGAGCACGTACAGCGACCCCGAGCCGGTCTTGAACAGCGCCCGGCCGTACTCCTGCCCGGCCGGCACCGCCTCGGTGAGCGCACCCACCGCGGCACCGTCGAGATCCTTGTGCCAGACCGGGTCGACCGTGCCGGACGGCTCCGGGACCCCCGCGGGCCACGGCGCCGGCTTGCCCTCCGCCGACGCGGCCCCTTCGGCGACCATCCGGACGCGGGTGGCGACATAGTCGGCCCCCTCCGTGGCGGCCCGGGTCGCCAGGCCCTCCATCAGCTTCTTCGCCGCCAGGAGCTCCTTCGGGTAGAACTTCGCGAGCTGGTCCAGGGCCGGCGCCCGGACCTCCAGCATCTTCCCGTCCTTCCCCCGCACCCCGAGGACGGTCGCCGGCACGTCCGTCACCGCCGGCGCGCCCGGCCTGGGCTCCGCGGTCGGCGGCAGCCCGGTCAGGTACTTCTCCATCGACGCGACCGTGCGGTCCGTCTCGGCCTGGTCCAGCTTGAACTGCTTGGTCGCGTCGGCGACCACCAGGCCGTCGCTGTACAGCACCACCCTCGGCGGACGCAGCACGTTCGTGGTCGCGGTGACAAACCCGCCTTCGGCGCCCCACAGGGCGACCCGCTTCGCCGGCCCGGCGTCGACCGAGCTGGCCGACATATCCGACTCCACCCCTCCGCAGGCCGCGGTCAGCGACAACAGCGCCAGGAGCAGCATCTTTCTTAGTCCCATGCCCTCAGAACGTAAGCCCCGCTCACCTGGTTCGACCGGCATCGTCCGAGGTAGGAGGACCGCACGGCTTCCAGGCGAGCGGGGCGGGGAGCGTACGGTCGCCGACGGCGCCCGGTTCGTCCAGGGCACCGCGGGCTGATCAGCCGGGCGCCGGGCGGGCGTGGCCCGCCCGGCGGTCACAGCGTCACACTCGACCGGCGAGACGCCGGACTCACACGCCGACCGGCTCGAACTCGCCGGTGCGGTCGGCACGGGCCGGCAGGAGCAGGGCGGTGACGATCACGACCACCGACAGCGCCGCGCCGATGATGAAGGCCAGCCGCATGCCGCCGAGGCTGGCGACCACCTCGGTGGCTCCCGCGGATCTCAGGGCATCGGCTCGCACGCCCATCACGGTGATCACGAGCGCGGTGCCGATGGCCGCCGAGACCTGCTGCAGCGTGCTCAGGATCGAGCTGGCGTGGGAGTAGAGCGGCGGCGGGACCGCCCCGAGCCCGAGGGTGAACACCGGGGTGAAGGTCGCGGCCAGACCCACCATCAGCAGCGCGTGCAGGCCGAGGAGCTGCCAGAACGGCATCGTCATCGTCACCTGGGTGAAGCCGGCGAGCGCGAGCGTGATGCCGATGGCGCCGGGGATGACCAGGACCCGGCCGCCGAACCGGTCGAACAGGCGGCCGACGGTCGGGCCGAGCAGCCCCATCGCGAGGCCGCCCGGCATCACGAGGAGACCGGTCTGCAGGGCGCTCAGCCCGCGGACGTTCTGGAGATACAGCGGCAGCAGGATCATCGAGCCGAGCATCGCCATGAAGGAGACCGACATCAGGATCAGGGCGACCGTGTAGGTGCGGTGGCGCAGGGTGCGCAGATCCATCAGCGGCACGCCGCGCTTCTGCAGCGACAGCTGGCGCAGGACGAAGACGGCGATGGCCACCAGGCCGGCCGCCACGATCGTGGTGGCGACGCCGACGTCACCGCCCTCGAACTGGCTGAGCCCGTAGACCAGGCCGCCGAAGCCGGCCGCGGCGGTCACCACGCTGGCCCAGTCGATGGTGCTGACCTGCGACTCTCCGACGTTCTTGAGCTGCGCGAGGCCACGCCAGGTGATCAGGCCGGCGATGGGGAGCACCACGGCGAACAGCAGCCGCCAGGACCCGAACTGCAGGATCACCCCCGAGACCGCCGGCCCCATCGCGGGCGCGACCGAGATGGCCAGGCTGACGTTGCCCATCACCCGGCCCCGGTCTTCCTCGGGGACCACCTGCATCAGTGTGGTCATCAGCAGCGGCATCATCACGGCAGTCCCGGACGCCTGGATGATGCGGGCGCCCAGCAGCACCTCGAACGACGGCGCGACGATGGCCGACGCCGTGCCGAGCAGGAACAGGCCCATCGCGGCGGCGTACGCGCGGCGGGTGGTCACCCGCTGCAGCAGCCACCCGGTGATCGGGATGACGGCGGCCATGGTCAGCATGAAGGCGGTCGAGAGCCACTGCGCGGTCTGCTCGGTGATGTGCAACGCGCCCATCAGCCGCGGGATCGCGTTGATCATGATGGTCTCGTTCAGGATGACCACGAATGTGGCGAGCACCAGCAGCCGGACCACGGCCGGAGTGCGACCTGCAACGACGGTCGCGGGTTTGGCGGGTGAGTCGAGCTGTGAGACGGACACGGCACCTCAATCGGGTCGTTGGACAGAACGTGTTCGTGGCCGGCGCGCCGGCCTCGGGTCACGAGACGTTGTGGTCATACGAATCCTGACCGGTGCCACCGACAAAACCGGGCGGCCGCGTCCAGCATTCCGGCATGTGATGGGAGATGTCATCCGGTTTTCCGCAGCGGCGAGGCACTTGTCCCTGAAGTGACCTGCGGAAACACGAATCTGCCCGTTGCGTACGGACGTCCGGGTGAGGTTCGCGTACCGGCGGGCGGAGTCCGCGCACCGGCGGGCGCGGTCCGCATATTGGACGGTCGTATACCCGGACGGGCGGTCGGCGACGGATCCGCGGAGCCCCCGGCGAGCCGGTGAAACCGGGGCGAGAGGGCGGTGAAACCGGGGCGAGGGCGCCGTGAAACCGGCGCCGCCGAGAGTGAGGCCATGAGCATCACAGAACTTGGGCGCACCGGGGGCGTCCCGGCCTCCGACGGGGGCACAGAACCGGCCGTACGCGCGGAAGGGCTGGTGAAGACGTTCGGCGGGCACCGCGCCGTCGACGGGATCGACCTGGCCGTGCGGCCGGGCGAGATCTTCGGCGTCCTCGGCCCGAACGGCGCCGGCAAGACCACCACGCTGCGGATGCTGGCCACCCTGCTGCCCATCGACGCGGGCCGGGCCGCGATCTTCGGGGTCGACGTGGCCGGCAACCCGCACATGATCCGCCAGCTCGTCGGCGTCACCGGACAGTACGCGTCGGTCGACGAGAACCTGACCGCCCGCGAGAACCTCTGGCTCTTCAGCCGCCTGCAGGGCGTCTCCGCGTCGCGCGCCCGGCGCGTCACCGCCGAGCTGCTGGAGCAGTTCGGCCTGCAGGATGCCGCCGCCAAGCCGATCTCGCAGTTCTCCGGCGGCATGCGCCGGCGTCTCGACCTGGCGGCCAGCCTGATCACCAGACCGCCGCTGATCTTCCTCGACGAGCCGACCACCGGTCTCGATCCGCGCACGCGCGGCCAGATGTGGGACACCATCCGCGGTCTGGTCACCGACGGCTGCACGGTGCTGCTGACCACGCAGTATCTGGACGAGGCCGACCAGCTCGCCGATCGCGTCGCCGTCATCGACCACGGCCGCAAGGTCGCCGAGGGCACCCCCGACGAGCTGAAGACGACGGTCGGCGACTCCGCCCTCCAGTTGCTGCTCGCCGATCCGGGCCAGGTGCCCGCCGCCGCCGAGATCGTGCGGCGCGTCCTCGGCTCCGAACCCATCCTCGGCCCCGAGCCGGGACGCCTCAACGCCGCCCTCGGCCAGGCCGACCTGACCGCGGACGTGCTGATCGCGCTTCGCTCCGCGGGAGTGTCGATCTCCTCGGTGAGCGTGGCCAAGCCCAGCCTGGACGAGGTGTTCCTCGCCCTCACCGGCCACGAGACGGACAGAGACGACAAGAGCGGCATGGAGGAGAACCGATGAGCACGACGATCGCACCCGCCCGCGAGGTGGTGCGGGCCGCCGACCGCGTGGCGGCCGCCCGGCCGCGGATCTCCGTGGAGGAGACGCTCGGCCAGACCCTGATGATGGCGTGGCGGGCGCTGAAGAAGATGCGCCGAAACCCCGAGCAGTTCTTCGACGTGTCGCTGCAGCCGATCCTGTTCACCGCGATGTTCGCCTACATCTTCGGCGGCGCCATCGCCGGCGACGTGGCGAGCTACCTCCCCCTGATGATCCCCGGCATCCTCGCCCAGACCGTGCTGACGACGTGCATGGCCACGGGCACGCAACTGCGCGAGGACATGGAGAAGGGCGTCTTCGACCGGTTCAAGTCGTTGCCGATCGCCCGGATCGCACCGCTCGCCGGCCCGATGGTGGCCGACCTGCTGCGCTACACGATCGCGGCCACTCTGACCTTCGCCATGGGGCTGGTGATGGGCTACCGGCCGGGCGGCGGAGCGGGCGGCGTGCTCGCCGCCATCCTGCTGGCGATCTTCACGGGCTGGTCGCTGGCCTGGGTCTTCACCTGGGTCGGCACGATCGCGAGGAGCGCCCAGGCCGTGCAGGGCATCTCGATGATGATCCTCTTCCCGCTGACGTTCCTGTCGAACGCGTTCGTCCCCGTCGAGACCCTGCCCGGCTGGCTGGCCGCGTTCGTACGCGTCAACCCGGTCTCACACCTGGTCACGGCCGCCCGCGACCTCGCCAACACCGCCCTCGTCAGCGGGGAGGTGGCCTGGACGGTCGTGGCCTGCCTGATCGTCATCGCGATCTTCGCGCCGCTGTCGGTGCGCAGCTACAAACGGCACATGTGACCCATGCCGGTCGCGGCCCGAAACCCGCTCGACGAGGCTCCGCGCCTCGTCGAGCAGGTCGAAGCCGCGCCGATCGCCGTACTCGGCCCGGACGGCGGCGATCATCCCGGGCGCCGCCCGCTCCGCGTACGGTTCGATGCGCTCGAAGGCCATGCTGGGCATGCTGCTGTTGTAGGCGAAGCGTTCGGCCATCACCAGCAACGCGATCGCGTCGCGGGGCGCCATGGCCTCCCGCAGCAGCCCCCAGACGCCGAGCGCGAAGAGCATCGAGCCGTACAGCGGGTAGTCGAAGATCGGGTTGTCCTCGGCCAGCAGGTCGTATCCCCGGACGGCGGCGAACAACTCCTCGCCGTACCACGCCTCCTCCGGCGGGGCGTGGTACGCGTACGCGGTCAGGGTGACCGAGACGGCGAGAAGCGTCCACGGGGTGAACTCGGCGTACGGCACTCCCGGCAGCCGCAGGTCGCGCGCCCGCTGGACGGCCCGGCGGTACTCCGCGAGCGCGACGGCCGTCTCGCCGCGGGCGAGGGCGAGCTCGGCCGCGCACAACGAGACGATCGCCACTCCGCCGAGCACCGTCTCGTTGTCGTTGATCCGGGTGATCTCGGCGAGCTCGGCCTCGGCGGTGCCGAGATCGCCGTCGGCGAGCGCGGAGATCAGCAGCACCGCGCGGAGCTGGGTCTCGTCGTCGTCGGCGCCGAGCCGGCTCATCACCGGGATGGCGATCCGCGCGTGTCCGACCGCCCGCCGGCGGTCGCCCTGCTGCATGATCAGGTGGGCCAGCTCGGCATGCGTGATCGCGGTCAGCCACGGCCCCTCGTCCGGGGGAAGCATCGTCAGGGTCCGCTCCGCGGCCTCGATCGCCCCGGTCGCGTCTCCCGCGTTCTCAAGGACGTGGACGCTCATCTGCGTCGCCGCGAAGGCCACGTCGCGGTCGGTGCTCCGGCACAGCTCCGCCAGCCGGCGGCGCACGTCGGCGCCGTCGGCCGCGTCGCACGCGAGCAGCACCCTGACCATCGCCGCCAGCCGGGGCTGGGTCGTGTCACCGGTGGGAAGCGCACGGAGAAGGTCGCGCAACGGGTCGCCGCGGCGGTCGGTGAAGATCACAATGTTCGTGAGCGTGATCAGCATGGCGGCCCTGGTCGCCTCGACGAGGGACGGCGGCGGCGTCCAGTCGCCGACCACTTCGATGATCGCGTCCAGGTGGACGAGGAGCCGAGGATGGTCGCCGCGGATCGACCACAGCGGGCCGACGCCCGCCAGCAACTGGACCGTCGTGGCCTGATCGTGCTCGCCGAGAGCCTGCCGGAGCAGATCGGCGAGGTTGCCCTCCTCGGCGCGCAACGCGTCGACCGCCGCGAACTGCGCCGGGCCGAACAACTCGGCGGAGTGCCGGTGGGCGTACGCCGTCGCCCAGGCCCGCTGCGCCGTGCGGGCGGAGGCCTCCTCGCCGGCCTCCCTCAGCCGCATCCGCCCGAACTCCCTGACGGTCTCCAGCATCCGGTAGCGGAGGCCGAACGTCGTCTCGCGGACGCTCAGCATCGACTGCTCGGTCAGCGCGTCCACGGCGTGCAGCGCGTCCGGGCCGAGCACGTGCTCGGCCGCGGCCAGCGTGAAACCGTCGCCGAACAGCGACATCCACCGCAACGCCCGCCGCTCCGGCTCGCCGAGCAGGTTCCACGACCAGTCGATGACCGCGAGCAGCGTCTGGTGCCGGTCGGGCGCCGTGCGGTTCCCGCCGCGCAGCAGGGCGAACCGATCCGCCAGGCGCCGCGCGATCTCCTCGACCGACATCACCCGCACCTTGGCCGCGGCCAGCTCGATCGCGAGTGGCAACCCGTCGAGGCGGGCGACGACCTCCTCGACCGCGCCCTCGTCGATCCGCACACCCGGGCGGGCGGCCGTGGCGCGCTGGCGGAACAGCTCGACCGCGTCGCCCGTGGGCAGCTCGCCGAGCAGGTAGACCCGCTCGGCGGGGATCGACAGGGGGGCGCGCGAGGTGACGAGCACCCGCAGGTCGCGGGTCGTCACGGTCAGGAACGCCACCAGGTCGGCGACGGCGTCGATCACGTGCTCGCAGTTGTCCAGGATCAGCAGCGCCGGAGCCTGGTCGAGATGCTGGGCGATGCGGGCGCGGACGTCGGAGCGCTGCGCGACGGACAGGGAACGGCGCCCGCTGACCGAGTCGCGGACCCCGAGCGCCGAGCCGACCTCGCCGACCACGCCCTCCGGCGAGGAGACGCCGACGAGCTCGACGAAGTGGGCGACGGGCTGCGCGGCGTCCCTGGCCACGGCATGGGCCAGCCGCGTCTTGCCGAGCCCGCCGGGGCCGACGATGGAGACCACGCGGTCGGTCCGCAACAGGGCGTGCGTCGCGCGGATGTCGCCGTCGCGGCCGAGCAGCGAGGAACCGTCGAACAGGATGCCCTCACGCACCGGCCGATCGGCGACGAGGAGTTCGGCGTACACGCGGGCGAGCTCAGGCCCCGGTTCTGCGCCGAGCCGCGCGACGACGCCCGCTCGATAGCGCTCGTAGCGTTCCAGGGCGGCGGCGGCGCCTCGTACGGCCGCCTCGCTGCGCAGCAGGCAGGCGAGCAGTTCCTCGTCGTGCGGCCGGTCGGCCGCGGCCTCCTCCAGCAGCGGCAGCGCGCTCTCGTGAGCGCCGCTCCTGCCCTGCGCGATCGCCGCCACTCGCCGCGCCTCGGCCGCCCACTTCGCCGCGACCCCCCTCAGCTCGGCGAGCGGCCCGGTGGCCCCGTCCAGGCCGCCGTCGCCCACGAGCCCCATGGCCTCGTCGGCGCGGCTCCGCGCGAGCGCCATGTCGCCCTCGCCCAGCGCGGCCCGTGCCTGCTCCACGAGCGCGCCGAGCAGCAGCGCGTCCACCTGCCCGTCGCCCAGCCCGAGCCGGTACCCGCGCGGCATCCGCTGAACGACATCGGCACAGGTCGCCGCCCTCGTCCGCGAGACGACCACCTGGAGCGCCTTCGTCGGGTTGGCCGGCGGCCCTTCGGTCCACAACTCCTCGATCAGGCGCTCGTCGCTGACGCCGGCGCGCCCGTGCATGGCGAGCACGGCCAGCAGGGTTCGCGCGCGATCGCCGACGACGCGCGCGCCCTCCCAGCGGACGCCGTCGAGAAGGACCAGTGCGGGGGACACATCCCCAGCTTACGGACGAGCCGCCGCTGAGGAGCGTGACCGCTCGCTCCGCCGCCGACGCGCCGGCGACCGCGAAGGGCCTCAGCCGATCCGTCCCCTACCAGAGATGGGGCACCAGGCGGTAGGGGACGTGTTCGGCGTATTCGCGGTAGCCGGGCAGGTCACGAGCGAGGAGGCGCTCCTCGTCGAGGATCCGCCAGACCAGGACCGGGATCATGAGGGCCGGCACGACGAGCCCGAGCCAGGAGCCGAGCGCGAGCGGAACGCCCACGCACATGATCAGCACCCCGCTGTACATGGGATGGCGGACCCGGGCGTAGAGGCCGGTCGTGACGACGCGCTGGTCGTCGAAGATCTCGACGGTCGACCCGCCGTAGCCGTTCTCCCGGAACACCGCCAGGTTGCCGGCCAGGCCCAGCGCGACCAGCGCGTCGCCGATCGCCGACACGTACCAGGGCGCGGGCGTCCAGCCGAAACGATGGTCCAGCGCGCAGAGGACGAGCACCGCGAAGCAGCCGGCGAGGGTCAGCGTCATGATGACCCGCTGCGCGGGGCTGCTCTCCGCCCCGGGTCCGAACCGCTTGCGCCGCTCCAGCAGCACCGGATCCTTGATCGAGAGATAGAGCCCGATGACGCTCACGCTCGTCAGGAAGACGGCCATGAAGACCCATGCCTGCCAGTAGCCGAGGTCCCACGCCGGGAGGATGAGCAGCGCCGACAACGCGGCGACGCCGACGGCGATCGTCAGCGCGGCCTGCCCGGCCAGTTTGATCATTTCACTGGTTCCCTTCTGTCTCCCGAGGTCTCGTCTCGCGGAGCACGGCCGCCCAGAAGCCCACGTCCTCGGCGCCGGCCCGGCGGAACACGCCCGGCGGCGCGCCCAGCACCCGCTCGATCGCGTCCAGGTACGCCGTGTGCACGGCGACGATCTGCTCGGCCAGCCGCCGCTCGTCGCCGCCGCGATCGAGCGCGAGCATGTGCCCTGCGTGGGTGTCCGCCATCCCGTGCAGCAGGGACATGATCACGCCGCCGGCCTGCTCCGGATGAGGCGTGCTGAACACGCCCTCCCGTACGCCCTGGCGGACGATGTCGGTGAGCAGCGGCGCCCGCTGAGCGCGGATCGCGTCGTCCACCCGCTGCCGGACCACCGCGTTGGCGTCGTCGTACCAGACCCGGCCCAGCGCGGCCACGTCGGCCCTGCGGGCGGTCCTGGCCTGGTCGAGCGCGTCGAAGAAGCCCTGCAGCTTGTCGACGGCGGAGCGGGACGGGTCACGGACCACGGGCAGCAGCACGCGCTGCGACTCGGCCCCGATGCGCTCGACGAACGCGTCCAGCAATGCCCGGCGCGAGTCGAAGTAGTGGTGGAAGGCTCCGCTGGAGACGCGCGCCTCGCCGAGGACGTCCCGGACGGACATCCGCTCGTACCCCTTGGTGAGCACGAGCCGCTGGAAGGCGTCGACGATCTCCGCGCGCTTGGCCGCGTGCTCTTCCGGTTTGACGGTTCGCGCCACCCTGTGCCCCACAGTTAATAAACAGACGATCTGTTTGTTAATGTACCACGCCCGACGGGAGGAGATCCGAACCCTCGCGATAGTTGCCGGTCGGCGTGCGCCCCGTATCGTCCCCAGCAGGTGATCACGGCTGCGCGAGAAGGGACCGGCATGTCCGACGACGCGGTGCGACGCGTTTTCCAAGCAGTCGACTCGTTCGACCCTGAGGTGTTCGCGCGACTGCTGGCCGACGATGCCACGTTGGTGTTCGGCAATGCCGAGCCGCTGACGGGACGCGAGGCCATCGTGGCCGGGTTGCGGCAGTTCTACTCCACCATCGGCGGCCTGCGGCACCGGATCGTCAGGAACTGGCAGGTGGACGCCGACATCATCGCCGAGACCGAGGTGACCTACCGGCGGCTCGACGGCAAGGACGTCAGCGTCGTGGCCGTGTCGATCTGGCGCACCCGCGACGACGGCCTCATCTCGGACTACCGCATATTCGTCGACCTCGCCCCCCTGTACGCGGTCTAGAGCTCCGGCCGGGGCGCGCCCGCGCGTGCCGCGTGCCGCCGGTCCGTCCGCCTTGGCCCGCGTCGCCCGCGCCGTGGGTCGGAGCTTGAGTGAACACCGTGAGCGCTGTAGCTTCGCTCGGTGGACGACATACGTGCACGGGCGGAGACGATCGAGGAGTTCGCGGCGGCACTGCGAGAACTTCGCGATTCCGTGGGAAACCCACCTTTTCGGGAAATGTCCGGCCGGTCGGGGGCGATCTCGCACACGACGTTGCACGAAGCCACCAAAGGCAACCGGCTCCCGAGCTGGGAGACCACCGTCGAGTTCGTCAAGGCGTGCGGCGCGGACCCGGCCGCGTACCGCGAACGCTGGGAGACCGCGAACCTGGCGGTCAGATCGGCGAACCCCGGGTCGCAGGCGCCGGCGCCACGGCCGGCCGGCGAGACCTCGGCGTCGACGCCCACCCCACAGTCACCGTCACAGCCTCGATCACAGCCACAGCCACCGTCGGAGCCGCCGCCACCGCCCGGCGAGGTCACGGGCGACGTCCGGCCGGTCCATCCCGCGCCGGGCGGCCGAGGGCGATCCCGGCTGATCCGCCTGGCCGCGGCCGTGCTCGCCACAGCGGCCGTCGGCGCGGGGGCGACGGTCCTCATCATGGCGGCCGTCGATCGCGGCTCCGGAACCGAAGGACTCGGCGCGAGCCCGTCCGGCGACCCGTCGAAGACCGGCCCGTCGGCGGCCGACTGCCCGGTACGCGCGACCAACCCGCCGTGGGCCCCGCCCGCGAACAGGGGCGACTCGGCGGCGTTCATCGGCGACATCACGCTGCCCGACTGCACACGCGTCGGCCCCGGCCAGACCAGGACCAAGGTATGGCGGCTCAAGAACGCCGGGATCGTGCCGTGGAGGGGATACCGGTTGCATCGCCTCGACCTCCCGCAGCTGCCTGATCAATGCCAGACCATCTCCGACGTGCCGATCGACGACACGCGCCCCGGAGAGACCGTCGACATCCGGACCGAAGTCACCACGCCGAAGCGATCCGGCCTGTGTTATGTGCGGTTCAAGGTGATGGACGGCTCCGGACGGGTCGCGTTCCCCGGCGGCCGGCCGCTGAACTTCCAGGTCATCGTCGGATGACGCCCGTTCCCCGCCGTGCGTGACACGGCGGGGAATCCAGGGCGGGACGGTGCCCGCGGACGGCCTCCGAGTCGTAGGCCGCGGTCCGTCAGCGGACGTTGTAGCCCTGGGAGACCCAGAACGAGTTCGGGTTCGGGTTGCTCAGGGTCGAGTCGCCGACGCTCTTGGCGGCGAGCTTCTGCCGTCCGGGACGCATCTCGACGTGGGTGTGCGCGGCACCGCTGGACGACACCCCGTGCCACGCCTCGTCCGCGATGACCTGGCCGCGCGAGACCTGCTGGCCCACGCGCAGGGAGGACCGCGGAGCGGAGTGCAGGTAGATGATCGTCTTGTTCAACGAGGCGTTGTAGACGGCGATCGTGGAGAGCCCCGAACCGCCGTTGCGCCCGCGCGCGAGGTAGATGACCTGACCGCTCACCAGGGCGTGGACGTCCGAGCCGACGCTGCGGGCGATGTCGATGCCCTCATGCCGGCCCGAGGTGTGGACGTAACCGTCGAAGCCGCAGCTGATGTGGCCGCCGCCGGTGGCGTACAGCGCGTACGACATGTTGACGCGCGCCGACGACGACGGGCCGAACTGGTGCGAGGCGTTCTGGTTCTTCAGGGCGGCCTTGAGGTTGCCCTTGGCGCCGGGGGCGAAGTCCTGGTAGACGCTGCCGCCGTAGTTGCTGTTGTAGTAGACCCGGACGGTCTTGCTCGCGCGGTTCCAGACCGAGGCGGCGGCGTTCTTGACGCACTTGCCCTTGCCGGCGCCCGCGCCCTTGAAGTCGAAGCAGGACGGCTGCCGGGTGCCGTAGTCGCCGACCGACCCGGAGAAGTCCGACACCGACCCCTGGTTGCCGCTGTTGAAGTAGTAGCAGAACTCGCCGGTCTCGCACACGCCGTTGCGGGACGCCGCCGAGGCGGGCGAGGCGGTGGCCAGCACCGTCCCGCCCAGCACCATCGCGGCGGCCGCCGTGGTGAGGATCTTGTCAAGCGTTCCCATGGTGTTCTCCTTTGTCCTTGCTGTACGACCTGGGGGCTGTGCTGTACGGCCTGGGGGCTGTGCTGTACGGCCTGGGGGCTGTGCTGTACGGCCTGGGTTTCGGATGGTCAGCGGCGCCGGTACTCCTCCCAGGTGCGGATGGTCACCTTCGGGCCGTCGTCCGGACCGCGGCCGGCGAGCCCGTTCAGGCCGAGGTAGTAGTCACCGACCTGGTGCTGGGCCTGGCTGGACAGGTCGGTGTCGTTGATGGCGACGGCGTGGATGTGCCACGGCCAGTCGGCTTGGCCGGGGTTGCGCACCCATGCCGCGAAGCCGACGCGTCGCAGCGCGCGGACGGCCGCGGTGCGGGTGCCGGAGCCCATGCCCTCGACCGAGATGTCGACGGCACCGCCGCCGTCGTGGGTGCCCGCGGACGTGGGGTCGCCGCCGGCGTTGTACGAACCCTGCAACAGCACGAGGTCGCGGCCCAGCAGCCGCTTCGCCTCGGCCAGCATGCTCCGCGTGCGGGCGTCGACGACGCCGACGCCGCCGGCGGACACCCGCGCTCCCGGCCCGATGATGTGGTCGACGTGGAAGCGGCCCTCGCCGAGCCTGGTGAGCGACGCCTTGCCCGGCAGGCCGTTGGCGGCGAGGCCGGTGAAGCCGAGCGATCTCTGGAACTTCGCGAAGGCGGCGACCGTCGTGGTGCCGAAGTAGCCGTCCACCCACTTCGCGTCGAGCAGGTTCCGGTCGCGCAGCGCCCGCTCCACGAGGAGCACGCCGGCCTTGGCGCCAGGGGTCAGCCGGTCGTCCGCCCGCCGCGGGTCGATCTGGGCCGCCTTGACGACGGCTTCCATGTTCACGCTCGGGAGGGCCCTGGCGTCGGCCGCCTGTGCCGCCGGCATCCCGGACGCTCCGACCAGCGAAGCGAGCAGGGATGGTGCCACGAGGGCGGCGGCGCGTGAAGGCAGCTTCATCGTTTCTCCTGGTTCCGGGACGCCGGGGGTGATCCTGCGGCGAGTCCACCGTCGCGGATCGCCCGCGCTGTCCACAGGAGAATCGTGTTGTCAGCCTGTCCGAGAAGCCCCCGAACGGACGCACGCGCCGCCTGACAGGGCGCACGGACAAGACGAAAGGCCCGTCCCAGGTGATTCCTGGCGACGGGCCTTTCAGGCCGGCGTTGGAGCCGCGTTGTCGATGGCGCTTCCGAGAAGCGTCAGCCGTTGGTGCAGGCGGAGCCGTTGAGGGTGAAGGACGACGGGTTGGGGTTGTTACCGGTGTGGGTGCCCTGGAAGCCGAACGTGGTGTTCCCTCCGGGGGGTATGGACCCGTTGTAGGAGACGTTGCGAGCGGTCGCCGACGAGCCGCTCTGGGAGATCTCGGCGTTCCAGGAGCTGGTGATCTGCTGGCCGGCCGAGAAGGACCAGCCGAGCGTCCAGCCGTTGATCGCGCTGCTACCGCTGTTGGTGATCGTGATGTTGGTGGTGAACCCGTTGTTCCACTCGTTCTTGACGTAGGAGACCCGGCAGGGGCCACCGTTGCCACCGCTGGGCGTGGGCGTCGGCGTCGGCGTCACCGAGGGAGACGGCGAGGGGCTGGGTGACGGGCTGGGCGAGGTGCCGTTCACCGTCACGTTCGAGCTTCCGCTGCTCTGGTAACCCTCGGTGGCGAGGATCTGGTAGTCGTGGTTGCCCAGACTCATGCCGTACCGGGCCCACGCGTCGAAGTGGTTGCCCGCGGTGATGGTCCCGCCGGTGCGCTTCTGCTGCCGGACGCTCCAGTACTGGTTGAACGTCTGGTTGCCGTCGATGGAGGGAGCGTTGTACCGGGTGGTCATGTAGACGTCGTACGTGCCGCCGTCGCTGGTGACGGTGCCCTTGTACGAGCCGGTGGGCCGGTAGGTGCCCCAGTTGTCCACGATGTAGTACTCGACGAGCGGGTTACGCGTCCAGCCGTAGAGGGTCAGGTACGCGTTGCCGGAGGGGTTGAAGCTGCCCGAGTACGTCACGGTTCTGCGCGTGCCGGGCTTCCAGCCCTTGCCGGCGACGAAGTTGTTGGTGTTGCGCCACGAGGTGCTGTAGTTGCCGCCGGAACCGAGCTCCATGGAGACGGTGCCCTGGGTGTCGGTCCAGAACGAGAAGAAGTAGCCGTTGTTCGTCCCGGTCTGGTTGGTGGTCACCGCCGCGTCGGCGGTGCCCGGCAGCATCAGCGTGAACGCGACCACGGCCAGCACGCAGGCACGTCCGATGAACAGCAGGCTGCTGCGGCGGCCGCGGGGCGGATGTGTAGGAGCGTCGTTCATGTGCGTGCTTCCTCCTAAGGCCCGGCGGGGGGACTGCGCCGGGGGCCAGGGTGGCGGCCACCGCCACGCCGACGCCGTACGACGCGGCGGAGGTCGGCGGGCCGCCATGCTCGGCGGCCCGGGCACCGAGTCGCGGGGGTGCCTCAGATCGGCAGTGGCCGAGGTCCGAAACTATCGGACCCATGGCGAAAAGCGTCGGCTTACGCCGTCGCGGTGTCAAATGTCGCGGATGATCGCGAAGCCCCGGGCACCGCCCGCGCATGGCCCAACACGCATCGGACCTGCCCGAGGGGACGTGCCGAGCCGATCGACGTCTCGGGCCGGCGGCTGAAACTTTCGATCGGCCCGCCGAAGGAGCCGGGTCAATCGGCAGGGACGTCCGGACGCAGGGCCCGCGCGCACACGGTGAGGCTCTCCACCAGCGACTTGCGCGTCGTGTCGTCGAGCTCCGCGAGCATGGTCTCTTCGATGCCGTCGAGCACCCGGTCGCAGTGGCGCAGAGCGGACACTCCTTCGCAGGTGAGGCGGACGCACAGCACCCGGCCGCCGTCCGGATGCGGGTCGCGGCGGACCAGTCCGCGTTGCTCCAGGTCCCGGACGACGAGGTTCATCGCCTGCGGGGTCACGAAGGCGATGCGGGCCAGCTCCGCCGACGAGACTCCGTCGCGCATGCGCAGTTCGCTGAGCGCCATGTACGCCGTCGTGGTCATGCCGTACTGAGTGAGCGCTTCGTCCAGACGTGCCCGGATTCGACGCTCCAGGCGGTACACCGGATAGCTCAGGCGCGGGCCGGGCGGCCGGCCGGTTCGAGTGGTACGGCGAGTGGTCACCAGGAGACGATAACTTGCGGCCCATTGCCTGAAAGTTTCGTGTCCGCTACATCAAGCCCGTTGATAGCAAGTTGCTTGATATGCAGCGGATAGACGTCTTTTCCGGGGCGTGGAGCGCCATGACCCGTACATCGGTGCCTTGACCGCCGGGTGAGACCGCTTCTATACCGGCTGCTTGCGAGGCCTCGTGAGCCCGGCGGCGCCACACGCGAGCAAAAACCCGAAATCGAGCAAAGGAGAGCGGATGAAGCGAGTCATCGCAACGCTGGGCGGCGCTTGCGCCGTGCTGCTTTCCGCTGTCGCGGCCCTGGTGTTCGTGCACCCCGCCGCCGCGGCCACGCTGACCGAGGTGACCAACTTCGGCGCCAACCCCGGCAACCTGCGTATGCACCTGTACGTGCCGGACAACAGACCCGCCAACCCG
>NZ_JBVJHR010000027.1:64705-138660 GCF_055586705.1 Sphaerisporangium sp. NPDC049457 | reverse complement strand
TTTAACACACTGTTGAGTTCTCAAGAAACGGACGCGTACACCAACCGGAAACCAGACCCACAGGGCCCGACCCCCGTCCGGGGCGTTCATCTCGTATTCTTAAACTTTACCAGTTTCGGACGATCCCCGTCAAATCAACCGATCTGCCGCAAACCGCTCAAAACTGCTAAAATTCGATGTCCTGTCTCCAGGGCAACCCCTCTAACTTACCAGACTCGCCGGACAGATGCCACATCAGTGCATCAACCGGGAGGAACCGGGCAGTTGGAGAGCTTGCGGGCATGCCAGCAGTCCGTAAGATTTTTGGGATCTCGCGGGGGCTGATCACCGCCCAACGAGGGGAAACTCTAGCAGCTTCCCAAGAGTGCCTGAGGCCACTTCGGTAGTCGGTAAACCTTTCCCGCCTCTCAGCCATCCCAAACAGCGAGCGATTCGCGCCGGGGCAACCCGTCGGCAAGTCATCCGCAATCGCCAGACGTTACGAAGAGGGTGCGGGACTCCGCTGGTGCCACCCTGGCGCCCGGATCCCCGCCCGTGGAGGTGGTCATCATGACGCGGTCGGAGTTCGACGACATCCGTGCTCACATCGCGGCCGAGGAGGGCGGCTCCGACGATCTCCTGCAGATCGCCGGCACCCTGCTCGACGACTTGGAGCAGGCGCGACTGCGCGAAGCGACCCTTCGCGCCCACTACCTTGGCCTGTTGACGGCCGCCCGGGCGACCGTCGCCGCGGACGCGATCGGTGACCCCGACCCGCTGACATTCCTGCGGCATGAGTTGGGCAAGAAGGGACAGCTTCCCGGCGGCGAGGACGAGGTCCTGCGCATCCTGTCGGACATCCGCTCGGCGGAGGCTCTGCTGGCCCAGCTTGAGCAGCGGCCGGCGAGCCGTCCTCGGCCGAGCACCCGGATGCGCCGGTGCGAGGGCGTCGCCCGCAGACTGCCCCGTTGATCAACCATTCCGGCGATTTCGGCACAGCAAGCTCACGTGTCGAGATGACTCGCTTTGCCGTGACATGAGAGTCGCCCTGCGAGACTTCCCCCCATGTGGACGCGGGGACTGAACTGGGCGGCTGTCACCTTGGTAGCGCTGTTCGGCATTCTCTGGCTGGGCGTGGTGGTGTTCGCCGCCACGACCACGCCCGGGTGGCTGCGCGCCGTCCAGATCGTCTTCAGCGTCTGCCTGATCGGGTGGGCGGGCAGGAAGTCGATATGGCTGATCAGGGCGACGGCGTGAGTCATTTGGCGTCGGCGTAGCAGGACACCGCGACGGCCTCCATGGGGATGCGCACGGGAGTCTCCCCGAAGAGCAGCCGGGTGGCCTGCGCCGCCGCCCGGCTCACCGCCGCCGACACCTCGGCCACCAGGCCTTCAGGACAGTGGACCATCACCTCGTCATGCTGGAAGAACACCAGCCTGGCGGGTGCGGGCAGCAACCCGCGCAGCAGCGCCATCAGCACGAGCGCCCACTCGGCGGCGGTCGCCTGCACGACGAAGTTGCGGGTGAAGCGCCCACGGTCGCGAGCCGCGCGGCTTCCCTCGGGACCGGACACCAGGTTCAGCCAGTGAGCCGACGGCGGCGGGGAAGTGCGCCCGAGCCAGGAACGTACCAACCGGCCTTCCTCGCCCGCCTTGGCGGCCTCCTCGACGAACGCGTAAGCGAGCGGGAACCGCTGCCGCATCATCGCCAGTAGCTTCGCCGCGTCGCCGCTGGTGCCGCCGTACATCGCGGAGAGCATGGCGATCTTGGCGTTGTCCCGCGCGCCGCCGAAGGCCTGGGCCAAAGCCGCGTACAGGTCGATCTGACCCGCGGCACGGGCGAGGCCCCGGTCGCCGGCCATCGCCGCCAGCACCCTCGGCTCCAGCTGCGCCGCGTCGGCCACCACCAGCCGCCACCCCTCGTCGGCGACCACCACGCGGCGCATCACCTTGGGGATCTGCAACGCCCCGCCGCCGCTGGTGGCCCAACGTCCCGACACCACGCCTCCCACGACGTACTCGGGATGGAACCGGTGCCCGCGAACCCATTGGTGCGCCCAGGTCCAGCCGTGGAAGCTGTGCAACCGGGCGAGCTCCTTGTAGGCGAGCAGCGGCGCGACCGCGGGGTGGTCGACCTGCTTGAGCACATGAGACCTGGTCGAGGCGACGGTGAGACCCGCCGACTTGAACGCCTTGACGATCTGCTGCGGGGAGTCGGGATTGACCGTGTGCCCGAACGCCGCGCTCACCTGGTCGGCGAGGGCCTGGAGCTTCGCCGGGCGCATGCCGTGCACGGGTTTCGGGCCGAGCAGCTCGCTCAGCAGCGCGTCGTGCAGGTCTTCGCGCCAAGGCATGCCGTCGTGGCCCAACTCTGCGGCGATCAGCGCCCCAGCGGACTCGGCGGCGACGAGCAGCCGGAAACGGCCGGGATGCTCGGCCGCATCGATGCGTCTCAACTGGTCGGCGTACACCGCGGTCACATCGACCTCGGCCGGCTCGGGCTCGAAGAGGGTGTCCTGGACGGCGTGCGGACCGGCCTCGTCGGCGGGCACCGGCAGGCCGCGCAACCGCGCGTAAGCCGCATGGGCCGACCTCGGCTCGCCGTACCTGCCCTCGTGGGCGAGAAGCAGCGACTCGGTGAGCGTGAGGTCGTGGCAGCGAGCCACCCGGACGCCCTCGGCGATCAGCTGCGGGTAGAGCGCGCGCGTGTCGGCCCAGACCCACCGGGGTTGCGCGGCATGTTCGAGATCGCGGACGGCCTGCGCCAGATCTCCGACGCGCCTGGCATGCTCCCCCAAGGGCCGCAGCGTGCCGCCATCCGCGTCCGCCGTCACCGCGATCCGCATAGCGGCAGACTATCCGAGGGCGCCGACAGCTCTTCGATCACAGGTTCGAGTGCGGCTCCGGCCATGGAGGGCCGCAGGACGCCGAGGAAGCAAGGAGATCACATGCTCACGCTGATCCGGGCCGCCCATCCGGGACCCACGGTGGTCGTCACGACGGTGGGCTGCGCTCTCGCGGCGGGCGTGGGCAGGGGCCTCGGCGGCACCCTGCTCACCGGCGCGGCGGTGCTGAGCGGTCAGCTGTCGATCGGCTGGAGCAACGACTGGATCGACCGGGCGCGCGACCGCGCCGTCGGCCGGACCGACAAGCCGCTCGCCGCCGAGCCGGCCACGCCCACCACGCCGGCCGCGTCACGCTCGTACGGTGCGCATGATCGGCCCGGCACGTCGCGCGGGGCAGGCGCACCCCGCGGGACTGAGACGTCAGCCACCTCGGGCGGTTCTCGTGAAGCGGCCGCGGGGGGCCTCGCATCGCGCACGGTCGCCCGCGCCGCGTTCGTGGCCCTGGCGGCGTGCGTGCCGCTGTCGCTGGCGAACGGCGTCCTCGCCGGCCTGGTACACCTGGCGGCCGTGGCCTGCGGCTGGCTGTACAACCTGCGGCTCAAGGCCACGGTGGCGTCCCCGCTGCCCTTCGCCGTCGCCTTCGGGTTGCTGCCGGCGTTCGTGACCCTCGGTCTGCCCGGACGGCCGTGGCCCGCCTGGTGGGCTCTGGCGGCCGGAGCGCTGCTCGGCATGGGCGCCCACTTCGCCAACGTGGTGCCCGACCTGCCGGACGACATCACGCTCGGGGTGCGCGGACTGCCGCAGCGCCTCGGGTCCACGGGAGCCCGCCTGGGCGCCGCCGTACTGCTCGTGGCCGCGTCGGCGGTGATCGGCCTGGGTCCGGACGAGCGCACCGGGGCGGTCACCGTGGTGGGGCTGTCGGCCGTCGTGCTCGCTCTGGGCGGCGGGCTGCTCGCCGCGCGCGGGAACGTACGCCGGGCGGCCTTCGCGGTGACCGTCACGGTCGCCGTGATCGACGTCGCGATGTTCGTCGCCCAGGGGAGCCGGCTCGTGTGACACACGCGAGCCTCAACGGTGGCCGACACGGAAGTCGGCCGCCGGGACGCAAGTCGGCTGCCGGCATGGGAGGCGGCCGCCGGATCTGAGGCGGTCGGCGGGATGGGAGCCGGTTGGGGGCGGATACGAGAAAGGCCCTGGTCACTTTCGTGACCAGGGCCTTTGTGGTAGCGGGGGTAGGATTTGAACCTACGACCTCTGGGTTATGAGCCCAGCGAGCTACCGAGCTGCTCCACCCCGCGTCGGCTTGCTTTGAAAGACTATCGGCCCCGAAGGGCACTGGCAAATCGTCGCCGACCGGCCGCCTCGGGCCGGGATCTCGCGGATCCCGGCCCGAGAGCGTGGCTACGAACTCGGCGCCGGTGAGGCGCTCGGCGCCGGGGTGCCGGTGGCCGCCGCCGCTGCCGAGGGGTCGGGCGTCGGCGTCGCAGAGGAGGACACCGACGGCGACGCCGTAGGCGTTGCGCCCTTCTGCTTGTCCAGCGCCGACTGCAGTTGCTTCAGCGCCTCGGCGAGCCGCTTCTGCGCTTCGCCGTACGCCGCGAAGTCACCGCTCTTGATCGCCTTCTGGCCGTCGTCGTAGGCCTTCTGGGCGTTGTTGTAGGCGGCGGTGAGGTCGGTGGCGACCGCGTTGGCCGGCGGCTGGTCGGGCGTCGTCGGATTCGTCGGACTCGTTGGAGTCTGCGCTCCCTGGCCGAAGATCTGGCCCAGCGCGTCCTTCAGATTGCTGCCGATGCCGACGTCGCTGCCGAACGACACCAGCACGCGGAACAGGGTCGGGTAACGCGCCGAGTTCTGCACCTTCGGCTGGACGTAGACCGGCTGGACGTACAGCAGGCCCCCGCCGAACGGCAGGGTCAGCAGGTTGCCGTTCAGCGTCTCGGTGGTGCCGCCGATGCGCAGATCGTTGAGGACGCTCGCCGCCTTGGTGTCGAAGGCGTTCTGCGCCTGCTTCGGACCTGGGATCGTCGTCTCGCTCGGAAGCTGCAGAATGCGGATCTTCGCCTCAGCTCCCGCCGTCGCGTCCACCGCCATGAACGCCGCCAGGTTGTCACGCCCGTTGGGGACCATGGTGGTGGTCAGCGAGAACTTCGGCGTGGTCTCGTTCGGCATCCGCAGCGTCACGTAGTACGGCGGCTGCTTGGTCTTCGAGCTCGCAGGATCCTCCGGCACCTTCCAGAAGTCCTGGCTGCCGTAGAAGGCGTCAGCGTTGGTCACGTGGTACTGGCCGAGGATGTCGCGCTGCACCTTGAACAGGTCTTCGGGGTAGCGCAGGTGGGCCATCAGCTCGGGCGAGATCTTGGACTTGGGCTGGACGACGCCGCCGAAGGCCTTTTCCCACGTTTCGAGCAACGGGTCGTTCTCGTCCCAGCTGTACAGCGTCACGTTGCCGTCGTAGGCGTCCACCGTGGCCTTGACCGAGTTGCGGATGTAGTTGATCTGGTCGCGGGGCTGCTGTGGCGTCAGGAAGCGGTCGGTGGAGGTGTCGCGGGTCATGTCACCGAAGCTCCGGCGCTCGGAGTACGGGTAGTCCTCCGACATCGTGTAGCCGTCGATGATCCACAGGATGCGCCCGTTGACGATCGCCGGGTACGGGTCGCCGTCCAGCGTGAGGAACGGGGCGACCTGCTGCACCCGCTCGCGCGGGTCGCGGTTGTACAGGATGCGCGACTTGTCGTTGATGGACGACGACAGCAGCAGGTTGGTCTCGCTGTACTTGGCGGCGTAGAGCATGCGGGTGAAGAAGTTGCCGATGGGCACGCCGCCCTTGCCCGCATAGGTGTTGTTGACCTGCCCGTTGCCGTTGTTGCTCTGCTCGGGGTAGTCGAGCTCCTTGTTGGCGCCGCCGACGATCGAGTAGTCGGGCGAGTGCTCCCCGAAGTAGATGCGCGGCTCGAACTTGCCGAGGCCGTCGGTCGGGGGGATGTCCTTGACCAGGAAGTCGGGCTTGCCCTGGGGGTCGGTCGCGCTTCCCGGGCTGGCGACGAAGCCGTACCCGTGGGTGTAGACCAGGTGGTCGTTGATCCAGTTGCTGTCCGGCGGCCTGCCGATCTCGCGCACCGCGACGACCGTGTCGCGCGACACCCCGTTGATGGTGTAGCGGTCGACGTCGAGCTGCTCGGGGAACTGGTAGTAGCCCTTGATCTGCTGGAGCTGCTCGTAGGTCGGCGGCAGCACCGTCGGGTCGAGCAGCCGGACGCCCGGGATGGTGGAGACCTCGCTCTGGATCTCCTGCTGGCTGCCCTGGGTCTTGGCGCTGTACGGCGTCACCTCGGCGCCGGCGACGCCGTAGGCGTCCCGGGTGGACTTGATGTTGCTGTCGATGAACTGCCGCTCTTTGCTCTGCTGGTTCGGCTTGACCTGGAACTGCTCGACCAGCACCGGGTAGACGCCGCCCACCAGGACGGCGGAGAGCACGAGCAGGCCGAGGCCGACGCCCGGAAGCATGCCGCCGGGCCGGATCACGCCGGCGAAGAACAGCACGGCGCAGATGAGCGCGATGATCGCCAGGATGCTCTTGGCGGGCAGCACGGCGTTCACGTCGGTGTACGACGCGCCGAAGACCTTGCCGCGGTCGGAGAAGACCAGGCCGTACCTGTCGACCCAGTACGCGACGGCCTTCAGCAGCACGAACAGGCCGACCAGCACCGACAGGTGCACGCGGGCGGCGCGCGTGGCGTGCAGGCCCGGCGAGTTGAGCCGGAAGCCCCCGTACAGGTAGTGGACGATCGCCGCGGCGATGATCGAGATGATCACCGCGGTGAACAGGAAGTTCAGCACCATCCGGATGAACGGATAGGTGAACATGAAGAACGAGACGTCGATCTTGAACAGCGGGTCGACCTTGTCGAAGGGCGTCCCGTTGACGAACAGCAGCCACGTCTTCCACTGCCCGGCGGTGGAGGAGCCGGTGAACAGGCCCAGCACCGCCAGCCCGACGATGAAGATCATCTTCCGGTGCGGGTCGAGCGCCGCGCGGTAGCGGTCGGCGCCCTGCGCCGGGCCGCCGAACATGCCGATGCCGAACAGCGGCCGCGACCGGAAGGCGATGAGGATGTTGGCGCCGACGATGCCGCCCATGAGCAGCGCGCCGAAGATGAACAGCAGCAGCTGGGTGACGAGCATCGTCGAGAACACCGAGGTGTAGCCGACCGAGTCGAACCATAGCCAGTCGGTGAAGATGCCGGCGAAGACGAAGAAGAAGATGACGATCGCGACCAGCGTGATCGCGACGGGAACGAGAAGCCGCGGTCGGCGGGGCAATCGCATCGCCCGACCCGCGCCGGGGTTCCGGAAGGTCAAGGCCCACCCCTAGATTTCACGAGTAACGGTCCGTGTCTGGCAACCTACACCGGTGGTGGCGCGGTCACATTCTGAGCTCTGAGCACGGTCGGGCCACAACTTGCGCCCGGTTCGCCGGTGGACGACCGCCAAGGAACGCGGCCTCCGGACAGGCTCGGAGAGCTGGTGGCGCCGCTGGATGAGACGCGCGTGTCCATGGGACCCAACGCCTCGGACGGGCGACGGGTTCCCCGTAGTTGAGCAAAGCGTGATCATCGGGCCGGCCACGGCGTCATCGGACCGGGCATTCCGGCACCGGCCCCGAGCCCGTGCGCAGCGCGTCGATCGCCTGGACGGCGTCATGCATGGTCTCGACCTTCACCAGGCGCAGGCCCTCGGGCGCGGCGGGAACGGCGTCGTCGCAGTTGTCGGCGGGGGTCAGGAAGATCGTCGCCCCGGCGTCGCGCGCGCCGACCATCTTCTGCTGGATGCCGCCGATCGGGCCCACCTTGCCGTCGGCGGTGATCGTGCCGGTGCCCGCGATCGACTTGCCGCCCGTGAGCGCGCCGGGCGTGAGCTTGTCGTAGATGCCGAGCGAGAACATCAGCCCGGCGCTCGGCCCGCCGACGTCGCCGACGTTGACGTTGACCTCGAAGGGGAACTTGTAGCGCGTGCCGCCCATCATCACCCCGACGATGGCGCCGTCCTTGCCGGCGATGGTGCCCACCTCGACGTCCATCGGCTTGCCGTCGCGCACGATGCCGAACCGGACCTGCTCCCCCGGCTTGTGCTTGCGTACGGCCGCGCCGACCTCGTCAACGGTGCGGACCGTGACGCCGTCGACCGTGTTGATGCCGTCACCCGCGCGCAGCTTGCCGTCCGCCGGCTTGCCCTTCTGGGTGCTGGCCACGCCGACGAGATAGCCGATGGGGATCTTCAGCTCGGTCAGCGCCGCGGCGGTGGCGTCCTGCTGGGAGCTGCTCATCTCCTGGGTGTTCTGCTGCTCGACCTCTTTGACCGTGACGGTCTTGGGGAACAGCGTCTCCTCAGGGACGACGGCGACGGTCGGGTCGACCCAGCCGCGCAGGGCGGTGAGCAGGTCGATGTGAGCGCTCGGACCGCCCTGGTAGGCCACCGTGACCAGGCTGAGCTTGCCTGATGTGGGATAGGTCTGGCGGCCCGAGATGCTGATGACCGGCTTGCCCTTGACGTCGCCGAGGGTGTTCTCGGTAGGGCCCGGGCTCAACGCGACGTACGGCACCGGAAGCAGCGCGCCCGCGCCACCGAGCACGAGCGTGAGGACGCCCGCCATCATCAACGTCAGACGTCGTCGGGACATGGACGCAACTCTATGCGCTTACCACGGCCACGGTTACGCGGACACACACAGGGCGGACATCCAGGTCAATCACTGCTTCCACCGGGCCTCCGCACCCCCCGCCCACCCCGCGGTGGGCATCACTCGCCGGCGCCGACCCATTCGGTGGAGCCGTCGGTGAAGACCTGGTGCTTCCAGATCGGGACCTCGTTCTTCAGGTCGTCGATCAGGCGCCGCGACGCCTCGAACGCCTCACCCCGGTGGGCGGCGGCCACCGCGACGATCACCGCGGCGTCGCCGAGCCTCAGCTCGCCCACCCGGTGAACCGCCGCCAGCGCCGTCACCGGGAAGTCGGCCGCGACCTTCTCGGCGACCCGGCGCAGCTCGGCCTCGGCCGTCGGATGCGCCGAGTACGACAGCAACGTCACCGGCTTGCCGTGGTCATGATCGCGAACGGTGCCGACGAACAGCGTCGTACCACCGGCGCCGTGGTCACCTACGGCGGCGAGCACCTCCTCCACCGAAAGCGGAGTGTCTCGAATGCCGAGCAATCGAATGGCGTTCACGCATCGAAGCCTACTGTGTTTGTTCTGCCTCGCTCCGCTCGGCGGGCCCGGGGCGCCTTCGAGGCGGCGCCCTTCGTCGTCATCCAGGCTCGTTCCTCACCCTCCTTCCTCCTCAGAACACCGCCGCGCCCCAAGCCGCGTTTGTTCTGCCTCGCTCCGCTCGGCGGGCCCGGGGCGCCTTCGAGGCGGCGCCCTTCGTCGTCATCCGGGCTCGTTCCTCACCCTCCTTCCTCCTCAGAACACCGCCGCGTCCCGAGCTGGGGTTAGATGCGGCGTTTGCGGCGGGCTCGGCGGACTATGGCGGCGGTGCCGATCACGGCGACGGTGGCGCCGGCGGCGGTGAGGGTGGCCTCCTTGCCCGGCAGGCGGCGGCCGACGACCGCGTGGCGGCCCTCGCGCAGCTCCAGGAGCTGCTGGAACGCCGCCTCGTTGGTCCAGGTGGGCTTCCACCCGGCGGCGCGCAGGGAGGCGCAGTCGACCACCCAGGGGTAGACGACGTAGTGCAGGTCGGTCGCGGGGGCCGGGGTGATGCCGAGCCGGTGCAGGCGCTGCGCGGTGCCGAAGGTCAGCCCGGCCGGCAGCTCGAAACGCCGCAAACCCGACAACTCCTCAACCTGCTCCATCTCGAGCCATCCGTCGCTGCCCACGGTGACCACCCCGGACACCTGGCCGAGCGCCGCCAGCTCCAGCGCCGTGACGAGGTCTTCGACGTGGCAGAACTGCCAGCGGGGGGCCGAGCCCTTGACGGTCAGCAGGCGCGGGGCCTCGAAGTGGCGGGTGACCACGGTGTCCACGCCCGCGCCGACCACCGCGGCCGGCCGCAGCACGGTGACCTCCAGGCCCGGATGGCTGCGCAGGGCGCGGCGCACGAGCGCCTCGATCTCCAGGTGGTCGCCGACGACGCCGGAGTCGGGCTCGGCGGCGACCGGGGCGTCCTCGGCCAGCGGCACCGGGTTGTCCGGCGCCGCCCCGTACACCATGGCGCTGGTCACGACCACCACTCGCCGCACCCGCGCGGCGGCGGAGGCGGTGAGCACCGTCTGGGCGGCCCTCAGGTTGTATCCGCGGCGCTCGCCAGGGTCGGAGTCGAGCCGGTAGTCGGCGGCCAGGTGCACGAGCACATCGACGTCGGATATGCGGTTCGCCAAGAGCGGATCTCGAACGTCGATCACCCGCCAGGTGACGTCCGCGACGTCTCCCCGCTGATCGTCGATCGCCACGACGCGGCGGAAATCCGCAGACGAGGCGACCCGGGAGAGGAACTCTCTCCCCAGACCCGATGCCGCGCCGGTGACGGCGACGACCGGCGGCCGGAGGCGTTTCGAGGTAGTCACGAGGTCCTCACTTTGCACTGATCCGCCCTGCGACGGATAACGTGGCGGATGTGGACTCCTCCATCCTGCACGAGGTAGAGCGGTGACTGACCTGCCAGGTCGCGAAAACGACCCCAACGAGAATCCGTTCGCGATGTTCGGCGATCCGGAGCAGATGGCCGCGGCCATGCGGCAGTTCGCCGACATGCTCTCGGCGCCGGCGGGCTCCGGGCCCGTCAACTGGGACATGGCGAAGAACATCGCCCGCCACGCCGTGGTCGCCGAGGGCGACCCGAGCGTCATGGAGGGGGAGCGCCGTCAGATCGTCGAAGCGCTCCGCCTCGCCGACCTGTGGCTGAACGAGGTGACCGAGCTGCCGAGCGGGCTGACCGCGCCTGAGGCGTGGAGCCGCTCCGAGTGGATCGAGAAGACCGTCCCGGTCTGGAAGCAGCTGTGCGACCCGATCGCCGAGCGCATGGTCGACACCATGGGCGGCGCTCTGGGCGGGGCCGGGCTCGGCGGCGGCGAGGCGCAGGCGATGGCCGCGCAGCTCGGGCCGCTCATGGGCATGATGCGCCAGATGGGCGGCATGATGGTCGGCAGCCAGATCGGCCAGGCCCTCGGCACGCTGGCCCCTGAGGTGATCGGCTCCTCCGACATCGGGCTGCCGCTGTCGGATACCGCGGCGCTGCTGCCGGGCGGCGTGGCCGCGTTCAGCCACGGCCTGGAGATCCCCTCCGAGGAGATCCGCCTCTATCTGGCGCTCAGGGAGGCCGCGCACCACCGCCTGTTCCAGCACGTCCCGTGGCTGCGCACCCAGCTGTTCGGCGCCGTCGAAGAGTACGCCAGGGGCATCACCGTGGACACCTCCGCCCTTGAGGAGCAGATCCGCGGGCTCGACATCAGCAACCCCGAGCAGATCCAGGAGGCCCTGACCGGCGGCGCGCTGCTCAAGCCGGAGGAGACCGAGCGTCAGAAGGCCGCTCTGGCCCGCTTGGAGACCATCCTCGCCCTGGTCGAAGGCTGGGTCGGCACGGTGGTGGACGCCGCCGCCGAGGGCAAGCTGCCCTCCGCCGTCGCGCTGTCCGAGACCATGCGGCGCCGCCGCGCGACCGGAGGCCCGGCGGAGCGGACGTTCGCCACGCTCGTCGGGCTGGAGCTGCGCCCGCGCCGGCTGCGCGAAGCCGCCGCGCTGTGGCAGGCGCTGGCCGCCGCCCGCGGCGTCGACGGGCGCGACGCGGTGTGGTCCCACCCCGACCTGATGCCGACCGCGACCGACCTGGACGACCCCGAGTCGTTCGTCCGGGGCGACGCGAAGTTCGATCTGTCGGCGTTCGACGACAAGCCCGCCGAGGACGAGCCGGGTGACGCCGAGGGCCCGCAGGGCGGGGCCAAGGGGCCCGGCGAGGGATGACGCTTCGCGACCAGGCGCGGGCCGCGCTGGCCGGGTGGACCGCGCCCACCGCCGATGAGGAGTCGCTCCGCGAGGAGTTCCTGCGGCATCTGAACGAGTTCGACGACGCCATGTGGCGCTCGTGCGCGCCGGGGCACCTGACGGCCACCACCGCGGTGCTCTCGCACGACGGGAGCATGGTGCTGCTCACCTTGCATCCGAAGGCGCGCATGTGGCTGCCCATGGGCGGGCACTGCGAGCCGTCCGATCTGTCGCTGGAGGCGGCGGCGCTGCGCGAGGCCACCGAGGAGTCCGGCATCGCGGGCCTGAGGCTGCTGCCCGGTCCGCTCGCGCTCGACCGGCACCGGGTGTGGTGTCACCCGCCGCACAGCTGGCACCTGGACGTCGAGTACGGCGCGGTGGCGCCGCCGGGCGCCGAGTTCGTGATCAGCGACGAGTCCCTCGAGCTTCGCTGGGTGCCCGTGGACGACATCCCCGAGCCGACGGACGAGGCCACCCGCCGGCTCGCCCGCCGCGCCCGCGCGCTGCTGCCGGACGTGAACCCGCGACAATCTGCTTGAAAGTTCTACTTTTTCGTGACACGAGGCTCGTCGCCCCGCTTCTTTCACGCGGTACATACACGCGCTGGATAGGGTCGAACCGTACTGCCGAAGCAAGCCCGGGGGCCCTGGTGAACATCACGACCGACACACCGGTGGGGGGCGTGATCGTGACTCCGTCCCGGCGTCTGCGCGTGCCGGGGAAGCTCGCTTGGCTCGCGGTGACGCCGTTCGCCGCCTGGGCCGTGTGGCGGCTCGGCGGCCTCGAACGTGGATCGTTCCCGGCGCAGCTCATGACCGCGACCCCGTACGCCGCGGCGGGCTCGCTGCTGCCGGTCCTGTTGTCGGTCCTGGCGCGCAAGAGGGCCGCGACCGTGGTGGCGCTGGCGACGACCGCCGTGCTCGGCGTCAGCGTGCTGCCCCGCGCGTTCGGGGACGCGCCGGTCGCGCAGGCGTCGTCGGGGGTGCCGTTCACCGTGATGACGTCGAACCTGTTCTTCGGCCGCGGTGACGCTCAGACCATCGTCGACCTGGTGCGCCGGCACCGGCCGGACGTGCTGAACACCCAGGAGCTCACTCCCGCCGCCGTGGAGGAGCTCGACGCGGCCGGGCTGAAGGAGCTGATGCCCTACCGCTACCTGCAGGACGAGTGGAGCGCGGCGGGCAGCGGCATCTTCTCCAGCCACCCGATCACCCGGCTGGACGGGTTGTTCCAGGTGATCGGGCATAACATGCCGGCCGCCAGGCTGTCCCTTCCCGGCGGAGCGCAGGTCGAGATCGTCGACGTGCACACCTTGCCGCCGCTGGGCCGCCAGGTCACCCAGTGGACCGAAGGGCTGCGGGCGCTGCCGTCGGGGCCGTCCACCGGGCCGTTCCGCATCCTGGCCGGCGACTTCAACGCCAGCCTCGACCACGCCGAGATGCGCGGCGTGGTCGCCCGGGGGTACCGGGACGCGGGCGACACCACCGGCGGCGGGCTTACGCCCACCTGGCCGGCGAACAAGAAACTCCCGCCGCTGATCACGATCGACCACGTGCTCGCCGACCGGCGGGTCTCGGTGCTCGGCTACCACGTGTACACCGTGCCGCGCACCGACCACAGGACCGTCGTCACCGAGCTGTCGCTGCCCGCCGCCGGCTGACCCGGCGGCTCGGGGTCATCGCCCGCCGAGCAAGGCCCGGGTGTTGTCCCAGCCTTCCAGGCCCGGGTCCAGCCGGGCGATGTCGGCGGGGACGCGCAGGCGGTGCCAGCCGGGGCCGGTGGCGACCATGCGGCTGCCCGGCGCCTGACCGCGCAGCCGGGCGACCACGTCATCGTCGTCCAGACCGGCGGTGGCCCAGCCGGGGAACGGCTGCCGGGCCGCCATCGCCACCGCGCCGCCGCCCTCGGCGGGGCAGACCGCGATGGGGGCCCGGCCGAGCTCGCGGAACAGCTTGCCGATCAGCAACGGAGGCAGGTCGGGAGCGTCGCCGCTGATCACCACGGCCTCCTCGCCGTACGGGGCGAGCGCGGCGAAGGCGTCGGCGATGCCGCCGGAGTCGGGCAGGGCGATCACCCGCGTGCCGGGCCAGGCGAGCTCTTCCAGCCCGTCCACGCCGGCGGCCAGGATGACGGGCTCCACCAGGTCGAGCCCGGCGACGATCTCGTAGGTGTCCTCGGCCAGGGCGAGCAGGAACTCGGCGGGGTCGACGCCCGGTGGCGCGCCCTTGCCCATGGCGGGGGTGACCAGGACCGCCGCCTGCCTCATCGCCCGCTCCGGTGGCCCGCGCGGCGGTTCAGCATTCCTCCACTGTGCCGTTCGCCGCCATGGAGTAACCCTCCAGGAAGCCGCGTGCCCGCTCTGCTCTGGGGTAGCGCTCGACGAGGGACCAGAAGCGGGGGCCGTGGCTGGGCACCAGCAGGTGGACCAGCTCGTGCATGATCACATAGTCGACGACCCAGGAGGGCATGCCGCGCAGGCGGGTGGAGAGCCGTATGGTGCCGTGGTCGGGAGTGCACGACCCCCAGCGATGCCGCTGGTTCTCGGCCCATCGCACGCTCGACGGCACCGCGCTGCCGTCCAGATAGCGGACGGCGAGGTCTCGCGCCCGCTCGAGCAGGTCGTCGTCGCTCGGGCGGCGGCGCTGCTCTTTCGCCGCGAGCCGGTCGAGCATCCGCCGGACCCATTGCTCCTCGTCTGTCCTGCTCAGACCGGCAGGCAGCAACACGATGGTCTTGTCACCATCGCGGTATGCGGATACGGTCCGCCGCCGGCGTGCACTCCGGCGGACCTCGACTGTCTCGGGGGGCACATATGCACGGTAGCCGACAGGGCCGTCTTTCCACAGGGGGTGTAGTACGTTTTCGCTGGTCAATCCGCGTTCGTCCATTGTTCAGCCAACTCAGCCCCCTCATCTGTCCCACATACTGTCGCGGATCTCCGTGAATGCGCGCAAAACTTATCCACAGGTGGGGACGACGGCCGCCGGGCGGGGCGGCGTCCGTGCCAGGCTGCGCGTCGTGACCTCCACTCCAGGCGCCCCGCCTTCTCCGGCCGTCCCGGCGTCCCCGTCCGTCCCGCGGTCCGCCGACGTCCCGTCGCAGGCGGTGAGCCCACCGTCTCCTGTCAATCCGTCGCCGATGGTGAGCCCACCGTCTCCGGTCGTTCCGTCGTCGGCGGCAGGCCCGTCTCCGGTTCACGAGCGGCGGCCGCCGCGGGCGCCCGTCCGGCCGCGGCTGAAGCCGGCGCTGCGCCGGCTGCGGCGTGACGAGCGCACCCTCCAGTTGGGCGTCCATCCGCTGCGCGCGGTGGTGCTCACCGATCTGGAGCCCCGCGTGCGCCGGTTCGTCGAAGACCTCGACGGCACGCGCACGCTCGACGAGCTGATCGCCCGCAGCGATCTCGACGAGACCACCGTCCGGCGGGTCGTCGCGCTGCTGGCCGAGCACGGCGTGCTCGACGACGCCGCCGCGCGTCCCGCGCCGCTGCGCGGCCTGTCCTCCGATGAGCGCGACCGGCTCGGGCCCGACCTCGACGCGCTCTCCCTGTCGGGCGCCGACGCGGGCGACGGCGGGCGCACCGCCCTCGAACGCCGCCGCGCCGCGCACATCCGGGTCTACGGCGCGGGCCGGGTCGGCGCCCAGATCGCCGTGCTCCTCGCCGCCTCGGGCATCGGCCATCTGTGCGTGGTCGACCCCGCCACGGCCCGGCACGAGGACGTCGTGCCGGGTGGGCTGTCGTTCGCCGACGCCGGGCGCAGCAGGGAGGCCGGCGCGGTCGCGGCGGCGCGGCGAGTGGCCCCGGGCGTGAACGCCTGGACGGGCTCCACCGCCTCCCACCTGGCGGACGGCGCCCGTCGTCCCGATCTGGTGGTCCTGGCGCCGGTGGGCCCGCTCGACGGCGTGGTCGCCCGAGAGCTGGTGGCGCTCGGCGTCCCGCACCTGCTGGCCACCGCGGGCGAGGGCGTCGGCTCGGTCGGGCCTCTGGTGCTGCCCGGGGTCACCTCGTGCCTGCGCTGCCTCGATCTCATCCGGCGTGACCGCGACCCGTCGTGGCCGATGGTCGGGGCCCGTCTCGGCGGGTTCCCGGCCGGAGAGATCGCCTGCGACACGGTGCTGTCAACGCTGGTCGCGGCGCAGGCGGCGGGTCACGCTCTGGGTTGTGTCGACGGTCTGGCGCCCACTGTGACCAACAGCACAGTTGACGTAATGCCTGACTGGCGCTGGAAAAAGCGGTCCTGGGAAGCCCATCCGCGCTGTCGTTGTAGTCGAAACCACTTCGGTCCGCTAACAATGGTCGCGTGAGCGACTTCCCCCAACATGCCGTGACGCGTTCGGCCAAGCTGGCGACGCTCCCCCTGGGGTTCGCCGGCCGCACCGCGCTGGGCCTCGGCAAGCGCATCGGTGGGAAGTCCGCCGAGATGGTGGCGCAAGAGATCCAGCAGCGCACCTCCGAACAGATCTTCCGCGTCCTCGGTGAGCTGAAGGGCGGGGCCATGAAGCTCGGCCAGGCCCTGTCGATCTTCGAGGCGGCGCTGCCGCCCGAGATCGCGGGGCCCTACCGCGCGACGCTCACCAAGCTCCAGGACGCCGCGCCGCCGCTGCCGGCCTCGACGGTGCACGCCGTGCTCGCCGAGCAGCTCGGCGACGGCTGGCGTGAGCACTTCCTGAGCTTCGAGGACGCGCCCACGGCCGCGGCGTCGATCGGGCAGGTGCACAAAGCGGTCTGGCGGGACGGCCGGGAGGTCGCCGTCAAGATCCAGTATCCGGGGGCGGGGAAGGCCCTGCTGTCCGACTTCAACCAGCTCGCCCGGCTCGGCAAGCTCTTCGGGGTGCTGCTGCCGGGGCTCGACATCAAGGCCGTGCTGGGCGAGCTGAAAGCGCGGGTGGCCGAGGAGCTCGACTATCTGCGTGAGGCCGAGGCCCAGCACGCGTTCGCCACCGCCTACCACGACGACCCCGACTTCCGCGTGCCCGACGTCATCGCCGCCAACGAGCAGATCATCGTCACCGAGTGGATGGACGGCACCCCGCTCTCGCAGATCATCACCTCCGGCACCAAGGAGCAGCGCGACCGTGCCGGGCTGCTGTTCGTGCGGTTCCTGTTCAGCTCCCCCGCCCGCGCGGGCATGCTGCACGCCGACCCGCACCCCGGCAACTTCCGCGTCCTGCCGGACGGCCGGCTGGGCGTGCTCGACTTCGGCGCGGTGAACCGCATGCCCGACGGATATCCGGAGGTCTTCGGCACGCTCACCCGCATCTTCAACAAGGGCGACATGCGCACCGTCGTCCAGGGGCTGCGGGACGAGGGGTTCATCCGCCCGCACATCGAGGTCGACACCGAGGCGCTGCGGGCCTTCCTCGCCCCTTACGTCGAGCCGACGCAGGTGGAGGAGTTCACCTTCAGCCGCGAGTGGCTGCAGCGGCAGTTCGCCACCGTCACCGACCTGCGGCCGAACAACGTGGTGCGCCAGCTCAACCTGCCTCCGTCCTACGTGCTGATCAACAGGGTCCACGCGGCCGGCATCGGCGTGCTGTGCCAGCTCGGCACCACGGCCCGGTTCCGCGACGAGGTGGTGCGCTGGGTCCCGGGCTTCGCCGACGACGACCCCGCCCCCGCCTGACCGCTGAGCGGCCCGCCGCGATCGCGTACCAGCTCGACGAGCCTGCGCCGCAGGTCCGCCGGCTCGGCGCCGTCCGAGCCGGCGGGTTTCGGGTCGGCCATGGCCTGTTCCCTCCGATCGACGTGCGCCGATCATCCCGCGCACCACGAAAAGGGGCGGACCGGCCGTGCGGGCCGGTCCGCCCCTGGGTCACCCTGTCGCGGGCGACGCGGCCACCGCGGGAGGCAGGTGGCCGGGCGGGGTGGGAGGTGAGTGCCCACCCTGTGGACGGCGGCCGCCCGGCGGGAGTCGGGCGGCCGTTCGGAGCGATGTGCGGGCCGGGACGCTAGGCCAGGCGGGCCAGCGCGTGCCTGAGCCGCAGGGAGGCGCGGTCCGCCTGCTTGCGAGCCCGTCGGATCCGCTTGAGACGCAGGACGAGGCGTTGGTGCTCCGCCTCCGCGTGCAAGGTCTGTATTCGGTCACGGACCAGTTCCTGGCGGATATACGGGATCTCGGTGCTCCAGGTAGGCAGGAAATTCATTGTGGCGGCCCTTTCAGGTCGTGTAGCAGGTGGAATGTCTGTGCTGGTGGATCAGGCTGCGACCGGGGTCTTGCGGGGACGGCCCCGCGGCCTCTTCCTCGGAACGACGGCTCCGCGAAGGACGAGCTCGCCGCCCCAGACGCCCCACGGCTCCTCGCGCTCCAGCGCGCGGGCGAGGCAGGCCTTCTGGATCGGGCACCCTCCGCAGAGGGCCTTGGCGAATTCGACGTCTTCAGGGGACTCGGCGAACCACAGGTCGGGGTCGGTACGACACGGGATATCGGCTTCGTCGACCAGGTCCATGGTCGTCCAAACCGCCATCTGCGTCACCTCTCTGTTTGCTGGTTGATCTGGTCGTTTACCTCGTAGGTGGTCGGATACGGCGGCCGGGGAAAACAAGAAGGCCGCGGATCCTGGTACGGATCCGCGGCCTGGAGGCGCTTTGTCTACCGGTCAGGTTATGACCGGTTGCCTCCAGGGTGGCGGACCCTGCACCCCACCATTGGCGGTGCTCGTGGTCTGCTCGTCGCCGACCGGACGGCCGAAGGCCGCCGGGTGGTCGGTGACCATTCCGGTGGTGTCGTAGGTGAAGGCGGCCGCAGCCAGGCGGATGCGGGCGGACTTCTCCTGTCGGAGTTTCGCCGGGCCATCGGCCGCGAGGCCGAGTGCGGCCATGGCGATCGGAGCGGCGATCGGAGCGGCGACGCGGGCGGCGCCCATGAACGGGGCGGCGATGCGCATGCCGCTGCCATGCTGGGAAGCGAGCCACGGCGTGGCGCATGTCGAAACGAGAATCTGCTTCACGGTGGTCACCTCCCTGGCGATTGCGGGGTCGGACGAGGTCGTCCGACCGGCTTGTGCATGACTCTAAACGTGGACCGGGGGACCCGGCAACACATTTTCTACCTGCTATTTCACGGATTTACGACACGGATCATGCACTCTTGCACGACCGAGACCGCGAGGTCGCCGGAGGCGGTGAACATCTGCCCCTGGGCGAGACCGCGCGCGTTGCCCGACCACGGCGACTCCTGGGCGTAGAGCACCCAGTCGTCGACCTTGAGCGGCCGGTGGAACCACATGGCGTGGTCGAGCGAGGCGCCGGTGAGGTTGGAGGCGCCCCACGCCAGGCCGTGCGTCAGCAGCACCGTGTCGACCAGCGTGTAGTCGGAGGCGTAGGCCGCCAGCACGACGTGCAGCAACGGGTCGTCGGGCAGGTCGGCGTCGTACCGGAACCACACCTGCGTCTCGGAGCCGCGCAGGGAAGGATCGCGGTAGGCCTCCCAGGTGAGCGGCGTGACGTAACGGGCGTCGACCGGGCGGGGCTTGGCCAGCCACTCGCGCCACGGCTCCTGGTCGCCGACGAGGTCACGCATGCGATCTTGGAAGAGCGGCAGCGTCTCGGGGCCGGGCACCTGCGGCATGGACGCCGCCTGGTGGCCGACGCCGTCCTCAAGGACGTGGAAGGACGCGGACATGGTGAAGATGGCCTTGCCGTGCTGGATGGCGACGACCCGCCTGGTCGTGAACGAGCGGCCGTCGCGCACGCGCTCGACGTTGTAGACGATCGGGACCGCCGGGTCGCCCGGGCGGATGAAGTACGCGTGCAGGGAGTGCACGGTGCGGTCGGCCGGCACCGTGCGGCCCGCCGCGACCAGCGCCTGTGCCGCCACCTGCCCGCCGAAGACCCGCTGGATGCGCTCTCCCGGGCTCCTGCCCCGGAAGATGTCCTGCTCGATCTGCTCCAGATCGAGCAGGTCGAGGACCTCCTTGAGCGCCTCGTTCACGTCACTTCCCCTCCGCGGCAGATGTCCAGGACCGCCTGGCCGTAGCGCTCAAGTTTGACGCGCCCGATGCCGGCGATCGCGAGAAGGTCCTCCTCGGTGGCGGGGACCCGCTCGGCCAGTGCCTGGAGCGTAACGTCCGTGAATACGACGTAAGTCGGCACCTTCGCCTCTTTCGCCGCCTTCGTACGCCAGAGCTTAAGGCGCTCAAGGAGTTCCTGGTCGTAGTCGGCCGGGCAGGTGGCGCAGCGGCCGAGCTTCTGCTCGGCGGCCGCGGTGAGGGTCTTGCCGCACACGCGGCAGGAGATCGGCGCGGCGACGCGGGCCTGCGCGGCGCGGCGGTCGCGGGGGGCGGACCGGCCGGAGCCGGTGGCGGCGGCCGCGGGGGCGCCGGTGAGCCCGTCGAGGAACCGGGACGGGCGCCGGGCCTTGCGGCCGCCCGCGGACCGGGCCAGCGCCCAGGACAGGTGCAGATGAGCGCGGGCGCGGGTGATGCCGACGTAGAGAAGCCGCCGTTCCTCCTCGATCTGCTCGGCGCTCTCGGCGTAGATGATCGGCAGCATGCCGTCGGTGAGGCCGATGAGGAAGACGGCGTCCCATTCGAGGCCTTTGGCGGCATGCAGGGAGGCGAGCGTCACCCCGTCGATCGGCGGGGCGTGCTGCTCGGTGGCGCGGCGCTCCAGCTCGGCGACGAAACGCGGAAGATCGCCGCCCTCGGACGCCATGTCCTCGGCCAGCTCGGCCAGCGCGTTCAGCGACTCCCACCGCTCGCGCGCCGAGCCGCCCCCCGGCGGCTCGGCCGTGAGGCCGATGCCGCCGAGGATGTCGTGGACGGCCTGCGCGAGCGGCTGCTCGTCGTTGGCCGAGCGGGCCGCGCCCCGCAGCAGCACGACGGCCTGCCGGACCTCGGGCCGCTCGAAGAACCGCTCGGCGCCGCGCAGGAGATAGGGCACGCCCGCCTCGGTGAACGCCTGCTCGTACAGCTCGGACTGGGCGTTGACCCGGAACAGCACGGCGATCTCGCGCGTGGGCACGCCCTGGGCGACCAGCTCTTTGACGCGCGCGGCGACGAGCGCGGCCTCGGCGGGCTCGTCGTCGCACTCGGCGAACACCGGCTTGGGCCCGTCGGGCCGCTGCGCGACCAACTCGAGCCGGTGGGGCGTGCGGGCCTTGGCCAGCACGCTGTTGGCCAGGCCGACGACCTGCGGCGTGGAGCGGTAGTCGCGCACCAGTTTGATCACCGCGGCCGAGGGGTGCTCGACGGCGAAATTGGTCAGATAGCGCGGGGTGGCGCCGCTGAAGGAGTAGATGGTCTGGTTGGGGTCGCCGACCACGCAGATGTCGTCGCGGCCGCCCAGCCAGGTGTCGAGCAGGAGCTTCTGCAGGGGGTTGACGTCCTGGTACTCGTCCACCACGAAATAGCGGTACTGGCGGCGGATCTCGGCGGCGACCTCGGCGTGCTCGGTCATCACCGCGGCGGTGAGTTCGAGGATCGTCTCGAAGTCGACCAGGTGGCGCTGGCGCCTGAGCGTCTCGTACGCATCAAAGAGGTGGGCGACCTCCTGCGCGGGGATCGGCGGCGTGCGTCCCGCCTTGGCGGCGAGCGCCGCGTATTCCTCTGGGGCCACCTGGGTGACCTTGGCCCACTCGACCTCGGCGGCGACGTCGCGCAGCTCGGCCCGGTCGGGCGCGCGCCGCACCACGCGGCACGCCTCGACCAGCAGCGGCAGCTTGGACTCGACGACCCTCGGCGGGTCGCCGCCGATCACGCGGGGCCAGAAATAGGTGAGCTGGCGCAGCGCGGCGGCGTGGAAGGTGCGTGCCTGGACGCCGTGGGCGCCGAGGGAGCGCAGGCGCTGCTTGAGCTCGCCCGCGGCGCGTGTGGTGAAGGTCACCGCGAGCACGCTTTGCGCGTCGACGACGCCGGTGCGGACGGCATGGGCGATGCGGTGGGTGATCGCCCTGGTCTTGCCGGTGCCGGCGCCGGCGAGCACGCACACCGGCCCCCGCACCGCCTCGGCCACCTCGCGCTGCTCCGGGTCGAGCCCGGCGAGGGCGTCTTCGCGCTCCAACTGGGCCTCCTAACGTGCGATGCGGACGGTGTGCTGGCATCATCCTTCCAGCAGCCGGCCGCGCGCGTCGCTCGGCATGTGCACAACCTGTGAGCCCTCCCATGTACGCCCTTTACGCTCTCGGCTGTGCATCGCTGAGACGATCGTGCGTGCACAAGCACGTCGATTTGCTCCACAATGAGGAGCCATGGTTTCCGGGGAAGGAAGAGTCCAGTGAGAAGCGCGGTAACGGTGGGGTCGCTCGCTCTGGCCACCGTCCTCCTCACACCGGCGGCCGTCCAGCCCGCCGGTGCCACCACCACGCCGACGCCGACTCCGACGCCGAGCACGGCCCCGATCCCGAACGAGGACGCGCTGGCCTCGACCATCGTGCGCACCTACTCCTACGGCCGCCAGTCGGCCCACCAGCGCATGGACGTGTGGTGGGAGCCGCACGCCGGGCGCAGGCCAGGGGTCTTCATCATCCACGGCGGCTGGTGGAACAGCGGCGACAAGAAGTACATGACCGAGGTCAACCGGGCGTACGCCGCGATGGGCTACACCGTCTTCAACATCAACTACCGGCTGTCGCAGGAGGCCTCCTGGCCGGCGCAGCGCACCGACACGCTGGCCGCCATCGCCACCGCCCGCAGGCACGCCGACTTCTTCTCCTTCGACCCCGACCGTTACGCCATCATCGGGTTCTCGGCGGGCGGCCACATCGCCACCGCGGTCGGCACCTACAAGGACGGCCTGCCGGGGCTGCGCGGCGTCGTCGGCGTCTCTCCGGTGATCTCACCGCTCACGGCATACTCCGACGGCGACGAGGGCGCCGACTTCGACCAGCGCAAGCTCCGCCAGGCCGCCATCGCGCTGGCCGGCGGCTGCCGTCCCACCGGCGCCTGCGCGAAGGTCTGGTCCAGCATGGAGGTGCCCTGGCACGCCAGCCGGCACGACGCCCCGGTGCTCACCGTGCACTCCTCCGACGAGTTCGTGCCGCCCTACCAGAGCGAGCTGCTGAAGGAACAGCTCAACCAGGTCGGCGTGGCGATGAACATCCGCGTCGTGCCGGGGTACTTCCACAGCGCGCCGCTCTACCGCGAGCCCGGCGTCGCCGAGGGCATCCGCGAGTGGGTCGCCGGCAAGCTCGCCGCGCCGGCCGCGCCCCGGTCGACGGCCACTCCCAAGGGGACGACCTCCGGTCACCTTCCGTCCCTGCGCAAGGTCAGCACGCACTGACGCTGCGCGCGCCGGCGGCGGCGGGACGGCGGGAACACCGGCGAGAGCGGCGGTGTTGCCAGCAGATGCCGACGACGAAGGGATGAATGAGGCTATGGCGCTCAAGGTGTACACCACCAGTTGGTGCGGTCCGTGTAAGAGACTCAAGGGCCAGCTCAAGCGGGAAGGCATCTCCTTCCAGGAGATCGACATCGAGGCCAACCCGGAAGCGGCCGAGTTCGTGATGAGCGTCAACGGCGGCAACCAGGTCGTCCCGACGGTGGTCCTGGAAGACGGCACCACCCTGACCAACCCCTCGGTCATCAGGCTGAAGGGGCTGCTCGCGCAGGCCTAGGCCTGACGCGGCGCACTCGTCCCATCGCCGGCGAACGGGCCCCCGCTCGCCGGCGCTCTCCCGCAGGCGCTCTCCGCCGGCGCTCTCCCGCCCCGCCTGCGCTGCCCCTCAGGCGTTCTCCCGCCCCCGCCGGCGCTCTGCCTCAGGCGTTCTTCCGCCGGCGCTTTCCCGGTCTTCGCCGTCAGGCGGCCTCGCGCGGCCGGCCGTGGTTCACCAGTCGCCGGGAAGGTAGGAGCCGTACCAGGTCTCGATGAGCCGGCGGGCGATGGAGACGCCGGGCGGCAGCCGGATGTCGCCGTTCTCGACGGCGGCGCCGAGCTCGGCCCGGGTGAGCCAGAGCGCCTCGGCGATCTCGTCGGGGTCGCGGGTGATCTCGGTGGTCGTGGCCTTCGCGAAGAACCCCAGCATGAGGCTGCGCGGGAACGGCCACGGCTGGCTGCCGAGGTAGCGGGGCTCGGCGACGGTGATGCCGACCTCCTCGAAGACCTCGCGCGCGACGGCCTGTTCGAGCGACTCGCCGGGCTCGACGAAGCCCGCCAGGACCGAGAACCGCCCCTCGGGCCACTGCGGCCCGCGCGCCAGCAGGCAGCGGTCGTCGTCGTGGACCAGCATGATGACCGCGGGGTCGACCCGGGGGAAGTGCTGGCTGCCGTCGTTCGGGCAGACCCGCATGTGCCCGCCGGCGATGATGTTCGTGCGGCCGCCGCATCTCGGGCAGTGCTCGTGGGTGGCGTGCCACGCTTCGAGCGCCACGGCGTTGACCAGCAGGCCGGCGTCGCGGTCGCCGAGCGCGGCCCCCGCCTTGCGCAGCCCCTCTGTGGCGACGTCGGCCCAGTCGGGGACGTCCTGGATGGCCTCGGCGACCTCGGTGCCCTCGGGCAGCGGCGCCGCCGGGGGCAGGGGCAGCTCGCCTTCGACCGCGACGGCGAAGTAGGCGACGCCTGCGGGGTCGACGCCGAGCAGGTAACGTTCGCCGGGCGGCGCCTGCTGCGGAGACATGAACACCAGGCCGGCCGTGCCATTGTCGCGGCGGACCAGCGTGTTGCCGTTGCTGATGAGCAGGACGCGGGTGGCGGGGTCGGACCAGGCGGATTTCAGCCAGGCCTCATCGTTGCGGTGCAAAGCGGACCGGTCAACGCCCCCTCGCGCCAGAAGCAGCGGGCCGAGCAGCTGCTGGCCTTGCGAGATCTCCCCCACGCGATTCTCCCTCCCGGCAGATTGTCATCCTATGCCGCCGGAGATGGCCGACCTAAATGCCCAACGCGTGGCCACAACACGGACATACGGCGTGATTACCATGTCCGGCAGCGATGAGATCGTGGTGGGGCTAGGATTCAGCCGGTCAGCTTGGTTAGGTTAGCCTTACCTGATTCCGGGGGTGCCCTGCGTGCGGCTGTACGTCACCGCGCTCAATCCGACCGACTCGGTCACCGATGGCTTCCTCCCAGCCGCCCGCTCACTCGGCTGTGAGGTGACGCTGCTCACCGACCAACCGGAGCGCTACGCCGCGGTGGAGACACTGCGGACGGACGTCCGGGACGCGCGCTCGATCATCGACACGATCGCCCGTCACCATCCGCCCGGCGCGATCTTCTCCGACTCCGACCACATCCAGCCGGAGACCGCCCTGGCCGCCTCCTACTTCGGGCTGCCGGGCAAGGACTGGCGCGCGTGCCTCACCGCCAAGAACAAGGCGCTGACCAGGCGGCGGCTCGCCGACGCCGGGGTGGAGCGGGTATGGTCCGCGCGGCTCGCGCCCGGCGAACCGCCGCCCGACGTGCCGGAGTACCCGGTCGTCGTCAAACCGCGCGAGGGCGTCGCCAGCGAGGACGTCGTCCTGGCCGCGGACGCGGGCGAACTGGCCGCGGCCGTCGCCGGGATCCGCGCGCGGCGGCCCGGCGCCACGCTGGTCGTCGAGGAGTACCTGGAGGGGCCGCTGCACACCCTTGAGACCCTCGGCGACGGCCACGCCCTGCACGTGCTCGGCGGGTTCCGCACGACCCTCGGCCCCCTCCCCCACTTCGTGGAAGAACGCCTCGACTGGGACCCCCCGGCGACGGCGGAGCACGTGCTGCGCGCGCTCGCCGCGATCGGCGCCGGCTTCGGCGCCTGCCACACCGAGTACGTCCGCACGGCGCGCGGCCCGCGCATCGTCGAGGTGAACTACCGGCTCATCGGCGACACCTGCGACTTCCTGCTCGCCGAGCTGCTCGGAGTGCCGCTGTTCGAGCAGGTCCTGCGGGTGCACCTCGGCGAGCGCGCCGAGGCCCCTCCGCCCGTCTCCGGCCACGGCGCGGCGGTGAGCCTGGTCGCGGACCGGAGCGGGGTCGTGAAGGCCGCCCCGGGCGATGTGGCCGAGACGATCGGCGGCGTGCGCCTGCGCCACCGGCCGCTGCGCTCCCTCGGAGACGTCGTGGAGCTGACCCGCACCAACCGCGACTACCTGGGCGTCGTCCGGGCGGTCGGTCCCGGGCGCGACGCCGTCGACCGGGCCATCGACGCCTTCCGCACCCGCGCGCCCTGGGTGGTCGAGTGACGCCCGCCACCGCCGAGCGCGGCGGCACCTCCAGCGCCCTCCGGACCCCCGCGTACCCGTCCGGCATGCCGGCGGGCGGCGGACCGCTACCGCGTGAGCCGTACCTGGCCGCCCGGGTGCTGGACGCGCTGATCCGCGAGGACTACGGCGGCCTGGCCGCCCGCCTGACCCGCACCAAGGACGGCGTGCAGCTCGTGCTCCCGTCGGGACGGCGGGTGCGTCTCACGCCCGGCCACCTGTACCAGGACTTCATGGTCGCCGCGCAGGAGTCGCTGACGCTGGCCGAGGTCTTCGACGTGCTCGCCCGGACCGCCGACCCCGGGGACGGCGACGGCGTGGCGGCCTTCACCGAGGAGTGCCGCGCGGCGTTGCGCGCGTACGAGCTGCACGAGCCCCGCCGCGCCGGCGTCCTGGCCCGGCTGCGCCCCGCCTTCCATGCCTGGCCGGCCGCCCGGCCGCCCGGCGTCACCACGGCCGGGCCGGCTCCCTTGGGGCGGTCGGTCGCCTACGAGACGCTCGCCGCGTTCGTCGACCACCCGGTCTACCCGACGTCACGCGCCCGCCTCGGCCTCACGGACGAGGAGCTCACCGCCTACGCGCCCGAGTTCGCGCCGTCCTTCCCCCTGCGCTGGGCGGCCGTGCCGATCGACCGGGTGACCGGCCCGGGCGGCGGGGCGGCGGTCCCGGGCGGCCTGCCCGGCTGGTGGCCGGCGGGGGACGGCCCGCACGCGCTGTTCCCGGTACACCCGCTCACCCTGCCCGCCGTACGGGCGATACCCGGCGTCTCGCTCCTCGACGAGCCTCACCTGGTGGTGCGTCCCACCCTGTCGATGCGCACCGTCGAGGTGGAGCCGCGCACGCACCTCAAGCTGCCGCTGACCACGAGCACGCTCGGAGCCCGCAACCGGCGGTCCATCAAGCCCGGCACGCTTGAGGACGGCGCGCGCGCCGAACTGCTGCTGCGCGACGTGCTGCGCCGCGAACCGGATCTCGATGTGCTCGTCGCCGACGAGCAGACCTACGCGCACGCGGGCCACGACCACCTCGGCTGGATGCTCCGCCGCATGCCCCCCGGCGAGATCGTCCCGGTGGCCGCCCTGGCGGCGCCGTTCCCCGGCGGCGGGCGGGTGATCGACCATCTGGCCGCCCGGTACCGGGGTGGCGAGGTGTCCGCGCTGCTCGCCGACTACCTGCGCCTGCTGTTCACGTGGAACGTCCGGCTGTTCGTCATCTACGGCATCGCCCTGGAGGCCCACCAGCAGAACCTCTCCCTGGTCTTCGACGAGGACGCCGGGGCCGGCGCGGTGATGCGGCTGCTGGTCAAGGACGACGACGGGCTGCTCGCCTCCCCCGAACGGCTCGTCGCGGCGGGGCTGGACGTCCCGGGCTTCGCCGACCCGCGCATGCTCAACGGCGACCCGCACGCCCTCGCGGACGTGTTCGTCACGATCACCCTGCACCTGGCCGCCGCCGCGGTCGCGTTCGGCGCCGGCCACGGCGAGCTGGTCGTCCCGGCCCTGGAGAGCGCGCTGGCCGAGCACGGCGGCCATCCGCTGGCACGGCTGCTGCGCGCCCGCACGCTGGACGCGGCCCGCCTGGTCGGCAAGTCCATGGTCAGCGCCGGGACCCTGGCCGCCCGCTCGCGCATCGTCTCGGCCGACATCAACAAGCACTACGGCGCGAGCGGGCCGAACTACCTGCGCCACCACCCCCGCAGAGAGGCGAACCATTGAACGGCGTGTGCGGCCCTTCCGCCTCCGGCTCACCCCCCGGCGTCTCCGCGTCCGTCCCCCCGGCGGCCCTCGTCCCCGGAGCCGACGGGGCGCAGGACCCGGACGCAGCGCGGGACGGCGTCGCGGAGAAGGCGTGGGGCGGCGTCGCGGAGAAGGCGTGGGGCGGCGTCGCGGAGGCGGCGACGCTGGCCGCGCTGCTGCGGTGCTGCGCGCGGGAGGTCGCCGGGCCGCGCGGACAGGTCTGGCCCGCCGCGCCGTACCTGCTGCTGCGCCTGGCCGGCACCCTCATCCGGGTACCGGCCTCCGGCGGGCTCGCGCTGCGCTTCGACGGGCACGCAGAGCGGCTGGCGCACGGCGCGTGGCGTCCTCTGTCGGTGGACCGCCTCGTCCGCCTGGTCGAGTCCGAACTGGGCGAATCCGAACTGGGCGGGTCCAGAGTGGGCGGGTTCGGAGTCGGCGGGTCCGGAGTGGGCGGCCCCGGGCACAACGAGGAGTTCGCCGGCCAGGTCGCCGCCAGCCGGGCGGCGATCGCCGTCATACTGCGCGAACGAGAGGGCGCGGCCGCCCCCGACGACCCGTGGCTGGCGTCGGAGCAGGCGCTGGTGTTCGGGCACCCGTTCCACCCCTCCCCCAAGGCCAGGGACGGGGCGAACTGGGCCAGGTACGCGCCTGAGGCGCACGCCGCGTTCCCGCTGCGGCTGCTCGGCGTACGGGACGACGTGCTCGCGGCCGGGGGCGAGGCGAAGGACCTCGACGGGCTGGGCCAGGCCCCTGCCGGCTACACCCTGCTTCCCGCGCACCCGTGGCAGCTCGAACTGCTCGCCGCCGAGTTGGCCGCCCCGCTCTCGGACGGGCGGCTCGTCGACCTCGGGCACGGCACGAACCCGGCCGTCCCGACCTCCTCGGTGCGCACGGTGTACGAGCCGGCGATCGGCAAGTGCCTGAAGTTCAGCCTGGACGTGCGGATCACCAACTGCGTGCGCAAGAACGCCTGGTACGAGCTGGCCTCGGCCGCCGAGCTGAGCGGCAGACTGGAGCCGGTGTTCGCCGACCTGTCGCGGCGCTTCCCCGGGACCCGCCGGCTGCCCGAGCCCGGGTACCGGTCGGCGGCGCTCGGCACGCGCCTGCTCGAAGGGCTCGGGGTCATCGTCCGGTCGAGCCCGTGGGAGGTCACCGGGCCAGGCGTGACCCCCGTCCTGGCCGGAGCCCTGGCAGCCCCGGCCGGCGCACCGGGCACGGCCCCGGGCGCGGTCGCGGGCACGGCCCCGGGCACGGTTCCGGGCGCGGACGCGGACACGAGCGCGGCCCCTGGCGGCGCGGCGGCGGTGGCCGCACTGCGGCGGGATCCCGTGCGGTGGTGGGGCGCGTACGTGGAGCGTGTGGCGCTCCCGGTGTTCGACGCCTACTTCCGGCACGGCGTGGTCCTGGAGCCCCATCTGCAGAACGTCTTGATCGGCATCGACCCCCAAGGCATGCCAGTTGAGGCCATATTTCGCGATATGGAGGGCACGAAGCTGGTCGCCGGTCGCCACGATCTGTCCGGCCTTCCGGATCCGGTCACCATGGCGGCCACCTATGACGCCGCGCGCGGCTGGAACCGCGTGGTCTACTGCATCATGGTGAACCATCTCCCCGAGATCGCCGCCACGGTCGCAGGGTCGGCGGCACCGCACGCCCGGGACGAGCTCCTCGGCGAGCTGTGGGCGGACGCCAGGGCGCGCGTCGCCCGCTACGCCGGCCGCCGCAGGCCGCTGCCCCTGTCCGACCTGCTGGCCGGAGCCCCGCTGCCTGCGAAGGCCAACCTGGCGACCCGGTGGGCCCGCTCCGCCGACCGCGACGCCGGGTACGTCCCGGTGGCCAACCCGTTCGCGGGGGTGCCCGGGTGAAGATCCCCGACCGGGTGCGCGAGCGCGCCGAACGCCTCGCCGACGCCCTCCCCGCGTACGTGTACGACCTGGCGTCGCTCGACCGGCACGCCGCCGCCGTCCGGCGGGCCCTGCGCGACGTCGAGCTGTACTACGCGGTCAAGGCCAACCCCGACCCCGCCCTGCTGCACACCCTGGCCCCGTACGCCGACGGCTTCGAGGTGTCCTCCGGCGGCGAGGTGGCGCACGTGCGGTCGGTGCTGCCGGAGGCCAGGCTCGCGTTCGGCGGCCCGGGCAAGACGGACGCCGAGCTGTCCCTGGACGTCCACCGCGTCCACGTCGAGAGCCCGGGCGAGATGCGCAGGCTCATCGAGGCCGCCGGCCCGGTCGACGCGCTGCTGCGGGTGAACCTCGCCGTCCCGGTCGAAGGCGCGTCGCTGGCCATGGGCGGCGGGGCGACGCCGTTCGGCATGGACCCCGCCGGCGTGCGCGAATGCCTCGATCTGGTGCGCGGGCAGAACAGGGTGCGCCTGCGCGGCTTCCACGCCCACCTGGCCAGCGGCCTGCGCGCTCCCGAGCTGCTCGACCTGGCCAAGGCCGTGCTGGCGTTCTGCCGCGACCCGGCCTTCGGCCAGGACCTGCCGGCCCTGGAGGTCAACGTCGGCGGCGGCATGGCCGTGTCGTACGACGACCCGCACGAGCTGTTCGACTGGGACGCCTACGGGCAGGGCCTCGCCGCCCTGCGCGACCCCGGCGAGACGCTGCGCGTGGAACCGGGCCGGGCGCTGACCGCCTACTGCGGCTGGTACCTCACCCGCGTGATCGACGTGAAGCGCGTCCACGGCGAGGTGTTCGCCGTGGTCACCGGCGGCACCCACCATCTGCGCACTCCCGTGGCCAAGGGCCACGACCAGCCGTTCGCCGTGCTGCCCACCGGCCGCCCCGGCACGGGTCCGTCCGGCGAGCCGGTCACCGTGGTCGGCCAGCTCTGCACCCCGAAGGACGTCTTCGCCCGCAAGGTCCCCATGTCGGCAAATGTGGGGGACATCGTGGCCTTCGGCATGGCCGGCGCCTACGCCTGGACGATCTCCCACCATGACTTCCTCATGCACCCCAAGCCCGGCTTCCACTACCTGACCTGACGTTCACGGCGAGAACGCGCGGTCACCACGACCGGTGGACCCATCCGGCGGACGGGTACGGGCGGTGGACCCATCCGGCGGACGGGTACGGGCGGTGGACCCGTCCGGTCGATGGGGCACGACGGCGGCGGATCCGTCCGGCGGGCGGGGTACGGTCAATGGCATGTCGCGATCAGCTGAAGCGGGCTCATCCGCGTCTTCCTCCCCCGCCCCGCCGGCCGTCACGGCGGACGATCTCGACCGTGCCCTGCGACTCGTCCTGGACACCCTGCGGGACGTGCCGGCCGACGCCTGGGACCGCCGAGCGGGCGCGCTGGAATGGGACTGCTGGGAGACGATGCAGCATCTCAGCGACGACTTCTTCTCCTACGCCCTCAGGCTGGGCCCCCGGACGCCCTCCCCCGACCACAAGCCGCCGATCGTGTGGCGGAGCCTGCGGCCGGGCGGCCCCGAGAGCGCGTTCCGCGCCGACCGTTCGGCCGGGCCGCAGGGGCTGTCGCATGTGCTGGAGGCGTGCGGCGGGCTGCTCGTCGCCATGGTGCGGACGACGCCTCCGCACGTGCGCGCCTACCACGTGTACGGGGCCTCCGACGCGGAGGGGTTCGCCGCGATGGGCGTCGTGGAGGCCCTGGTCCACACGAACGACGTGGCGAACGGGCTCGGGCTGGCCTTCGACCCTCCGGCCGATCTGTGCGCGCGCGTGCTCGCCCGGCTGTTCCCGGACGCGCCGGCCACCACCGACCCGTGGCCCACCCTGCTGTGGGCCACCGGGCGCGGTGAGCTTCCCGGGCGCCCGCGCCTCACCACGTGGCGCTGGTACGGCGCTCCCCGGACGTAGCTCCGCGCCGCCCCGGAGGACGCCGCCAGGCCGTGGCCACAGCGCCTCGCCTCCGCACGCGTGGTCGGATCAGCGGCGGCGCTTTCCGTTCTCGCCCATCCTCGCCATGACCGTCGTGCGGCCGTTGCGTTCTGGTAACCGTTCTCGGCCGATATGCGCAACGTCCCGGCTTTTCCGAATTGCCACGCCGAAACAAGGCGCCAGGGGACGGCTCTGACCATTTGCGCACGCGAGCGGGCATGTCCTCGCTCTATATGAGCCGGCCGAACTCCACCGCGACGCGTCCAACGTTTGTTGCGAACATTCCCTGAGGAAGGGTAGGGGACGGGAGGAGGGCGGGAAAGGGTCAGAAGGGAATTCCTCGTAAGGATGGTGCGTGCCATGTCCGAGAAAACACATAACTCCGATATGCGGCATCAAATGCGGTGCCGGAATGCGCCCCGGAAAACGGATCCGGGCCGGGAGACCGGGCTCCGCTCCGGCGGGTTCGAGGTGGCCCGGCAGCGGGCCGTCCGCGCGATGCGCGCCTCCGGCGTCACCCGCGTCGAACTCGCCCGGACCGGCCAGGACGCTGGGCCGGCCTCCTCTCACCGACCGAAAATGGGCCGATATCGATGAGCGCCGACGACACCACGTCCGAGAAGCGCGCGTCCGAGGACGCCGAACTGCTCGCCTTCCTGCGCCGCCACCTGCTCGCGGACGGCGTCAACTGCCGGATCTTCATGAGGATGCGGCTCGCCATCGGCACCGAGACCATTCCGCCGCAGCGCGCCTACCGGCCGTCCGAGCTGATCGTGTACGGGCCGGACGGGAAGGAGCGGGCCAAGGTCACGGTCCGCACGCGGCTCTGGGGCACGGCCTTCCTGGTCAGCCCGGCCTGCGACGCCCCGGAATTCCAGTTCCCCATGGGCCAGATCTCCGAGATCCTCCGCTGGCTCACCCTGCTGGCCGAGGACGAACTGCGCGTCGACTCGGCGACGGAGGACGACCCCCGGACCGTCTCACCAGCCTCGCCCTGACGCCCTGGCCCCCTGGCGCCGTCCGGTCGCGTCTGGTCGCGCGGTCGGATGCGACCAAGCGCCCGCGCACGCCGTCCGGGCGTCACAGGCGGGCTTGCGCCCATCCGGCCGACGATCCCATGGCACGGGACCGGAGAGCAAGGCTTGAACAACTCTTTCCCTTGAGTAACTCAACTCTGGTGTTAGTGTTACTGTTTCAGCAGGTCACAAGCTTGAAACATTCCAAAGACGACCGGAGGCCGCCGAAGCGGCCGATGACCACAGGTCGCCTGAGAGCGTGGCCGCGGGACGTCGCCGGCTCCGTCGCTCGTCCGACGAGCCCCCGGCGTGCCCGCCTCGGCCTTCATAGCCCCCGTTCCCCACATCCCCGTGATCGGAGTGTTCACAATGCCGTCCCCGTCGATCGCCGGCTCGCGAGCCCCGTCCACGCGCCGGCGCCGCCTGTGGTGACCGCGACAGGAAGACTCATGAGAGGGCGACGTCTCCAGCGTCCCCACTCGATCAGGGCGAGATGCACCCTCATGGCCGTGGCGCTCTCGACCGTGTTCCTCGCCACGGTGGGGGCCAGCGTCGACGCGGCGATCCGCTACAAGATCGAGGTGGACACCTTCGAGGCGACCAAACGCGTCGCCAGCCAGTGGAGCGCGGCGGTGCGCAACGGCACCGTGCCGCATGTCATCCCCACGCAGGGCAAGGTCGACCTCGTCCAGGTCGTCGACGCGACCGGCCACGTCGTGGACGCGAGCAAGGCCGTCGCCGGCGAGCCTCCGCTCAGCATGCTCCGTCCTCCGCCCGACGACCGCTTCCAGACCCGTACCAGCTGCTCCGGCGACGGTCGATGCGCCATGCTGATGGCGATCCGCGTGACCCCGGCCGTCAACTCGCCCGTCGTCTACGCCGGCATCCCCGAGCCGTCCATCCTCGCCGGCAGCGAGCTCGACCTCGGCATCGCCGCCGCCACCCTGCCGATCTTGCTGCTGATCGGCTGGATCACCTGGTCCATGCTCGGCCGCACCCTGCATCCGGTGCAGACCATCTGCCAGCAGATGTCCGAGATCACCGGCACCGACCTGAGCCAGCGCGTCCCGCTGCCCCCGGGCCGGGACGAGATCACCATGCTGGCCGAGACCGCGAACCAGACGCTCGCCCGGCTGGAAAGCGCTGTCAAGCAGCAGCGCCGCTTCGCCTCCGACGCCTCCCACGAGCTGCGCTCGCCCATAACCGGCCTGCGGGTGGGTCTGGAAGAGGCGCTCGCCCATCCCGAGGACGTCGACCCGCAGGAGGCCATGCGGGCGGCCCTGTCGACCACCGACCGGCTGGAGGCGATCATCGACGACCTGCTGGTGCTCGCCCGCCTGCGCGCCGCCGACCCCGCCCCGCCGGAATCGGTGGACCTCACCGCCCTGTCGTACGAGGTCGTCGACGCACGGACGTGGAAGGTCCCGGTGCACGTCCGCGCCGATGACGAGGTGTGGGTCGCCGGGTCGCGCGTCCAGCTCATGCGCGTGGTGGAGAACCTCGTGGCCAACGCCCAGCGGCACGCGCACACCGAGGCCGCCCTCTCGGTCCACGCCTCCGCCGGCAGGGCGGTCCTCGCCGTGACCGACGACGGCGACGGCATCGCGCCCAAGGACCGCGAACGCGTCTTCAACAGGTTCACCCGCCTGGAGCAGGGCCGCCGCCTCGATCCGGCGGGCAGCGGCCTGGGCCTCGCCATATCCCGGGAGATGACCGAAGCCCACCACGGCTCACTGCGCGTAGAAGACTCCCCCCACGGCGCCCGCTTCGTCCTGCGCCTCCCCCTCCGGGAACACCCGCCCCCGCTGTGACCGCCTCACGCCCAAAGAGCGAGAGCGCGACCTTGTCCGGGTTGAGGCCGAGCAACCAGGCCAGCATCCCGGAGTCGACCATGTGCACCTTGGGATGACGGGAGACCCGGGCGCCCAACGTCGTCCCCCAGGCCGGGATCCGGTGGATCAGGAACACGGCCTCATGCTGGGATGATGTCACTTGCTTCCGCCGCTGCAGACGGATTTCTTCCGCGTTTGCACGTGCCGGTCTTCCGCGTTTGCACGTGCCGGTCTTCCGCGTTTGCACGTGCCGGTCTTCCGCGTTTGCACGTGCCGCTCTTCCGCGATCGCGCCTGTTCTGTGGCGGGGAGGTACCGGGAGGGCAGGGGGGCCGGGGGTGGGACGGTGCGGGCGGTCAGCCGTCTTTGGGGACGGATTCGATGAGGCGGACCAGGCCGGCGGCGTCGAGGAGGTCGACGGGGCGGACGGTCTCGTTGGCGCGGACGTAGTGGAAGGCGGCGCCCACCTTGTCCAGCGGGACACCGGCCAGGCGGGCCCACGCCAGGCGGTAGGCGGCGAGCTGCACCGAGGCGGCTCTGGCGGCGCCGCCGCGCGGGCGTTCGCCGGTCTTCCAGTCGACGACCACGTACCCGTCGCCGTCGGCGAAGACGGCGTCCATCCGGCCGCGCACCAGCCGGTCGGCGATCATCGTCTCGAACGGCACCTCCAGGTCGACCGGCTCCAGGGCCGCCCACGGGCTCTCCTCGAACCGGGACTGCAGCTCGGCGAGCTGGACGTCGACGCCGGACAGGTCGTCGGACGCGCCGGGCAGCTCGAAGTCGTCGATCAGCCGCTGCTGGCCCCACCTGCCCTCAAGCCAGCGGTGGAAGGCGGTGCCCCTGCGCGCCAGCGGCGCGGGCCTGTGCGGCAGCGGGCGGCGGATCTGGCGGGCCAGCGACGCGGGGTCGGCCGCCAGCGTGACCAGCGAGGACACCGTCAGGTGGGCCGGCAGCTCGACGACCGCCCCGCCGCGCCGCCTGCTCTGCTCGCGCTCGCGGAGCAACAGCTCGGTGTCGCGCGCCCAGGCCCGGACGCGCTCTCGCTCCCACTCTTTCAGCGGCAGGCCGGCCAGAAGGACGTCCTGCGGAGGAGTCCGCGCCGTGACGACGTCCCGCGAAGAGGTCTCCGCCGGAGGGGCGTCCTCCGGAGGACGCCCCTCCGGGACGGCGTCGCGCTCGGGGAGAGCGTCGTGCGCCCGGAGAGCGTCGTCCTGCGGAGGGTCGTCGTCGTCCCAGGGCAGGTCCTCCCATGGGAAGTCCTCAGGGAGGTCGTCGTCCGACGGCGGATCGTCCCAGATGGAGACCTCCGCAGGCGTGTCGCCCCACAGGGAGTCCTCAGTGGATGTGCCGGCCCACAGGGGGTCCTCCGTGACGGCGGCAGAGGGGAGTTCGGCGGCGGGCGGGCCGCCGGGCACGGCGGAGGTCTCGTCGGACCTGGCGGACATCTCGTCGTGCTCGGAGGAGGGCCGATGCGAGGCGGACGCCGAGGCCAGGGCGGTGAGGACCATGTCGGCGCCGGTGCGGATGGCCTCGTAGCGCTCGCCCTGCGGGGTGGCCGGCCAGGCGGCCGAGGCCGGCTCGGCCAGCAGGGGGTTGGCTGCGTCCTCCTCGATGTCGGGCGCCCAGTACGCCACCTGGCCGCAGGAGTCGCGGATCTCCCGCAGGAAGTCGGAGGGTTCGAGCGGCCTGGCGGCCGTCCCCCAGCGGTACCCGGAGGCGATCAGCAGGTAGTGGGCCCGTGTGACGGCGACGTAGGCGAGCCGCCGCTCCTCCATCAGGTCGCGTTCGCGGCAGCGCTCGTCGAATCCGGCCAGGTCGTCCTTCTCCAGCCCTTCGAGGACGGGCAGGTCGGCCTGGTCGCCCCGCAGCGGATAGGGCAGCTTGCGGGGGTTCTCGGTCCATCGGGAGTTGGTCGCGGGCGTCGCGGGGAAGACGCTGCCCTTGGCCAGGCCGCCGCGCTGGGTGGTGAGCTGCGAGAGCCCCGGCACGATGACGACCGGCCACTCGAGCCCTTTCGAGGCGTGGACGGTCATGAGCTTCACGCTGTTGGTCTCGCCGATGCGCCCGGCCTCCAGGCCGAACTCCTCCGACTCGGCCGCCTTGAGGTAGGCGAGGAAGGCTCCCAGCGTGGGGTCCTCTGCGTCGCCGGCGAACCGGGACGCCGCGTCGAGGAAGGCGTCTAGGTCGGCGCGGGCGGCCAGCGGCCCTCCGCCGCGGGCCGCCACCTCGACGTCCAGGCCGACCCGCCGCTCGATCTCGGCGATCAGGTCGGGCAGCGGCTGCCCGGCGTGCGCGCGCAGGACACGCAGCTCGTGCGCCAGCAGCGGCAGCCGCGCGCGGGCGAGGGGGGAGAAGTTCTCCAGCCACTCGGAGCGGTCGGCCAGCTCGTCGAGGGCGTCGACCAGGCTGCCGCGCTCTTCGCGCATGTCGGTGACGACCTGTTCGAGGGGGTCCTCGGGCGCGGGGCCGCCGCGGGTCGCCGTGGTCATCTCTCTGGCCAGGTCGCCGAGGACCTTCAGGTCGGCCGGGCCGATGCGCCAGCGCGGCCCGGCGAGGAGGCGGACGAGCGCGTCGCCGGCCGTCGGCTCGTACAGGACGCGGAGCGTCGCCACGAGGTCGGCCACCTCGGGGACGGTGAGCAGGCCGCCGAGGCCGACGACCTCGACCGGGATGTCACGCTCCTCCAGGGCGCGGCGCAGCGCCGGGAACTGGGCCCGTTTGCGGGCCAGGACGGCCACGTCCTGCGGCTGCAACGCCATCGCGCCGCCCCACGCGCCGCCGGGCTTGAGCTTGTCGCGGAGTTTGTCCCGCTCGCCCTCGCCCCACGGCAGGCCGTCGGGCGCGGTCTCTCCGCCGAGCATGCGGGCCACGCCGTCGGCGATCCACGCGGCCTCGTCGTCGGCCGTCTCGTGGAAGGCGCAGACGACCCGCCCGCGCGCGACGCGGTTGCCGCCGGGGACGAGCACGGGCACCTCGCGCGCCTCCGCGCGCAGGGGCGCCTGCACGCGCGCGGCGACGTCCAGCACCCGCTCGCCGTTGCGGAAGCTCACCGAGAGCCTGCGCACCGGCGCGGCCCGGCCGTCGGCGGTGGGGAAGTCGTGGACGAAGCGCTTGAGGTTGCCGGACGAGGCGCCGCGCCAGCCGTAGATCGACTGGCAGGGGTCGCCCACGGCGGTCACCGGGTGGCCGCCGCCGAACAGCGCCCGCAGCAGGACGAGCTGCGCGTGACTGGTGTCCTGGTATTCGTCGAGCAGGACGACGGAGAACCTGCCCCGCTCGATCATGCCGACCTCGGCGTGCCGGTCGGCGATGCGGGCGGCGAGCGCCATCTGGTCGCCGTAGTCGATCACCTCGCGCCGGCGCTTCTCCCGCTCGTACGCCTCTACCAGGGGCAGGAACTGCTCGCGGACGTCCTGCGTGCGGACCGGCCTGCGCTGGGGCAGCGTGGGACGGCCGGCGAGCCGGGCGTAGCGCTCGTCCAGCCAGTGGCCGATCTCGCGGACGTCGCCGGGGGTGCGCAGGTGCTCGGACAGCTCGCCGGCGAGTTCGAGCACCGCGGCCGTGACGGAGGGCGGGGCGAGGTCGACGCGGTCCATCGGGCCGTCGTACCGTCCCACCACGCGGGCCGCCATCTGCCAGGAGATGGCGGGGCTGACCAGGCGCATGGTCGGCTCCATCGCCTCGCGAAGCGCGTGGTCGGTGACCAGCCGGGCGGCGTAGGCGTGGTAGGTCGACACGGTGGGCTCGGCCTCCAGCAGCTCGGCCGGGGCCAGGCCGACCTCGGCGAGGCGGGTGAGCCGCTTGCGCACGCGGGCGGCCAGCTCGGCGGCGGCCTTGCGGGTGAAGGTGAGGCCGAGGACGCGTTCGGGGTGCACCAGCCCATTGGCGACCAGCCAGACCACCCGTCCGGCCATGGTCTCGCTCTTGCCCGACCCCGCGCCGGCGACGACGACGGTCGGCTCCAGCGGCGCTTCGATGACCGAGGCCTGCTCGGGCGTGGGTGGCGGGATGCCGAGCTTCTCCGCCAGCTCGGCGGGGCTGATCAGCGCGGGCCTGGTGTCGTCCACCGCCGCGGCCGCCGCGGGCGGATGCGGGGTCAGCAAACCTGGCCTCCGCCGTCGTTGACGGGGCAGCTGGCCTTGGCGGCGCAGGTGCGGCAGCCGTCGTTGACCTTGGCGGTGAACACCCCGGACGCCATGCCGGTGGCGACGGTGGTGACCAGCGTCCTGGCCCAGCCGGGGTCGGGGTCGTCGCCGAGCGCGCCCTGGCGCTGCTCCTTGGCCTCCTTGCCCGCGGCCTTGCCCACCTGGACGAGCGCGGCGCCGCCCGGCTCGGTCATGCCGTGACGCTGGAACGCGCCCAGCAGCGTGGCGAGCTGGTAGACGCCGAGCTGCGGGTGGCGGTCGAGCTCCTGGTCGGACGGCTTGGTGGTGCCGGTCTTGATGTCGATGATCACGGCCCGGCCCTCGCCGTCGCGTTCGACGCGGTCGACCCGGCCGCGGATGTGCACGCCGTCGGACAGCTCGGCGGTGAAGGCCTCCTCGACGGCGACGAGCTCGCGGGGGTTCTGCTCGTGCCAGGCGAGGAACCGGGCGACCATCTGCTCGGCGACCTGGCGCTGCTTGCGGTTGAACCACACGCCGCCGAAGTCGAGCCCGTCCCAGACCTCGTCGAGCCGCTTGCCGAGGGTGTCGCCCTCCTGCCCGGCGACGGCCAGGACGGCGATGGCGTGGATGACGCTGCCGAGGCTGCGGGACATGTCGGTGCCCGAGGCGCCGACGGCCGTCTCCAGCAGCCAGCGCAGCCCGCACTTGGTGAAGTTCTCCACCGCGGACGGCGAGACCCGCACGACGTTCTCTGGCCAGCTCAGCGGACGGTCGTCGGACAGCGGCGTGAGCGCGTACCACTCGTCAGGGTGGGCACCGGGGACGCCCGCGCGGGCCAGGCGGGCGAGGTGCCCGGCGGCCGCCCGGCGCATCGGCTCGGGCCTGGTGGAATCGCACACGGCGGCCCGCAGGTCGGCGACCAGGGCGGACATGCTGAGCCAGCGGGCGCGGTCGTCGACGGCGGCCTTCTCGACGGCCCCGGGCAGCAGCTCGGCGAGGAACCGCGAAGGCCGCTCGTCGGTGTCCTCCCCGCCGACGGCGGTGACGACCAGCCGGCGGCGGGCACGGGTGGCGGCCACGTAGAACAGCCGCCGCTCCTCGGCGAGCAGCTTGGAGGCCAGGGCGGCGCCGCCCGCGTCGGCGCCGTCGAGCGCGGAGCCCCCGGCCATCTCGACCATCTGCTGCACGCCGAGGAGCGACCCGCGCAGGCGCAGGTCGGGCCAGACGCCTTCCTGCACGCCGGCGACCACCACGACGTCCCATTCGAGGCCCTTGGAGCGGTGGGCGGTCAGGATGCGGACGGTCTCGCCGTCGGGGGCGTGCTCGGCGAGCGTGTCGCCGGGGATCTCCTGGGAGGACAGGTCGTCGAGGAAGACCTCGGGCCCGGCGTGCGGGAGGCGGTCGACAAACCGCGCGGCGTGGTCGAACAGCGCCACCACCGCGTCGAGGTCGCGGTCGGCCTGGGCTCCCCGCGCTCCGCCGGCCAGGCTGGCCTCGGTCCAGGCGTCACCGAGCCCGGACGCCTGCCAGATCGCCCACAGCGCCTCCTCGGCGGTGTCGCCGCGGTGGACCGCCTCGCGCGCGACCGCGATGAGCTTGGCGACGCGCCGTGCGCACGCGGCGACGTGCTCCTCGACCGGGACCAGCTCACGGACGTCGCGTACGGCCGCGACCAGCAGCTCGTCCGACGAGCGCGGCGGCAGGGGCAGCGTGGCGTCGTCCGTCGCCGCCGCCGCCAGCTCCGCGGCCCTCAGGGCGCGGCGCAGGCGGCGCACGCCGATCGCGTCGGTGCCGCCCAGCGGGCCGGTGAGCAGCTCTTCGACCGTGGCCACGTCCAGCGCCGACGGGTGGAGCGCCACGCGCAGCAAGGTCATCAGCGGCCGCACGCCCGGCCGCTGGACCAGGGGCGTCTCATCGCCGGCCACCATGACGGGCACTCCGGCGGTGAGCAGGGCGCGGCGCAGCATCGGGACCTGGCGGCTCGCCGAGCGCACCAGGACGGCCATGCGGCTCCACGGCACCCCTTCGAGCAGGTGGGCCCGGCGCAGGGTGTCGGCCACCACCGCGGCCTCCTGGCTCTCGCTGTCGGCCAGAAGGACCCGGACCTCGCCCGGGTCGGCGTCCTGCGGCGAGGTCAGCTCCCGGTGCCCGTCGGCGTTCTGCGGGGCGGACGGGCCGGGGTGCTCGGCGGGGCGGTGCCGGACGGGGGGCGGAGCCGGCAGGCGAGCGGCGACGCGGCGGGAGGCGGCCAGCAGTTCGGGCCCGCTCCTGCGGCACACGCGCAGGGCGATGACCGGCGCCTGGCGGCCGTCGGCCGTGCGGAACCGCTCGGGGAAGTCGAGGATGCCGCGCACGTCCGCGCCGCGGAAGCCGTAGATGGACTGGTCGGGGTCGCCGACGGCGATCAGGTCGCGGCCGTCGCCGGCCAGCCGCCGGAGCAGGAACTCCTGCGCCGGGTCGGTGTCCTGGTATTCGTCCACGAAGACGACGTCGTAGGCGGCGCGCTCGCGCCGCCGCACCTCGACGTCGTTGAGCAGGCCCGCGGCGGCGCGGATCAGCTCGGCGTAGTCGAGGGGGGGGGTCGGGTCGAGGTCGAAGCGGTCGGCGTACCGGTAGGCGAACCGGCCGGCCGCCACCCAGTCGGCCCTGCCGTGCTCGCGGCCGAGGACGACCAGGTCGTCGCCGTCGAGCCCGCGTTCGGCCGCGCGGGCCAGGAAATCGCGCAGCTCTTCGGCGAACCCGCGGGTCTTGAGCGCCTCGCGCATGCCGGACGGCCACTGGCCGGCGCCATCCTCCAGCTCGCCGTGGAGCAGCCGGCGGATCTCCAGCAGTTGCTCGGGGCCGGTGAGCAGGCGGGGCGGCGGGTCGCCCGCGAGCACCGCCTCACGGCGCAACAGCGCGTAGGCGTAACTGTGGAACGTGAGCGCGAGCGGGGTTCTCGTGGTGCGGCGCATGCGCGCGGTGATACGCTCACGCAGCTCTTCGGCGGCCTTGCGGCTGAAGGTGAGGACGAGCACCCGCTCGGGGTCGACGCCGCGCCGCTCGACGCGGTCGACGACGCTCTCGACGATCGTGGTGGTCTTGCCGGTGCCGGGGCCCGCGAGCACGAGCAGCGGCCCGCCCTCGTGGCGGACGACCGCCCGCTGGTGCTCATCGAGAGCAGGAGGCATCGCCTGCCCCGCGCTTCCCCGCCGCACCAGACGGTAGGCCTGACCACTCACAGCACGCTATTCCACCAGACCACAGGTGTAGATCGTGCCGACTCGACCGGTACGGTGCCCGATCCGATCACCGATGTGGGCGACAGGTCACGATATCGAGGCATTCTCTCCGCCGAAAAAGCGACACGCCGAAAGCCGGGAGAACCGGTTAAGAGGGCCGGCTCTCGTACGCGCGTTCGTTGGCCCTGCTGGTTCGGACCTGTTTGGACCTGTTAACCGTACTCGGCCCTTGCCAGGCTGACGGACCAAAGGACGGTCGCGAACGTCGGGCTCGATCACGGATCACGTAGAGGAGAGCGCTGTGGCCATGGGAGCGGGGAAGCAGAACGCGCGGGCGGCGGCCGGACGGCGAGGGCGGACGCGAGGGGGGACGCGGGGGGCGGTGGGCGCCGCGACGGCCATGTTCTGCGTCGGGACGCTGACGGCGGTGTCCCCGGCGCTGCACCACTACCCCGTCTACGGCGGGCAGGCGCTGCGCTACGCCCTCGGCGGGCTGGTGCTGCTCGCCGTCATGAGGGCGCGCGGCCTGCCCCACCTGCGGCCGACCCGCAAGGAGACCGCGCTGATCGTGCTGCTGGCCGTCGTCGGACTGGCCGCGTTCAACGTCTTCGTCATCGAGTCCACCCGGCACGCCGATCCCGCGACCGTGGGGACGGTCATCGCCACCGTGCCTATCATCCTGGCCCTGGCCGGGCCGCTGATGGAGCGCAGGCGGCCCACGCCGCACATCGTGGTGGCCGCCGTGCTCGTGGCGGCGGGCGCCGGGGTGGCGACCGGGCTCGGCCGGGGCACCCTCCTCGGGCTGCTGCTGGCGCTCGGCGCGCTGGCGTGCGAGGTGGGGTTCTCGCTGCTCGCCGTCCCCCTGCTCGCGCGTCTCGGCGCGGTGCGCGTCTCGGCGTACGCGACGATCGCCGCGGTGCCGCTGCTGCTGGTCGCCGGAGTGGCGGCGGACGGCCGGGCGGCGCTGCGGGCGCCCACGGCGGGCGAGGCTGCGGCGCTCGTCTACCTGGCGGTGGTGGTGACCGCGTTCGCGTTCTTCTGCTGGTACGACGCGCTGCCCCGTCTCGGGGCCGACCGGGCCGGGTTGTTCTCCGGTTTCCTGCCGATCGGCGCCATCGTCTCCAGCGTGATCCTCGGCACCGGCCGGCCGAGCGTGCCGGACATCCTGGGCGCGGCGCTGGTCATCGCCGGCCTGCTGTCCGGCCTGCGCCCGGGGCGCCGCCCGCAGGGGAGCCCCCCACGCGCGGCGAGCGGCGATGGTGTAGTCCTGATCGGGAGGACCGACACCGGCCAGGAAGGATCACATCCGTGACAGGCACAGCCGCGGTCGCGAGCCCGGTGGACTTCACCGTCCACGGGGACTACGGCCTCAAGAACTCCAACAAGCCCTCCGGCGCGTTCACCCGCCCGCCCTACAGCTTCAGGGGCCGCGTGACCGCCGACGGCGGCGACCACCCGGCCGAGCCGGGCCGCTACCACCTGTACGTGTCGCTGGCCTGCCCGTGGGCGCACCGGTCCGTCATCGTGCGGGCGCTGAAAGGGCTGGAGGACGTCGTGTCGATGTCGGTCGTCGACCCGATCCGCGACGGGCGCGGCTGGGCGTTCCGCGAGGGGCGCGGCCACACCTCCGACCCGGTCAACGGGTTCACCCTGCTGCGCGAGGCCTACGAGGCGAGCGACCCGGGGTACGACGGGCACGTGTCGGTGCCCGTGCTGTGGGACCGCCGGAGCGGGCGCATCGTGAGCAACAACTTCCCCGACATCTCCATCGACCTCGGCACGCAGTTCGACCGGTGGGCCACTCCCGGCGTCGACCTCTACCCCGTCGACCTGCGTCCGCAGATCGACGAGCTGAACGACCGCGTCTACGCCACCGTCAACAACGGGGTGTACCGCTGCGGGTTCGCCACGAGCCAGGAGGCCTACGACGAGGCGGTGCGCGCGCTGTTCGCGACCCTGGACGAGCTGGAGGAACGCCTCGGCACGGGCCGCTACCTGTTCGGCGACCGGCTCACCGAGGCCGACGTGCGGCTGTGGGTGACGCTGGCGCGCTTCGACGCGGTGTACGTCACGCACTTCAAGGCCAATCTGCGCCGCCTGGTCGACTACCCGAACCTGTGGGCCTACGCCCGCGATCTCTACCAGCGCCCGGCCTTCGGCGGGACGACCGACTTCGACCACATCAAGCGGCACTACTACCAGACCCACCCGCAGCTCAACCCGTCGCGCATCGTCCCGGCCGGTCCTCTCACCGACTGGACCGCCCCGCACGGGCGCGGTTAGCGCGGTTGGCGACGCCCGCCCCCCTATAGCGAGTTCACCTCATTTTTCCGTACATGTACGGATGTACCTACGGATGTTCAACTTCGGCATGCCCACTTAGCGTCTCGCCCAGACCGGTTCGCTCCCGGTCCGGTACGCGAGAACAGGAGCGCCGCGACGTGACATCCCCGCCCCTCCCGCCTTAGCCGTCCCTCCCGCCGTGGGAGATGTCCTCCGGCGGACGGCGCGGCCAGACCCCCCGCTTCACAACGCTCCGTCCGCCGGGTTCGCCATTCATTTCTCTCATCACCCCCCAATCCCACCTGTCACGCCGCCGGGCGCTCCCCTGCGGCGCGGCCGCCGCGTCCCCGCCCGATCGGCGGAACCGCGGAGGTGGGAGGCAGAGAAAGGAAAACGCGCATGAGGCGCAGAGCACTACTGGCCGCCACGGCCTGCGTGGCCATCGCGGCCGTGGTGGCCCCCGCCACCCCCGCGGGCGCCAAGCCTCCGCCCGGGAGCAAGAACGAACTCCGGTCCGCCGCCGTCGCGTCAGAGCGCGGCGCGGCCGCCTCCGACCCATCGCAACGCGCCGTGGCCGCCGCCGACCAGGCCGTCGCCAGCGGCCTGGACGACCTTCGCGTGAGCCTGAACGAGGTCTACAAGCGCACGGCGACGGCCCCCGGCGCCGGCGGGCTGTACTCGGTCAGCTACGCGCGCTCCTACAAGGGACTCCCCGTCGTCGGCGGCGACGCGGTCGTGATCGCCGACTCCGCCGGACGGGTACGCGACACCGCGGCGGCCTCCGGCGCCCTGCCCGCCGGGCTGAAGACGACCCCCACCGTGACCGCGGAGAGCGCGACAGAGACGGCCAAGACCAAGCTGGACCGGGTGGACGACAGCGCCGCCCCGCGCCTGGTCGTGCTCGCCTGGGGCCACAAGCCGCGCCTGGCGTGGGAGGCGACGGTCTCCGGCATCGCCGCCGGCAAGCCGAGCATCCAGCACGTCTTCGTCGACGCCGCCACCGGCGAGATCGCCGACGCCTACGACGACGTGCGCGCGGGCACCGGCAACGGCTACTACTACGGCCAGGTCACCATCAACACGAGCGGCTCGGGCAGCTCGTACTCGATGGCCGACTCCACCCGCAGCGGCCTGCGCTGCGGCGGCCAGAACGGCTCGACGTACACCGGCACCGACGACGCCTGGGGCAACGGCTCGGGGACGAACCTCGAGACCGCCTGCGTGGACGCCCTGTACGGCGTCCAGCGCGAGTGGGACATGCTGCGCGACTGGCTGGGCCGCAGCGGCATCAACGGCAACGGCGGCGGCTACCCGATCCGGGTGGGCCTGAACGACGTCAACGCCTACTGGAACGGCAGCGTCACCAACTTCGGCCACTCGCAGGACGGCGCCCGGCAGGCCACGCCGATCGACGTGGTGTCGCACGAGTTCGGCCACGCCATCTTCCAGACGACACCCGGCGGCGCCGGCTCCGGCAACGAGAACGGCGGCATCAACGAGGCCACCGGCGACGTCTTCGGCTCGCTCACCGAGGCCTACACCAACAACCCCAACGACCCGCCGGACTACGAGGTCGGCGAGGAGGTCAACCTGGTCGGCCAGGGCCCGATCAGGTACATGTACAACCCCTCTCTCGTCGGCGACCCCAACTGTTACTCCTCCTCGATTCCGAGCACGGAGGTGCACCGGGCGGCCGGCCCGCTGAACCACTGGTTCTACCTGCTGGCCGAGGGCTCCTCGCCGGGCGGCGGCAAGCCGAACAGCCCGATCTGCTCGGGCGGCCCCTCCTCGGTGACCGGCATCGGCATCCAGAAGGCCGGCAAGATCTACATGGGCGCCCTGCAGCGCAAGACGTCGAGCTGGCGGTACGTCAACGTCCGGTCGGCCTCGCTCGCGGCGGCCGTCGAGCTCTACGGCGCCACCAGCGCCGAGTGCGCGGCCACCAAGGCGGCGTGGAACGCGGTCAGCGTGCCGGTGCAGTCCGGCGAGCCGACCTGCACCCCGACCTCCAGCAACGACTTCTCGCTGTCCCTGAGCCCGACCGCGGGCTCGGTGACGCCGGGGGCGTCGGCCACCTCGACCGTCGCCACGCAGACCACCGCGGGCAGCGCGCAGACCGTCGCGCTGACGGCCTCCGGGCTGCCGTCCGGGGCGAGCGCGAGCTTCAGCCCGGCGTCGGTCACCTCGGGCGGCTCCTCGATGCTGACCATCTCCACCACCGGCTCGACACCGGCCGGCACCTACAGCGTGACGGTCACCGGCACCGGGTCGGGCGCCACCCACAGCGTGACGTACTCGCTGACCGTGCAGGGCACCTCGGGCTCGCGCACGTTCACCAACGGCACCGACTACCCCATCAACGACCTGTCGACGATCACCAGCTCGATCACCTCCACCGCGACCGGGAGCGCCGTCTCGCCCGTCAAGCTCAGCGTGACCATCTCCCACACCTGCGCCGAGGACCTGGAGATCTGGCTGCGCGGCCCGAGCGGCACCTGGTACCTGCTCGACTCCAGCGGCGGATGGAGCTGCACGTCCTACGGCACGCGGACCTACTCGGCGTCCGTGAGCCAGCAGGCGGCGGGCCAGTGGACTCTCGAGGTCACTGACAACTACAGCATCGACACCGGCTACCTGGACTCCTGGAGCATCACCGTCTGAGCACGCCGTCCGAGCACACCGCACGACCGCCCCCGGGACCGCACCTGGTCCCGGGGGCTTCCCGTATGCCCCGGCGGACGGGTGGCGGGGATGACGCATGACCCCCTGTGGGGTGGTTGACCGCATCCGCAACAAGCCTGTTACGCCCAAGGGTTGACCTTGACCGAAGGTACGTGGATAACTGACCCGGGGGGTCATGAAACCCGTACCTTGGAGCAGTGGATGAGCGGCGTGCCCTCGCCCGCACTGGTAGGTCGCGCCTCCGAGTTGCGGGCTTTGATCGACGCGATGACCCGTCCACCGGCCGTGGTGCTCGTGGAGGGCGAGGCGGGCATCGGCAAGACGCGCCTGGTGCGCGCCGCCCTGGCCCGCCTGGCGTCCGGCGACCGCGCCGTCCTGCTCGGCTACTGCCACCAGATCCGCGAGCCGTTCCCGTACGGGCCGGTGTTCGAGGCGTTGCGCGACATCGCCGGCCGGCTCCCCGAGCCCGGCGCGCTCAACCCGGTGACCGGGGCGCTGCGCGGCTACCTTCCCGAGCTGTCCGGCGCGCTGCCGCCGTCCCCGCCCCCGCTTGAGGATCCCCGCGCCGAGCGGCACCGGGTGTTCCGGGCGATCCGCGCCCTGCTGGCGGCCGTCGCGCCGGCCGTCCTCGTCATCGAAGACCTGCACTGGGCCGACGACGGCACCCGTGACCTGCTGCGTTTCCTGGCCGACCAGCCGCCCGCGGGGCTCGCGCTCGTGGCCACCTACCGGCGCGAGGACCAGGGCGCGGGCCGCTCCCCGCTCGGCCGCGCCTACCGCCATCAGCCCGACACCACCAGCGTCGTCGTGCCGCTCGCCCCGCTGGACGTCCGCGACGTGGCCAGTCTGGCCGGCGCGCTGCTCGACCGGTCCGACCTGTCCTCGCGGTTCGTCGCGCGGCTGCACGAGCGGACGGCGGGCATCCCGTTCGTCGTGGAGGAGGTCGTCCGGTCCTTACCGGGCGCGCTGGACCCCGACGCGCTCGACCGCGTCGGGGTGCCGCTGCTGTTGCGCGAGGCCATGGCCGAGCGCATGGCGGGGCTGTCGGCGGCGGCCGTGGGCGCGGTGCAGGCGGCGGCGCTGCTGCGGCTGCCCGCGGGCGAGCAGCTGATCACGGCGGTCGGCGGCACCTCGGCCGGGCTGGGCGAGGCGCTCAGGGCCGGCGTCCTGCACGAGCACGCGGGCGGCCGGTACGGCTTCCGCCACGCGCTGGCCCAGCAGGCGGTGTACGACGCCATCCCCGGCCCCGACCGCAGGTCCGGGCACGAGCGCGCGATGGCGGCGCTGCTGGCCATGGACGCTCCGCCCATGGTGCAGCTCGCCTTCCACGCCAGGCAGGCCGGCGACACCGAGGCGTGGCTGCGCCACGGGACCGCCGCCGCCCAGCAGGCCGCCGCGCTCGGCGACACCGCGGTGGCGGTCGAGGTCATCGAGGGCATGCTGGACGACCCGGGGCTGCCCCCGCCCGAACGGGGCCCGCTCGCGCTGATGCTGGGCCGCTTCGCGGCCACCGGCCTGTCGCACCAGCGGGTCGTGCGGCTGCTGCGCCACGTGCTGCGCGACGACTTCCTGTCCCGCGACGTGCGCGCCGAGGCCCGGCTGAGCCTGGGCGTCGTGCTGTCCAACCAGGCGGGCGACACCGCCGCCGGCCGGCCCGAGATCATGGCGGCCTGCGCCGAGCTGAGCCACCGGCCGACGCTGGCCGCCCGCGGCTGGGCCAGCCTGGCGATGCCCGGGTGGGGCGTCGAGCCGCTGGCCAAGCACCAGGAGTGGATGGAGCGCGCCGAGGCGCTCGTCGCGACCGCCGACGACCCCGAGCTGTCCGCCGCCGTCCTGGCCAACCGGGCGTCGCTGGAGATGATCATCGGTTCTCCTCGCGCGTTCGCCGTCGCCGCGACCCTGCCCTCCGGCGACCCCTCCACGGCCGTCCGGCGCGAGGCCGCGCGGGCGTACTGCAACCTGCACGACTCGGCGACCACCCTCGGCCACTACGCCGCCGCCGAGAGGTTCGGCCGCGAGGGGCGGCGGCTGGCGGCCGAGACCGGCGCGAAGTACCCCGCCTACCTCCTCGACGTGTCGACCATCCGCAGAGAGTGGCTGACCGGCCGCTGGGACGGGCTGCGCGACCGGGCGGCCGCCCTCGGCGAGCTCGCCACCGAGACGCCGCTGATCGTGGTGGACCTGTGGCTGGTGCTGGGATGGCTCGCCCTGGCCACCGGCGAGTGGGACGAGGCCATCAGGCACTTCCACAGCGCAGGACTCGACGCGCCGGAGGCCCGGTACATCCCCATCGTGCTCGCCGCGGCCGGCGGGATGATCGAGCTGCACCTGGCGCGCGGGGCGCTGGACCGCGCCGTCGCCGAGGCCGAGCAGGCGACGCACCTGCTGCGCCGCAAGGGGGTGTGGGTGTGGGGCGCCTACCTGGTGCCCTCCGCCGTGACCGCGATGACCTGGGGCGGGCGGGTGGGCTGCGCCGCCGGGCTGGTGGCCGAGTACGCCCGCGGCATCGCCGGCCGCATCGCGCCCGCCGCCGACGCCGCGCTCCACGCGGCCCGCGGCGCTCTCGCCGCCGGGGAACGCCGGCACGCCGACGCGGCGGGGTACTACGCGGCGGCCCGCCAGGCGTACACGGCCATGCCGCAGCCGTACGCGGCGGCGCGGGCGGGCGAGGGCGAGGCGCGGGCCAGGCTCGCGCTCGGGGACGGCGGCGCCGCCGCGGCCTTCGCCGAGCTGGCCGAGCGGTTCGGCGAACTGGGCGCCACCCACGACGCCGCCCGGTGCCGGCGCGTGCTGCGCGACATCGGCGTGGAGGTGCATCATCCGCGCTCGCGCGGCGGCCGGCCGCACAGGAACGGGGCGGGCGCGTTGTCGCAGCGCGAGCGGGAGGTCGCCCGGCTCGTCGCGCTGGGCCGCACCAACCGGGAGATCGCGGACGTGCTGTTCCTGTCCAGGCGCACGGTCGAGAGCCACGTCGCGACCGTGCTGCGCAAACTCGGCGTCCGCTCCAGAACCGAGGTCACGCCCCCCGCCTGACGAACGCCCGCCCGACGGGGTCGAACTGTCGCCGCGCCGTCGTCTCGACCGGCGCCGCGACGTCAGCGGAGCCTGTCGTGGTGGTGGGCAGGGGTGAAGGCGTGGTCGACGAGGCGGGCGGTGGCCTTGCCGTCGTCGCGGGGGGCGTAGGTGCGGACGAACTCCTCGTAGCGGTCGGAGTAGTCGCCGGAGAGGGCGTCGATCAGGCGCACGGCCTCGATGACGTCGCCGCTCTCGGCCAGCAGGGGTCCGGGCGCCTGGGTGCGCAGGTCCAGGTAGAGACCGCGGGTGTTGCGGTAACGCTCCAGGTCGTACCCGAAGAAGATCATCGGGCGGCGGGTGGCGGCGAAGTCGAACATGGTCGAGGAGTAGTCGGTGATCAGCACGTCCGCGATCAGCAACAGGTCTGCCATGTCGGGATAAGTCGTGACGTCGAGGGCGAAGGGGTACTCCCGGGTCATCGGCCCCGGCCGGACGAGCGACGCCGGCCCGGGGACCATCAGCCCGGCGGCCACCGGCGGCGCCTGCATCATGTGGCCGCGCACCAGCAGCACGTGGTCGCGGCCGAGGACCCGCCTGGCCTCGGCCAGGTCGAGCCGCACCGAGGCGTTCCTGCGGTCGTGGTCGCGCCAGGTCGGCGCGTACAGCACCACCCGCTTGCCCGCCGGGATGCCCAGGCTGCGCCGCACGGCCGCGGACAGCTCGGCGCGGTCGGGCGAGGTGAGCACGTCGTTGCGCGGCAGGCCGGACGGGAGGATCTCACCGCCGTACCCGAACGCGCGGCTCAGCACCTCGGAGGCCCACTGGCTCTGCGTGACGAGCAGGTCCCAGTTGGCGACCTCGGCGGCCTGGCGGTACCAGGCGGCCGGCCTGGGCTCGCGGGACATGTGCCGCTGGTCGCCGCCGACCCGCTTGACCGGGGTGCCGTGCCAGGTCTGCACGCAGATCTGGTCCTCGCGGGCGCGGAACCACTGGGGCAGCATCGTGTTGGTGACGATGTGGCGCGACCTGGCCATCGCGGAGTAGTGCTCGCGGCTGCCCTCGCGCACCACGGTCGGCGCGATGCCGGGGCCGAGACCGAGCGCGGCCGAGTCGGGCGGGACGAACGCGCCGTCCTTCACCACCCAGATGTGCTCGCGGTCGTCGCCGCGGCGCAGCCGCTCCTCGTACACCGCCCGCGCGTTGTCGGAGTAGGACCGGCCGTCGAACGACAGGTACACCGTCGCGTCGCGCAGCTCGCCGCGCCGCTCGGCGGGGTAATGCACCCGGCGCAGCCCCCACAGCCCTCCGGCGCCCTTCTCGTCGTCGGGACGGCGCTCGGCCGCCACCAGGACGGGCACGTCGAAACGCGTCGCCACCAGGCGGTACTCGCGGCCTGCCACGATGTGGACGCCCTCGTCCAGCGTGTCGAGCAGGCGGTGGTCGACACGCAGCGGCGCGGTGGTGCCCTTGCCTCCGGCGACCGACAGGCTCCAGGTGCCCGACGCCAGCGCCACCGCGCCGCCGAACCGCGGCATGGCGCCCGGCGGGAGCCGCACCGAGAACTCGGCCCCCGAGCGGACCAGCGGCACGCGGTACGTCGGGCCCACGCGCTGGCGCAGCACCAGGTCGCGCTGGCCGGGCTCTGCGTCGGGGTAGGCGCCCGCCAGAGTGAGCACGCCGTCGTCGCCCCACTCGGCCGAGGTGATGACCGGCCAGACGCGGTGCGCCGAGACCACGGCGCGGTCGCGGCGGTCGCGCAGCACGGTGATCTCGCGGCGGCCGACGCCGATGCGGGTCTCGGCGTCGTCGTCCATCATGACCGGCGCGGCGGGGTCTCCCCTCGGCTCGACCCAGAGCCTGCGGGCGTCCTGCTCCTTCATCAGGGCGGGGACGGCGAGGGTGACCGAGAAGCGCGTGCCGCCCTCGGCCGGGGTGAAGTCGGCGGCCATGCGGTGGCCGCCGAGCCTGGCCCGTCCCTTGGTGACCTTGGTGCCCGGCAGGAAGCCGGTCAGCTCGATCTGGTCGCCGTCGTGGGTGACCCCGGTCAGCCGGGCCCGGGTGGGCTGCAGCACGACCTGGAGCCCACGGTCGGAGGTCCACGCCGGGCGCACCCACCAGCCGGGGCGCACGCACAGGCCGGCGGGCCGCTCGGTGCGGCCCATGACCGGGCCGCGCAGCGCGCCGATGGCCCGCGCGCCCCGGCTCCAGATGACGATGTCGGCGCGCCAGGTGGTGGTGTCGGGGACCGCCGGCCGGCCGCGGAGCATGCGCTGCGCGCCGTGGACGGCGGCGCGGATGGCCGCGCGCCAGCGCAGCGACCAGGGCCTGATCTCGGCGGCGAACCCGGCCCAGTCGTAGTTGCACCCGGGCTCGGCGGCCTCCTGGGTGGCCTGCGGCCGGTAGACGCGGCGGGTGCGGGCCGAGATCGGCGGCACCCAGCGGGGGCCGCGCAGCACCACGGTCGCCCGGTTGAAGCGCTTGCTGCGCACCGACAGCCCGACCAGGTAGGCGTGGCCGGTGACGCGCAGCCGCCCGTCGTGCCAGGAGACGTCGGCGACCTCGGTCACCGGGACGAGGTCGGACCTGCGCAGCCGGAACAGCGACCGCGGCGCGCTGACCGGGAGATCGGCGTACCAGGCGAGGCCCCGGCGCACCCGCTTGGACGGCTCGGCGGTGGCCGCGACCAGGCCGGCGAGCTCGTCCCCCTCGGCCAGGGCCCGCGGGTCGCGGTGCTCGATGAGGTGGTAGGCGAGCCGGCGCGCCACCGGCAGACGGCGCTTGACGGAGGCGTCGACGCCCGACAGGTAGTCGCGGAGCAGGTCGACGGCCTGGCGCAGGCGGGTGGCGTCCCGGCGGGCGGCCGTCTCAAGACGCAGGCCGAGCGGCCCGTTGAGCGCCTCGTAGTGCAGCCTGCGGCGCTGGGCGCGGGTGAGACCCGCGGACTGGACGGCCGCGATCACGGCGTCGAGCGGATCTCCCCTGTCATGGAGGTCCTGGGCGGCCCGCAGCCGGTCGGCGACGATGTCACCGCTGCGCGCGGGCGTGGCACCGGTGGCCATCGGGGAGGCACCGCCTTTCCAGTCTCACCGCATGGGGCGTTCCTGGAATGGTAATGCGAGTTACTGGGAAATCACTGATGATCTCCCTGCCACCGGGCGTGGCGCATATCAGCTCTTTCCCCGCGCATCGGGGTGCCCTCGTCGCGCCAGCGTGCGAGGCACCTGCTCTCGTGCCCCTGCACCGGCCTGCCGTCGGCGCGGACCACCCGCCACCACGGCACACCGCCGCCCCAGGTGGCCATCACGCGGCCGACCTGTCGCGGCCCGCCCTCGGCGAGGTATTCGGCGACGTCGCCGTAGGACATGACCCTGCCCGGCGGGATGCGCTCGACCAGGTCGAGCACCCGCTCGGCGAAGGGCGTCGGATCGCCGGTCACGTGCTCCACTGCGCGGGGCCGAGGAGCAGGAGCTCTTCGAGCTTGCCGAACTCGTAGGTCGCCTCCCCGTTCACCTGCTCGACGATGCCGTCGCGGATGCCGTACGCCTCGCCGTCCTCGCCGACCAGGCTGCCGCCGAGCATCTGGGCGAGGCGCGCGAGATGGGCGACCTGCCAGTCGGAGGTCGGCTCGCCGAACAGGCGGCCCTGCCAGAGAGCGACGGTGTGCTCGGCCTCGCCGTGACGGGCGAAGATCTGGCCGGACTCCTGCGTTCCGCGCAGTTCCAGGCCGGCGTCCGCCGACGCCGTCACCTCGGTGATCTCGGCGTAGGCGAGCGGCGATTCGCGTTGTACGCGCAACTCGTATCCCACGAGAAGGGAACCTTAGCGAATCTTTACCGTTATCCGGAACGGAAAAGGGCGACAACGGTCAGACCGCATCCGAAATGCCGCCGAACGGCCGCCAAATAGCGCCCTGATCGCGGCCCACATGTGATCATTGCCGTTCCGCCCGTCTGGTCAGCACGACGACGGCGGCGCCGAAGCCTGCCAATCCGAGAAGGACGCCGATGCCGTAGACCCACAGCCGCAGGGGATCGGCGCCCGGCGGAGTGGGCGCGGGCGCGGTCGTGCCATTGCCGAAATGCAGATCGTCGCGGACGGCGAGCGAGCCGCGATAGCCGGCGAGTTCACCGGCGCGGGTGAGCGCGGCCGCCGCGTCGACGACACCGAAACCCACTTTGTCGTCATATCCGGCCCGCGGCTTTCCCTTGGTGGTGGAGGAGATGGCGCGGGAGACCAATTCGGGGGGCAGGCTCGGATATCGCGCCCTTATCAGCGCGACGACCCCGGAGACCAGCGCCGTCGAGGCGCTGCTGCCCTCCACCTCCACATAACCCCCGCCGGGGACCGCCGCCGGCACGCCGACGCCCGGCGCGCCGACCAGCACCGAGAGGTTGTCGCTGCTGAAGCCGGCCGGCCTGCCGCGCCGGTCGACCGCGCCGACGCCGATGACCCCGGCGTAGCCCGCGGGGAAGCTCCAGAACGAGGTGCCGAGCTTCTGCGCCGCCCGCGAGTCGCCGTCGTTGCCCACGGCCGCCACCAGGACCACCCCGCGCGCCAGCGCGTACGCGACGGCCTGGCGGTCGGCCCGCTGGGTGGCGTACTCGCCGAGCGACATGCTGACGACCTGGGCCCCGTGGTCGGTCGCGTACCGCAGCGCCCGCGAGAGCGGGCTCTCGGACGGCAGCCCGAGCCCGTCGTCGGGCTCGACGAGGTTCTGCTCGGGTTCGCTCTCGTCGATCACCGGCACCGACAGGATGCGCGCGTCGGGCGCCACGCCGATGAGGCCGCCGTCGCGCCCCGACCCCGCGATGAGCGAGGCCATCGCCGTGCCGTGCGGGCCGGTGGCGACGGCGGTCTCGTCGTCGAACAGGCTCGAACGCATGTCGGGCGCGACGGTGACCTTGTCCTTCAGCACCGGTGTCGTGGCGTCGACGACGCTGTCGATCACCGCGACGGTCACCCCGCCGCCGCGGGTGGTCTTCCACGCCCGCTCGGCGTTGATCGCGTCCAGGACCCATTGCTGCCTGTCGCGCACGTCCTGCGGCGCGGCGTTCGCGCCCGCCGGCCCGGCGAGCAGCCCGGCCAGCGCGAGCGCCGCGCCGAGCGCGCCGGCCGCCCTCAACACACGTTCCCCTGGGTGCACCGGGGGATGTCGGGCGGAGCGGCGAGGCCGCGGGCGATGTGCCCGGCGACCGACTGGGCCGTCGGCCACAGCTCGCTGTGGGTGATCTCCTGCGGCGGCACGGCGTCGCGGGTGCGGCCGTCGACGTACCCGGCGGTGGAGAAGACGATGTAGGGCCCGGCTCCGGTCCAGGCGCTGCGCTGGCGCTGCGCGGCCCCGAAGCCGTCCGTGACCGTGCCGGAGAAGGCCACCGGACGCACGCCGACGCGGTCGTCCACGGGCAGGTCGGCCGTGGCGTCCACCCTGGCCTCCTCATCGGCCAGCACGGCCACCCCCACGGTCACCACGAAGGTCGAGGTCTGGTCGACGTAGGTCGCCCGCAGCATGGTGCGGCAGCCGTGCGCGCGCAGCACCGAGGCGACGGGCGGGTCGACCACGGAGGCGCACGGGGCCTCCGGGGCGATGCCGACGCGTCTTGCGAGCTGCCGTACCCGGGCGAGGCCGAGGTACTCCACCTGGGCGGGGAAGACGGCGTCGGCCCGCCACGCCTGCCAGCGCCGCGCGATGTCCTGCTCGGCGTAGCGGGCGCGCTCGGCCACCGTGAGCGGCCGGGAGCGGGTCTCCTGCAGCAGCCCCACCGAGCCGAGCAGCACGTTGATCGCCGCGATCGCCAGGATCGTCCCCATGATCAGCAGAAACAGGGAGCGGAAGCGGATGCCGCGTTCGAGCTCCGCGCGGTCTCTGGCCGCCTGGAGGCTCGCGGCGCGCGCCCGGGCGCCGCTCCACGGCCGCGCTGCCCCGCCGGCCGGACCGGCGCCGGCCGTCCACCGCCGGGAGCCCGCGCGGGAGCCGCCGGCCCCCGGGAGCCGGGAAGCGCCGCGCGCGCCGGTGGCACGCGCGGGCCAGGGCGTCACCGGCCGCGCCCGTGGCTCCTCAGGCGACATACTTCGATGCTACGTCGGCGCCCGCCGCCACCGCCCCTCTCGCCTCCCTCACGTTGCCCGGTGTCCGCCTCACCCGCCTGCCGTGCCCGCCGCGCCGGCGGCGCCGCAGGAGCAGGATCATCGCCGCCAGGCCGACCCCCGCCCCGGCGGTGGCCGCCAGAGCGACCCCGCCGTACAGGGTGATCATTCCCGTGTCGCGCCGCACCACACGCACCGGGGGCAGCGGCGCGCGTTCGCCGCCGGGCGCGGAGGACACGGGCAGGTCGGCGTCCTGGACGCCGGGCCCGGTGGCGGTGTGGCGGTGGCGCGCCAGCCTGGCCGCCTCGGCGAGCGCGCGGGCCGCGTTCACCACGCCGAACCCCACGCCCGGGTCGTACCCGCGGGCGGGCCTGCGCGTGACGCCGGTGGTGAGCGCCTGGGCGACCAGCGCGGGGGACATCCGCGGATATCTGGCCTTGATCAGCGCGGCGACGCCGGAGACCAGGGCCGTCGCCTGGGAGGTGCCCCGCCCGACCCAGTATTGGTCGCCCGGCCCCGCGCCGAAGACGTTCACGCCGGGCGCGGCCAGCAGCACCAGGGAGTTGCGGTTGGAGAACGACGCCTTGTGCAGCCCGTGGTCGGCCGCCCCGACCGAGATCACCCCCGGCAGGGACGCCGGGTAGGAGTACGGCCCGTCACGGCGGCCGGCCCCGTCGTTGCCGGCCGCCGCCACCAGCACCACGCCCTTGGCGACGGCGTACCTGATGGCGGCCCGCTCCTGCCGGGTCGGCCGGTCCTTGGAGATCGACATGTTGATGACCCGGGCGCCCTTGTCGACGGCGTACCGGATGCCGCGCGCGACGACGCTCTCGTACCGCGCCTGGGAGTTGAAGGTCTCGAAACCGGGCTCGTCGTCCTCCAGGATGACCCGCACCGACAGCACCCGGGCGGCGGGCGCGACGCCGATCACCCCGTCGGAGCGGCCGGGCCCGTGCCCGTGCCCGGCGATCAGCGAGGCCATGTACGTGCCGTGCAGGCGGCGGGGGGCGGTGCCGCGCGGGTTGGCGCCCGCGGTGAGGTCGGGGCCGGTGACCACCGAGCCGGCCAGGTCGTGGTGGCGGGGGTCGACCCCCGAGTCAAGGACCGCGACCAGGACGCCCGCGCCGCGCGTGACCCGCCAGGCGTCGGCCACGTCGAGGGTGCGCAGCACCTGGCGCTGGCTGCCGCGCACCTGGTCGGCCGAGGCGGCGGGCGGCGCCAGGAGCCAGGGCGCGACCACCAGCCCGGCCGTGAGGACGGCGATGAACAGCAGGAACGCGAGGGACGCGGCGGCGGCCCTCAGCACTGCCAGTCCTTTCCCGCGCAGTCGGGCCGCGCGGGGGTGGCCAGCGCGGTCAGGACCCCCTCGGCCAGGTCGGAGGTGAAGGAGAAGATCGTGGAGCGCTGGCGGCCCACCGACCGGGCCGGCCTGCCGTCGACCTGGCCCGCCGTGGTGACCACCAGGTACGGGCCGGCCTGCGCCAGCGCGGACGACTGGCGGGCGGCGGCGGTGAACCGGTCGGCGACGGTCTGGGGGAAGGCCAGCGCGCGCAGCCCCGGCGAGGGCACGCCTCCCCGCGGGAACGCGGCGCGCGCCTTGCGCGCGGACGCCTGGTCGGGGAAGGCCGCGACGCCAACGGTCACGACCACGCCTTGGAGGGCGTCCAGGTAGGTCGCCCGGAGCACGGCCCGGCAGCCGGCGTTCTTCAGCGCCATCCGCAGCGCGGCGTCCACCGCGGCGGAGCAGTCGGTGCGGGAGGAGATGCCGACCCTGCGGGCGTACTCTTTGCCGCCCTGCTCGGGGACGTACGGCAGCGTCGACGGGAAGATCCTGCCCGCGGGCCAGGCCTGCCAGCGGCGGGCGGTCTCCTCGGCCGACGCCTGCCGGACCTCGGCGGCGTCCGGGCCGCGGGTCAGCTCGGTCACGGCGGCTCCGGCGGACACGCCGGCGGCGACCGCGCAGACCAGGGTGAGCGCTGACGCCACAAATAAGGACGGCAAGGCACGTACGACACTCACCTGCCCGACCTTAACGCCCCCGCAGGGCGGCATCTCCTGTTCCATCCCCATAGACCCCATTGGAAAGTACTTGACGGAGTGGAAAGCAGAAAGTACTTTCCTGAATGGAAAGCGAGGAGATGCCATGGACACCCCCCAGGACGCCGCGCACATCACCCCCGAGGACGCCGCCCGCGCGCTCCGCGAGATCCGCGCCTCCCAGGTCCGGGCCATCAGGGGCCGACCCTGGTTCCCCGCCTGGTACACGACCGGCCTCGGCCTCTACATCACCGCGGTGCAGTTCTGCACCGAGTCGGGCACCTTCGGCCCGGTGACGGTGGTGAGCCTCATCCTGCTCACGCTCGTGATGTGCGGCCTGGTGGGCGCAGCGGTGTTCGTCCGCAGGCAGCGCCCCCACCGCAGCCTGTTCACCTGGAGGTTGCTGATCTCCTACATAGCGTGGTTGTGGGTGGCGATCGGCCTGTCCCTAGGGATCGGCCTGCCGCTGGCCGCGGCCGGGGTGCCCTACGCGCGCACCTACGGCGGGCTCGCCATGACGGCGTACATGGCGGTCACCGGCCCGCTCATCAGCCGGTGGATCACCTGGCGCATGGCGGCCAAGATCGAGGCAGGCTGATGGCCGAGCTCGACCCGGTGATCCACGCACCGGCCCGGCTGCGCATCACGTCGCTGCTCGCGGCGGTGGAGGAGGCCGAGTTCGCCTTCGTCCGCGACGAGGTCGAGGTCAGCGACTCGGTGATGTCCAAGCACGCCGCCGCGCTGGAGGCGGCGGGGTACGTGGTGATCCGCAAGGGCCACGTCGGCAAGCGTCCACGCACCTGGCTCAAACTGTCCCCGGCCGGCCGCCGGGCCTACGAGGCGCACGTGGCCGCCCTGCGGGAGATCGTCGCCCGTTCAGGCCTCTCGCTCACCTCCGACTGACCACGTCCAAGGTGCTCCGAGCGCGGCGAGGCCGGAAAGACGCCGCGAGCCCGCCGAACGAAGCGAGGCCGAAGAACACGACCCGTCCTCCATGAGGGAGGACGGGTCGTGGGTCGTCGCCGGCCGCGGGAGGCTCATTGGTCGCCGCCGTGGCCTGGGCGGCCCGGTGAGGGGCGCCGTCGGGTCAGTAGGTCGGCAGCGAGGGGTCGACCGTCTTGACCCAGCTCAGCACGCCGCCGCCCACGTGGACGGCGTCGGAGAAGCCGGCGTTCTTCACGACCGCCAGCGCCTCGGCCGAGCGGGCGCCGGACTTGCAGTGCAGGACGATCTTCTTGTCCTGCGGCAGCATCTCAAGGGCCGTGCCCCGCAGGAACTCGCCCTTGGGGATGAGGACGGCGCCCGGGATGTTGACGATCTCGTACTCGTTCTGCTCGCGGACGTCGATGAGGAAGATGTCCTCACCGCGGTCCTGCATGTCCTTGAGCTCCCGCGCGGTGATCGTCGAGCCGGTCGCGGCCTCCTGGGCCTCGTCGGAGATCGTGCCGCAGAACGCCTCGTAGTCGATCAGCTCGGTGATCGTCGGGTTCTTGCCGCACAGCGGGCACTCGGGGTCCTTGCGGACCTTGACGTCGCGGTACTTCATCTCCAGGGCGTCGTAGATCATCAGACGCCCGACCAGCGGGTCGCCGATGCCGGTCAGCAGCTTGATCGCCTCGTTGACCTGGATGGAGCCGATGGACGCGCACAGGACGCCGAGGACGCCGCCCTCGGCGCACGAGGGCACCATGCCTGGAGGCGGCGGCTCGGGGTACAGGCAGCGGTAGCAGGGCCCGTACTCGGCCCAGAACACGCTCGCCTGCCCGTCGAAGCGGTAGATCGAGCCCCAGATGTAGGGCTTGCCGAGCAACACGGCCGCGTCGTTGACCATGTAGCGGGTGGCGAAGTTGTCGGTGCCGTCCACGATGAGGTCGTAGGCGGCGAAGATGTCCATCACGTTGTCGGTCGTGAGGGCGACGTTGTGGATGACGACGTTGACGAGCGGGTTGATCTCGCGCACGCTCGCCGCGGCGCTCTCGGCCTTCAGCCGTCCCACGTCCGACTGACCGTGGATGATCTGACGCTGAAGGTTGGACTCATCGACGACATCGAAGTCGACGACGCCGAGCGTGCCGACGCCGGCGGCGGCGAGGTACATAAGGGCCGGGGAACCGAGGCCGCCGGCGCCCACACAGAGCACCTTGGCGTTCTTCAGCCGCTTCTGCCCGGCCATCCCGACATCGGGGATGATCAGGTGGCGAGAGTAGCGGCGCACCTCGTCAACGGTCAGCTCGTCGGCCGGCTCTACCAGCGGTGGCAACGACACAGTTCTACGCTCCCGTTTCAGGGGATTCACTAAATTGGCGGCTCGCCCGTCCAGGCTACGCGCCCCGCCGTCTGTCTCAACCTAACCCGGTCGCCCCCGCATTCCCGAATCGGCAGTCTTATCCGACGGTCGCCGTATCCTCTAGGTTCTGGGCGTTTTTCGGGTATTTCGCTCCGCCGACCCCCGGCCGTGCGCCGTCCTGGACCAGGAGGCGCACGTGGCGGGCCACGAGCGCGGGGTACTCCATCTGTGCCACGTGCGCCGCGTGCGGCAGCAGCACCAGGCGCACGTCTGAGAACGCGCGGCCGGCGCGCGCTGCCATGCGCGGGTGCACCAGGCGGTCATGCCTGCCGTGGACGACCAGCGTGGGGGCGCTGATCTGCTCGGCGAGCCGCCAGAGGTTCTCCTCGCCCCGGCGGAAGTACTCGCCGACCAGGGCGCGCGCCGAGCCCACCAGCGCCGGGGCGGCGTAGGAGAGCTCGTCGCGGCGGCGCAGCTCGGCCACGGCGTCCTCAAGCCGGTCGGGGTGCACCCGGCCGGCGTCGGCGTAGCACATCGCCATGGTCGCGCGGATGCGCCGCTCGGGCGGCAGGTAGCGCAGCCGGGTCATCGCCCACTCGCCGAGGCGGGGGGCGGCCGACATCGCGACGCGGGCGGGACCGTAGCGGGGAAGCAGGTCGGGCAGTGCGGGGGAGATGAGGGTGAGCGTGCGCACCAGATCAGGGCGGGTGGCCGCGACCCGTACGGAGACCGCGCCGCCCATGGAGTTGCCGAGCAGGTGGACCGGGCCGCCGAGCCGCTCGGCCAGCGCGGTGACCGCCGCGGCGTACGCCGCGATGGAGTAGTCGCCGCCGGGAGGCTCGGGCGAGTAGCCCGACCCGGGCAGGTCGAGGGCGTATCCCCGCACCTCGTGCCTCAGCTCGCCCATCAGGTCGGTCCAGTTGGTGGCCGAACCCGCCAGGCCGTGCACGAACACGGCCTTCTCGCGCGGCCCCTCGGGAGTGGAGCGCACGTGAACGGCCAGGTCGCCCACCTCCAGCAGCTCCCCTGGCCAGTGCGGTATCGGATCGTCCACCGTCTCTCCCCCTCGCCCTCTTCCCCTCGCGTTCACCCTCGGTTCGACGATAACCCGGCTCAGGACGCCCCGGGACGCTCACGCGGCCGGGCTGGGGGGCCATGAGGGGTCGGAGGAGGGCGCAGCATCACGGGAAATATCGGACAAATCGGGAAATATTGATCTGAAAGATATAAGGGCAGGTTAAGTAGCTGCCAAAAGGCAGTGATCACCGTTTGTCGTATGGGTGCCCAGGAAAATAAGACATCTGGGAGCACTCATAACGAGTCACCCGGCATTTACTTCCTAATCCAGTAAATGCATCCGCTGGGCAACCCGATGCGTCAAGGGGGAAAACGTAATGCCCGACGTCAAGAAATACGCCGCTGCGCTGACCGTCACCGCTGCACTGACCGGTGGCCTCGTCGGCCTCAGCGCCACCACGGCCACGAGCGCCAACGCCTCCGCCGCCGTCACCACCGACTTCGGTGGCTTCGGCGACGGCTTCGGCGGCTTCGGCGGCGGCTTCGGTGGCGGCTTCGGTGGCGGCGGCTACGGCGGCGGCCAGTGCCACCATGGCGGCTACGGCGGTGGCCACCACGGCGGCCACCACGGCGGCTACGGCGGCTACGGCGACTACGACGACGACGGCGACGGCTGGGGCCACAAGGGCTTCAGCAAGCACCGTCGTCACCACAACAGCCACGGGGGCGGCCACCGCAACTGCTTCTTCAAGGTCGTCGAGGCGCGCTTCTTCCGCGCCATCATCGGCCACAACAGCCACGGCGGCGGGCACCACAACTGGTTCCGTGACGACCGCAGGCACTGGAAGCCCGAGCACCACTGGCACGGCAAGAAGCACCACGGCAAGCACGACCACGGCGACCGTTGATCGATGATCCTAGGCGGCCTTCCGGGCGGCGCCCCCGCCCGGAGGCACGACCGGCCGCTTAGCACCTGACAGGAGGCCCCGGAGCGCAACGCTCCGGGGCCTCCTCGTGCCGGTCACCGGTCTTTCCCGCTGCGAAAGCCCGCACCGGCCGTTTATCCCGGCGAATTACCACCTATAACCGCAAAACCGGTGGGCCGTGCTCGTCCGGCGCGGCCCGGCCGTTCAAGCGGACTTGCGGGCGCGGCGCTTCGGCGCCTGCTTCTTCGCCTCCTTCTCCGCCTTTTCCGTTTTCTCCGCCGGCTGGCCGGCGGACGCCCTGGCCGGCTTCGCGGCCGCCTTCCTCTTGTCCGCCGGAGCCTTCTCCCCCGCCCCCTCGCGCTCGCGCTTGGCCGCGTCCACGCTGGCGCGCAGCGCCGCCATCAGGTCGACCGCCGGCCCGGCCTGCTCGGCCGCCTCGGGCCGCACGAGCTCCTTGCCCGCCACCTTGGCCTCGATCACCTGCTGGAGCGCCTCGCGGTAGGCGTCGGTGTACTCGCCCGGATCGAACTCCCCCGCCATGGTCTCGATCAGCGACTCGGCCATCTGCAGCTCCTGCGGGCGGACCTCGACGTCCTCGTCCACGAAGTCGAAGGCGGGCTCGCGGACCTCGTCCGGCCAGAGCATGGTCTCCAGGACGAACACCCCCTCGCGGATGCGCAGGGCGGCCAGCGACTCGCGCTGGCGCAGCGCGACCTTCACGATCGCCACCTGCCCCGTGCGCTCCAGGGCGTCCCGGAGCAGGACGTACGGCTTCACCCCCGCGGCCTCCGGCTCCAGGTAGTACGACTTGTTGAACAAGATCGGATCAAGCTGGTCGGACGGGGTGAACTGCAGCACGTCGATGCGGCGCGAGGTGCTGAGCGGCAGGTCGGCGAAGTCGTCGTCGGTGAGCACCACCATCTCGCCGCCGGGCAGTTCGTACCCCTTGGCGATCTCGGAGTACGGCACCTCCTCGCCGTCGACCGTGCACACCCGCTTGTACCTGATGCGCCCGGCGTCCTCGCGGTGCACCTGGTGGAACGACACATCCTTCTGCTCGGTGGCCGAATAGAGCTTCACGGGGATCGTGACGAGACCGAACGAGATGGCACCCTTCCAGATGCTACGCATGACCTCTCCTCACCTCAGCGCCACTATCGAACTGAGGTTCGCTAGCGGCAAGGGCGCAATGCAGTATCTAAATGGGCAGATACCCAGTGTGGAATGCCGTATCCGGTCAAGCCACCATCTGCCGGAACGGCGTCCGACGTCAGCACGGGAAAAGAAACCTCAGGGAAGTGGTGGGTGTGGCGGAGAAGGTCCGGGTCAGGGTCGATCACCGGGAGCTGACGCTCACGAACCTGAGCAAGGTGCTGTACCCGGAGGCGGGGTTCACCAAGGCGGAGGTGATCGACTACTACAGCCGCGTCGCGCCCGCCATGCTCGCCCATCTCAAGGGGCGCCCGCTGACCGTCAAGCGCTACCCCGGCGGCGTGGACGGGCAGTTCTTCTTCGAGAAGAACCGCCCCGCGCACACCCCCGCGTGGGTGCGCACGGCCCGGCTGCCCGCTCCGGGCAGCACCAAGGACCGCGACACCATCGAGTACGCCATCGTCGACGACCTGCCCACGCTCGTGTACTTCGCCGGCCTGGCCGCGCTGGAGTTCCACACCCCCATGTGGCGGGTGGACGAGGACGGCCGCGCGCTGCCGCCGGACATCATGGTCTTCGACCTCGACCCCGGCGCGCCGGCGACGATCGTCGAGTGCTGCCGGGTGGCGCTGCGGCTGCGCGAGGCCCTGGAGGAGGACGGCCTCACCGGCCGGCCCAAGACCAGCGGGAACAAGGGCATGCAGGTCTACGTGCCATGGGAGGGACGCGAGGAGAACCCTTCCGAGTACGCCAAGGCCCTCGCCCAGCGGCTGGAGAAGGAACGCCCGGAGGAGATCGTCAGCCAGATGGCCAGGAAGCTCCGCCCCGGCAAGGTCTTCATCGACTGGTCGCAGAACAACCCGGCCAAGACCACCGTCACCCCCTACTCGCTGCGCGCCAACCCCACCCCCACCGCCTCCACCCCGCTCGGCTGGCAGGAGGTCGAGGACTGCGCCCGTCCCGGCGACCTGGTCTTCACCGCCGGCGACGTCCTCGACCGCGTCGCGCGACTCGGCGACCTCATGGCGCCGCCGGAGCGGAGCCAGGCCGGGGAGGGGCCGTAGTCTGGACGCATCGGGGTATGGAGCGCACACCGGAGCGCTCACCGCCTACGGAGGGACGGAAGATGTCGGAGATGGACCTGAGCGGCCGCGAGGTCCCGCTGGACGCGCTGGAGCCCCTTGACGACGTCGCTGACGAGCTGCAGACCGAGGTCCCGGAGGCCGACGCCATCGAACAGCACCTGACGACCCGCGGCGAGCGCCGCGAATGGCCGCTCGAGATCCCTTACGACGCCGACCCGGCCGACGCCGCCGACCAGGAGCGCGTCGTCGAGCTGGACGACGACGACTATCGCTGATCCCGATCGGCCGCGCGTAGGATGTCAACCTCGCACCGGATCGACGACCAGCACCGACCGGCGCGCGACCAGCCGTCGCGCGGCGGGTGAACCGCCCTCAAGGAGTGACCCGTGACCGCTACCCCGGACGCCAAGCCCCGGGGCACCCGCCTGCCCCGGCTGGCCCGGCGCCGACAGTTGCTCAACGCGGCGCAAGAGGTCTTCGTGGAGAACGGCTACCACGCGGCCGCGATGGACGACATCGCCGAACGGGCCGGGGTCAGCAAGCCGGTGCTCTACCAGCACTTCCCGGGCAAGCTTGAGCTCTATCTGGCGCTACTCGACCTGCACGTCGACGACATGGCCAACCGCTGCCGCGAGGCGCTCGCCTCCACGACCGACAACAAGCAGCGCGTCCACGCCGCCATCGGCGCGTTCTTCGACTTCGTCTCCAGCCAGGGCGAGGCCTTCCGCCTGGTCTTCGAGTCCGACCTGCGCAACGTCGCGCCGGTGCGCCAGCGCATGGAGCGCTCTCTGCGCGAGAGCGCCGAGATGATCAGCCAGGTCATCCAGGAGGACACCGGCTGCTCCAGCGACGAGGCGCACCTGCTCGGCGTCGGCCTGGTCGGCATGGCCGAGGTGAGCGCGCGCTACTGGCTGGCCAGCCACGGCTCCATCCCCAAGGACGTCGCGACGCAGCTGATGGCCCGCCTGGCCTGGCGCGGCATCGGCGGGTTCCCCCGCACCACCTGAGCCCTCGTCTCGCTGTTCGCCCGGCTCGCTCAGTTCGCTTTGTTCGCTCGGTTCGCTTTGTTCGCCCCGAGCGATCGACGTCCGCCGGCTGTTCGCTTGACGCGATCGACGCCGGTGTTCCGCCCGCCGAGGCGCGACGATGGCATCAGCACCGCTTCGCCGACACCGAGAGAGAGCCCGATGGAAATCAAGATCGGCATCCGCTCCGTACACCGAGAGATCATCGTCGAGACCGAGCTGTCCGCCGAAGAGGTGGAACAGGAGCTGCGCAACTCCCTGGCCGCCGATCGCGGGGTCTTCTCGATCACCGACGTGAAGGGCCGGCGGATCATCGTCCCGGTCTCCGCGCTCGGTTTCATCGAGATCGGCGGCGACGAGTCGCGTCCTGTCGGCTTCGGCGGCACGCTCTGACCCCGCCGCTTTGGGGAGTGCGCTCCCCAAAGCGCGCGGGTGGCGAGACGGGGGCCTGTTCGCAGACCCCCGTCGCGGGCCCTACAGGCCCGCGCACTCTTCTCGCGACTGGAGCGAGCAGCCACAGGGGCGGCGTGCGGGCCGCACATCGTCCCCCTTGTGGCTGACCGCCGGGCAACCGGCGCTCCCCCTTCGCAACACCGGCCGGGATGTCCAGCGGTTCGGTCCACATCTCATCAGGAAACTGCCGTAGCGGCGCGAGGCCCTCATGTTCGCACGCTACAACCGCGCGGGCACTTCGCGCCCCTCGATCACCGCACCTGTTCCGCCAGAAGTCCGAAACCCGGCGTTCAGGGCCCGGGGACCAGGCCGAGAGCCGCCATGCGCCTGCCGTGCTCCTCGGTGAGGCGGGCGAACAGCCGCCCGATCTCCACCAGGTCGGCGTCCGTTTCGGTCCTCGCCCCGCCGGCGGCGGCCGCCTCGGCATCGCCGCCGCCGGCGGACGCGCCGCCGTTCGCCTCCGCCGAGGCGGCGGAGACCAGCAGCAGGGCGAGGTCGGGGCGCGCGGCGGCCACCCGGTGGCCCTGGCTGAGCGCCTCGCCGACCATGCGCCGCGCCCACAGCGCGAGCCTGCCGCCGAGCTTGGGATTGCCCTCCAGCGCCGCGCGAACCCGCTCGACCACGAACTGCGAGCGGACCTCCTCCGCCAGCGCCTCGTTGACGATCTGACGGGTGTCCTCGTCCACGTGCCGGGCGGCCTCACGGTAGAAGTCGGAGGCGATGCCCGTGCCGACGTAGGCCTTGACCAGCGCCTCCAGCCAGTCGCCCGGCCGGGTCTGCGCGTGCCAGTCGTCCAGGGCGGCGACGAACGGCGCCATGGCCTCCTCCGGATTCACGCCGAGGGAGGACAGCCGGTCGCGCACGAGCCGGAAGTTGGCGTACTCGGCGGCGGCGAGATCGCTGAGCTCGGCGCGGTCGGTCAGCGTGGGGGCGAGAGTGGCGGCGTCCTCGGCGAGCCTGAGGAACGCGGTCAGTTCGGCGTAGGCGAGAACGCCGAGCAGATCGACCACACCGGCAGGGGAATCACTCATGGATGCAGAGTACGAGGATCGCCCGGGCCGGTGGACCCCGGCCGACCGCTCCGGCGTCCCCGGCCCGCGGCTCGGCGACGCGGCCGCGGGACGGGCTCGCGGCGCGGTCCGTTCCCGCGACACGGCAGGGGAAACCGCCGGCGACACAGCCGTTGACGATGTCGAACACCAAGAAATCGGCTCACTCTTGTGGTATCGAGTACACTGCCCTGTAAGAGTGCGACCGCAGAATGTCTTCAGGGAGATCATCGCCTGATAGCCCCCACGCGCCAGACGCCGCGGCGGTCGCCGAGACGAGATGAGGGTTGGCTTTTCCGCGCGGACCCGGCACGAGTTTGCTTCTGCCAGCGGTCCCGGAAGCCCGCCTTCGCAGGAGACCTAGGCAGGCCGAGCTGACCACGTTCCGAGACCTTGGAGTCATACCGGAGATCGCCGATGCCCTCGAAACAGAGGGCATCATCTCCCCGTTCCCCATTCAGGAGATGGCGCTTCCACTCGCGATCAGCGGGCAGGACGTCATCGGCCAGGCGCGCACCGGCACCGGCAAGACCTACGCCTTCGGCGTGGCGATGCTCCAGCGCGTCGGCAAGCCCCGCAAGAACCGCAAGAAGCCCCGCGGCCTGGTCGTCGTGCCGACCCGCGAGCTGGCCCTGCAGGTCACAGAAGACCTCGTGGTCGCCGCGGGCAAGCTGGGCTCGCGCATCCTGACCGTCTACGGCGGGCGCGCGTACGAACCGCAGATCGAGGCGCTCAAGCAGGGCGTTGACGTCATCGTCGGCACGCCCGGCCGCCTCCTCGACCTGGTGAAGCAGAAGCACCTCGACCTCGCCCAGATCTCGATGCTGGTCCTGGACGAGGCCGACCGCATGCTCGACCTGGGCTTCCTGCCCGACATCGAGCGCATCATCAAGCTGGTCCCCGCCGAGCGGCAGACCATGCTGTTCTCGGCGACCATGCCGGGCGAGATCGTCCAGCTGTCGCGCCGCTACCTGTCGCGCCCGACCCACGTGCGCGCCGAGAACGCCGACGCCGACAGCGAGGACGTCTCCAAGACGACCCAGTTCGTCTGGCGCACGCACCGCATGGACAAGATCGAGATCGTCGGCCGCATGCTGCAGTGCGAGGGCCACGGGCTGACGATGGTGTTCTGCGAGACCAAGCGCGCCTGCGACATGGTGTCCGAGCAGCTCAAGGAGCGCGGCTTCGCCGCGGCGGCCGTGCACGGCGACCTCGGGCAGGGCCAGCGCGAGCAGGCGCTGCGCGCCTTCCGCAACGGCAAGATCGACGTGCTGGTCGCCACCGACGTGGCGGCGCGCGGCATCGACATCGACGACGTCACCCACGTCGTCAACTACGACTGCCCGCAGGACGAGAAGACCTACGTGCACCGCATCGGCCGCACCGGCCGGGCGGGGCGCACGGGCGTGGCGGTGACCTTCGTCGAGTGGGAGGAGCTCACCCGCTGGAAGGTCATCAACAACGCCCTCGGCCTCGACTTCGCCGAGCCGGTGGAGACCTACTCCACCTCTCCGCACGTCTACGCCGACCTGCACATCCCCGAGGGCACCAAGGGCGTGCTGCCGCGCGCGCAGCGGTCGCGGGCGGGGCTGGAGGCCGAGCAGATCGAGGACCTCGGCGAGACCGGGCGTCATCGCTCGCGCCGCGACGAGCGCCGCGACCGCGACGAACGGCGTGAGCGTGACGAACGGCGTGAGCGTGACGAGCGCCGCGAGCGGCCGGCCCGCAACCGCCAGCGCCGCCGCACCCGTGCCGGCCAGACGGCCGACATGACCAACACGGTCGGCATGACCGACATGACCGACATGACCGACACGGCCGACACGGCCCAGTCGGTGATCGCCGGCGACGCCGGCTTCGAGGGCGACATCCTCGCCCCCGAGCCGGCCGAGCTCGTGGCGCCGGCCGCGGTGGTCCCGCCCGAGCCGGTGGTCTCGCCCGAGCCGGTCGCGACCGCGGCCGAGGGCCTGGTCACCGGCGAGCCCGTGTCCCGGCGCCGGGGGGCCGCGAGGTCCCGCAGGGCGATCGCCGGCGAGGCCGCGCCGTCCCTGGCCGAGGCCGCGCCGGCCGTCGCCGCGCCCATCGTGGCCGCGCCGGCCGTCGACGAGGCCATCGAGGTCCCGGCGACGCGCCGCGCCCGCAGGGGTGCGAACAAGGCGGCCCTGTCGGAGGCCCTCGCGGAGGTCGCCGCTCCCACCGTCCAAGACGGCGGCGCCACGTCGCCCGTCGCACAGGAGGCGCTGATCGACGTCCAGGAGTTCGAAGCGCCGGCGCCGCCCGCGCCCGCCGTCCCCGAGGCGCCCGTCGCGCGCCCCGAGCCGGAGCGGATCATCCCGCCCTCTCCGTTCTCGATCATCTTCCGTTCGCCCGACCTGGCGACGGACGATGACGTGGCCCCCTCCGCGGCCTCCGAGCAGCGCCAACAGCGCCGGCGGCCGTCGAACCAGCGACCCCGGAGGGGCTGACCAGGCGGCATGTGAAGACCGGGGTCCGAGCGACGAAACGGCGGGCCGCCCATGCGGCGGCCCGCCGTTCGACGGGCGCGCTCAGATCGCGGTGAACCGCCATCCGATCGGGTGAGAGAGTGGAAAGTCAACCAAGGAACCGGCGTACAGCGTTTGACGGTGTTGCGGTGCTGGACCGTCAGTATCGTGGTGCCACGTGAGCACGCCGCGATTCCTGACCCTGCCCCCCGGTGTCCGCGAACAGCGGATCGAGACGCCCGTGGGCACGTTCGCGGCGCTGGAGGCGCTGCCCGTCAGCGGCGTTCCCGAACGCTGGCCCGCCTTGCTGGTGCCCGGATACACCGGCAGCAAGGAGGACTTCATCGCGATCTTCCAGACGCTCGCCCAGGCCGGGCGCCGCGTCGTGGCGATCGACATGCGCGGGCAGTACGAGACCGAAGGACCGGACGATCCGGCGGCCTACACCTGTGAGGCCCTCGGCGACGACATCGACCACGTGGCCGCGGTCGTCGGCGGCGGCGAGCCCATCCACCTGGTCGGCCACTCGTTCGGCGGCCTGGTGACCCGCGAAGCCGTCATCGGCGGGGCCACCAAGCTGGCCTCCTACACGCTGATGAGCTCGGGCCCCTCCGGCATCACCGGCCCCCGCGAGCAGGCGTGCCGCGTCCTGCTGCGCGAACTGCCCGAGGTGGGCCTGGAATACCTGTGGACGCACCGGCTCGAACCGGAGGCCATCGTCGCGGGCGTCCCCGACGACATCCTCGCCTTCCTGCGCAGGCGGCTGTTCGCCAACTCGCCGACCGGGCTGCTCGCGATGGCCGAGCAGGTGCTGGGCGCCGCCGACCGGGTGGAGGACCTCCACGAGGTCGGCGTGCCCACCCTGGTGCTGTACGGCGAGCACGACGACGGCTGGTCGCCGTCGAGCCAGGCCCAGATGGCCAAGCGGCTCGACGCCGAGTGCGTCGTGGTCCCCGGCGCCCTGCACTCGCCCGCCGTCGAGGCCCCCGAGACCACCGCGCACGCCCTCACCCGTTTCTGGAACCAGGCGGAGCAACACCTCCCGCACGCCTCCTGACCCCCCGCCACCGTCAGGCGGGGGCCAGGGCAGGTCAGAGCGCGGGCCGCGAAGGTGTCAGACGGGGCCGGACAGGGTCGGACGCGGTCAGACTGGGTCGGCTAAGGCGTCCCACGGCTGGCGCGGGGAGCCCGCGGCCTGGCCCTCGGGGCAATGGCGCCGGTAGTCGCACCACGAGCAGACCGGCCCCGGACGCGGAGGGAAGCTCGCGTCGACCTCCGGCGGCACGGCGACCGGCGCGCCGCCCGCGTCAGCGGAGGGCCGTCGGGTCGTGGCTGCGGCGGCCTTCCACTCCCGGTAGCGCTCGTCGGCCTCGGAGGCCTCTACGGCGATCTCCTCGGCCCGGCGCAGGTGACGGCCGAGCGACTCGTCCGTGTGCTCCCAGGCGACGATCTCGCCCGTCGGCACGTGATGCAACTCGACCTTGTGACACGAGCGGTGCAGCACGCGCGAGGACGCCACGGCGTAGATCGCCAGCGCGAGCGAAGATCGGGCGTCGTCCTCGGTCAGCGGGCGCCGGCCGGTCTTGTAGTCGACGATGACCAGCTCGTCGCCGCGCCGGTCGATGCGGTCGACGCGCCCGGACACCGCGATCACCGCCGTGCGGGTCGCGACCGTGCGCTCGACGCCGACCGGGTCGTCGGACGGGTCGAGCGTGCTGGTGTAGCCGGACACCATGGCCCTCGCGCGGTCGCGCCACAGCGTGGACTGCTCCTGGTCGCGGAAGCCCTCGGTGATCCAGCCCTTGGTGAGCAGGATCCCCGCCATGGCGGGGGTTCTGCGCTCGTACGGCTCGCGCCACCACCCGGCCAGCGCGTTGTGGACCGAGGCGCCGACGCTGTTGTGCGCCCACGGCGGGCCCTTCTGCGGCGCCGGACGGTCGAGGTAGGTGAAGCGGTAGCGACGCCGGCAGTCGAGCCAGGTGTTCAGCCGCGACGGCGTGCAGGAGTACAGCCGCCGGGGCATGCCTTCAAGGCCGAGTTGCAGCACGTCACTCGTCGAAACTGAGCTTGATCCCCGAAACGCGCGTGCCGTCGGCCAGCGGCCCCTCGACGACCTCGTCATCGTCGTCGGCGCCGCGGGTGAGCGACCCGGCGAGCCAGTCGTCGAAGTGCGGCTCCTGCTCGCCGATGGTGGTCTCCTCACCGTGGGCGGGCAGCACCCGGGTCTCGGGCGGCAGCGTGAACAGCCGCTCGCCGATCGCCGTGAGCTGGTCGGCCAGGGCGGGATACTCGCCTTCGAGCTTGCCCGGCCCGTCGGCCAGCAGGGTCTTGCCGGTGAAGACCGCCTCGAGCGCCTCCACGTACAGCGAGACGCCGCCCTGCGTGACGCCGGGCGTGGTCATGACCTCCAGCTCGACATCGGCGACGCCGAAGATGCCTTCGTCCTCCATGTCGATGTCGGGGTAGGTCTCCGGCCACGTCTCACGCCAGAGCTGGCGGTCTTTGCGGTTGAGCGCGACGACCGCCTCGTCGCGCGCCGCCACCTCGATGGCCCCGGCCACGTGCTCGGGCAGGCCGTGGGTGCACACGACGGCGAGGATCTCGCGGTCGCCCACACTCGAAAGGATCGTCTCCGCGTCGCGCGCGGGGTCGATGACGATGACCTCCTCGTCATCGCCGATGATCCAGGTGTTGTTCTCGACCTTGTGCTCGGCGCCGTCGATCGTCACGACGCCTTCGGTCACCACTCGCTCGATACGCGCTGTCACGGCCACGACCTTACCGAACACTCGTGCCCGTCTCGATACTAACGGGAACGCATTGCCGGAGAATGGGACTCGCCCGCCGGTCCGCTTCGCGGTCCGCCGCCGCGATCGGCCGCCGTCACCACGGCCGGCGCGTCACGGCTCCTCGCCGAGGCGAGGTGAGAAGGCCCCGTAGGGCAGGTCGAGCTGCTGGTCGTGTTCGCGCAGGTCGCGGAGCGAGAGCTGGGTGAGCGCGACCAGGCATCCCGCCTCGGCAGGCCAGGCGATGACCCACAGCCAGTCGCCCATCGCCTCGCCGACATAGACGGCGCGATCGGGCAGGCCCTCGACCCACCACAGCGCCGTGGGATGCCCGAGCGCCTCGACCTTGGCGTTCGGCGGCCCGGCGTCGAACCCCGGCCCCGGATCGGGACCGTCGAGGCCGGCGAACGCCGCGCCGAGGCCCATGCCAGGCTCCTCGGCGACGATCAGCAGGTCGGCGGGCCCGTGGGTGACCGAGGGTCCCGAGCAGGCCACCACCCCCGCGCGGGTGCCCGTGCGCTCGTCCCCCGCGTCACCGAAGCCGGTGACCAGCCATCCCGGCGGCAGCGGCCACGGCAGCCAGAACGGCACCCGCGAATCTCTGCTGATCACCTGCAGCGCCTCACTGGAGGGGCGTCTGGTGTAGAAGGGCAGGACGGCGCCGTGCACGCCGCAACGCCAGGCGCTCGACCACGCGCTTGGCGGGCGTAGCGCGCCGAAACACCGAGGGCAGGTGGGCGGGGCTCTCACAATTACCCACGGTGCTTCCGTCGGCGCGGAGAAGTCAAGGGCCATCCCGTTATCCCGGCGTAATCTTGGCACATGCGCGTGAGGTGCGTAGGCGGGGTCGTGATCGACGGCGAAGGCCGGCTGCTGCTCGTCCGCCGCGGGCGGCCGCCCGGCGAAGGGCTGTGGTCCCTGCCCGGCGGCAGGGTGGAGCCCGGCGAGTCCGACGCCCGCGCGCTGCGGCGCGAACTGCTCGAAGAGACGGGCCTGGTGGTGTCCGTCGGCGCCCTGGCGGGCACCGTCGAGCGTCCCGGCCCGGACGGGGTGGTGTACGAGATCCACGACTACTTCGCGACCGCCCGCCAGGGCACCCCCCGAGCAGGCGACGACGCCTCCGCCGTCGGCTGGTTCACCCCAGACGGCACGACGGCGCTCTCCCTCACCCCAGGCCTGCTGGACGTCCTGATCACCTGGCGAGTACTCCCACCCGAACCCGAACCCCAGCCCCCCGCCCAGCCCGCCCGGCCGAACCGTCCCCGCACGTCCGGCAGCCGGCCCAGCGACCACTCACCTCCGCCAGATGCCTTCCGTCCTTGCAATGAACTCTGAGGCGGGGTGGGGGTCAGCGACTGAAGGAGGTGCGCCATAGGGTCAGGTGGTCGGAGGTGTAGGTGGTCGAGCGGCCGACGGCGACGACGCGGTCGCCGATGACGGCGATGGCGCCGAGCCACTGAGCGCCGTCACCGGTCATGCCGTCACCGGTCAGCGTGTGCCGCTGCCAGTCGCCGCCGTCCGGTGACGTCCAGACCGTGCTGTCCCCGGTGGCGGGCGGCCCGTAAGAGCCGACGGCCACCAGGCCGTCCTTGGAGTCGGCCAGGTCCAGCACGCTCGCCGGCGCGCCGGCCGGCAGCCACGAGTAGCGCCAGGTGACGCCGTCGTCGGTGGAGACGGCCGCGAACGGCTGCTCCACCCCCTTGTCGTTGGTCGCTCCGCCCACCGCCACGATGCGCTGGTCGTGCAGGACCACCCTGCGCAGGTTCGCCGAGCGGGCGCCCTCGGGGATCACCCGCTTGCGCGCCGTCCAGTTCAGCCCGTCACGCGAGGACCACACCACCCCGGAGGGGGGGGGGGGGGGGGGGGGGGGGCGGGGGGGGGGAGGGGGGGGGGGGGGGGTGTTGGGGGTGTCGCTTCTTTCAGGCCCCTCTTTCCCCCC